>DASUEF010000288.1:0-4843 GCA_036275215.1 Limnobacter sp. | reverse complement strand
TCTCATGTTACTCATTCCAGCGATCGACCTGAAAGACGGTCAATGTGTACGCCTCAAACAAGGCAATATGGACGACGCCACCATTTTTTCGGCCGACCCTGTGGAAATGGCCATGAAGTGGCTGGAAGCGGGGGCAAGGCGGTTGCACTTGGTGGACCTCAACGGTGCGGTGGCGGGCAAGCCTGTCAATGAGGGGGTGATCATCGACATTCTGGACGCCGTGGGCGGGCAGATTCCCGTCCAACTGGGGGGCGGTATTCGCGACCTAGACACCATTGAGCGCTACCTGGACGATGGTTTGAGTTACGTGATCATTGGCACTGCCGCCGTTAAGAACCCAGGCTTCTTGCACGACGCTTGCGGGGCATTTCCGGGGCAAATCATTGTGGGGCTGGACGCCAAAGAGGGCAAAGTCGCCACCGATGGCTGGAGCAAGATTTCTGGTCACGATGTGGTCGACCTGGCCCAGAAGTACGAAAACTACGGCGTTGAAGCCATCATTTACACCGACATTGGCCGGGATGGCATGTTGGGGGGCGTCAACATCGAGGCCACTGTTCGCTTGGCCAACGCGCTCACCATCCCCGTGATTGCCTCCGGGGGCATCACCAACCTGGACGACATTCGCCAACTGTGTGCGGTTGAAGAAGAAGGCATCATGGGTGCCATTTGCGGCCGCTCCATCTACGAAGGCACGCTCGACTTCGGCAAGGGTCAGGCTTTGGCCGACGAACTGAACGGAAAGACCTACTGATGCTTGCAAGCCGAATCATTCCGTGCCTGGATGTGACCGCAGGCCGGGTGGTCAAAGGGGTCAATTTTGTAGAGCTTCGCGACGCGGGTGACCCTGTCGAGATTGCTCGGCGCTACAACGAGCAAGGAGCAGACGAGCTTACATTTTTGGACATCACGGCATCGTCCGATGACCGAGACCTCATCTTGCACGTCATTGAATCGGTGGCCAGCCAGGTGTTTATTCCGTTGACCGTGGGTGGTGGGGTGCGCAAGGTGGAGGATGTTCGCCGCCTGCTCAACGCAGGTGCCGACAAAATTAGCATCAACACGTCGGCAGTGACCAATCCCGATTTGGTGAGCGATGCGGCGTGCAAGTATGGTTCGCAATGCATTGTGGTGGCCATTGATGCCAAGGCCAAAGCCAACGGCGAACCGGGCTGGGAGGTTTATACCCATGGTGGCCGCAAACCCACTGGGCTCGACGCCATTGAATGGGCACGCCACATGCAGGCGCGCGGGGCGGGCGAAATACTGCTCACCAGCATGGATCGCGACGGCACAAAAATCGGTTTCAATTTGCCACTCACCCGAGCCGTGTCCGAGGCTGTGACCATCCCGGTGATTGCCAGTGGAGGTGTGGGCAACCTGGACCACCTGGTGGATGGCGTTATTCAGGGCAAGGCCAGTGCAGTGCTGGCTGCCAGCATATTTCACTACGGCGAGTACACCGTACAACAGGCCAAACAACGCATGGCGCAAGCCGGCATTGTGGTCAGGATGTAAACCCCATGAGCAAAGACGTGGTGATCACCGACAACTGGCTTGACAGCGTTCAGTTTGATGCGCAGGGCTTGGTCAATGTGGTGGCACAAGACCACTTAAGCAAACGCGTGCTGATGGTGGCCTGGATGAACCGACAGGCCCTTGAAATCACGGCCAGTACTGGTTTTGCAACGTATTTTTCACGTTCACGCGGTAAGCTCTGGCACAAAGGTGAAGAATCCGGCAATCAGCAGCGGGTGAAAGAAATTCGTCTGGATTGCGATGGCGATGTGCTCATCCTGATGGTGGAGCAGTTGGGTGGCATTGCCTGTCACACGGGCCGTGAAAGCTGTTTCTATTACGCACTGGAAGGGGCGCAGGCAGGCAAGCCCCACTGGGTGGCCAAAGACCCCGTGCTCAAAGACCCTTCCGAGATGTACGGCAAACCATAGGAATTGCAAACAACATGACAGACCCCAAACCAAGGTCAGGGGACCTGCTCGAGCGCCTCACCGATGTGCTTGAAGCCCGCAAACAGGGCGATCCAGAACGGTCTTATGTGGCCAAGCTCCACAGCAAGGGTCAAGATGCCATTCTAAAAAAGATTGGGGAGGAGTCCTGTGAGCTGGTGATGGCCTCCAAAGACCAAGACCCGGCCAAGGTGGTGGCTGAGGCCGCCGACCTGTGGTTTCACAGTTTGGTGCTGCTGGGTTGGCACGGTTTGAGCGCTGCTGACGTGCTCGCGGAGCTAGACCGGCGCATGGGTTTGTCTGGACTGGAAGAAAAGGCGAACCGTAACAAGGAGTAGGGCATGTCCGATTGCATCTTTTGCAAGATTGTCGCTGGGGAAATCCCTAGCAGAAAAGTGTATGAAGACGAGGATATCCTCGCGTTTCACGATATTCACCCGGTGGCGCCTGTGCATTTTTTGATCATTCCCAAAAAGCACATCCCCACCCTGTCCGATGCAGCGCCCGAAGACATTCCAGTGTTGGGCAAAATGATGCAGTTGGCAGGCACGCTGGCCAAGCAAGCGGGTTGCACAGACGGATTTCGTACTGTGGTGAACACAGGCAGAGTAGGTTGTCAGGAGGTGTATCATCTTCACATACACATCCTGGGCGGCGACAAACCATTGGGCATGATGTTGCCGCGTTAAGCGGCACCAGGCAAAACACATTCAAGGAGCATTAACATGGGTTCATTTAGCATTTGGCACTGGGTGATTGTGCTGGTCATCGTGATGTTGGTGTTTGGCACCAAAAAACTGCGCAACATTGGTTCAGACCTGGGGGGTGCTGTGAAAGGGTTCAAAGACGGCATGAAAGAGGGCTCTGCCGAAGCCGATCCCAATGCGGCCAAGATCGCCGACAGCGGTGCCAAAAAAGACACCATCGACGTAGAAGCCAAAGAGAAATCTTCCAGCTGATCCACACCCCCTTAAGCGGCAGTTTGCATGTTTGACATTGCGTTTTCCGAGCTTCTGATCATCGGTGTGGTTGCCTTGCTGGTGATCGGGCCTGAAAAATTGCCCAAGGTGGCCCGCACTGTGGGGCACCTGTTGGGCAAGGCGCAGCGGTATGTCAGCGATGTGAAATCCGAGATCAACCGGGAAATGGAAATTGAGGAGTTGCGCAAACTGCAGGCCGAGATGCAAACCACGGCCCGCAAGGTGGAAAGCGACGTTCAAACCACCTTGCGTGACACCGAAAGCAGCTTGAATCAGTCGGTGAAGGCGATCGAAGACGACATCGCTGAACTGGAAAAAGACAACCCCAGTGTGGCCGCTGGCCCAGCCCAGCCGTCTCCTGCCCGGGCACTTCAGGATAGCAGCGCGAATGCGCAAGCTTCCTCCAACAAATAAAGTGTGCCGGCCATGAGTACTCAAGAGAATTTTGTCAGCCATTTGGTCGAACTGCGGGATCGCCTGCTGCGCGCCCTGGTTGGCTTTCTGATTGTGTTTGCGGGTCTGATGGCCTACCCCGGTGCGGGGCCAATTTTTGATTTGCTGGCCCAGCCCATCCAAGGTGCGTTGCCCGAGGGGACCAAAATGATTGCCACCGGGGTGATCGCGCCTTTCATGGTGCCCGTCAAGCTCACTGCCATGGTCGCCTTCGTGATGTCGCTGCCTTTCACGCTCTACCAGGCTTGGGCCTTTGTTGCGCCCGGCCTGTACCAACACGAGAAAAAAATGGCGCTGCCCATTATTTTTTCCAGCACCATGTTGTTTCTAATCGGCATTGCTTTCTGTCACTTTATTGTGTTTGGCAAGGTGTTTGCCTTCATCAATGAATTTGCGCCAGCGAGCATCACGCCAGCGCCAGACATTGAGGCCTACCTCAATTTCGTGCTCACCATGTTCATGGCTTTTGGCCTCACTTTTGAGGTGCCCATCGTGGTGGTGGTGTTGGTGTACATGGGCGTGGTCACCGTCGAGAAACTGGTGGAAGCCAGGGGCTATGTGATTGTGGCTGCTTTTGTGATTGCAGCCGTTGTGACGCCACCCGACGTGCTGTCGCAGTTGTTTTTGGCCATTCCAATTTGTGTGCTTTACGAAATTGGAATTATTGCCGCCAAGCTGATTGGCAAAAAGCGGCAAGCAATTTTGGAGTAAAGCAGAAAATATTTTGAAATTGGCTGCTGCGAATCAGCGGCTGGTTTTGAGCTATTTCTGTGAATCGCCGTGGTACTTCCCTCGCTCAGCCCAGATTCATACCCACTGGCGAAATTTCACCCGAAGGTATCCCCGGTGTGGGGACCGTGGTAGAGGCTGGTCAGCGCATCGGAAAAATTGGCAATTTGGGCAAGGGGCTCCATCCGATGCTGCATATTGAACATTTTTCGGGAGGCGCTTTGGGGGCCCTGACAAATGTGAACAACCTGCCCTACTTGAGACGAAGCGACCTACAGGACTGTACGAAATTGCTTGATTCTCTATTGTGTCCGCGAGCGAATGTATGCAAGTGAATTCTCACCACATCGCCATACCGCTATTTGCACTATTCACATTGATCGGCTGCGGCAAATCATCGGAATCGCCTGTTCATTCAATCACGCAGCTTTCCAATATTCACCCCGAATTTTTGTTGCTGGGAAAAAAGACAGATGGGGGTGCCGAACGCTGCGTATATGCGGTGCGAGTCAACAACGCAGAGTTGGCTTGCCAGCAACACGCTTGCGATGCGCAAGCTTTTTATTGGCCGGTGCAGGCTGTTGAAAATGGTCAGCGAGCCCTGTTGGTAAACGACTGCTCAAGCGGTCTGCTATCGAGTAGCGGTCACCTCTTGACCAATAAAGGCCCAACAGGCGAATCGGGGATTCTGATTTTCCAACACAGCCGCGATGG
>DASUEF010000287.1:0-13990 GCA_036275215.1 Limnobacter sp. | reverse complement strand
TCGTCCGCAAACATTGGGTGAAGTGGTGGGGCAGCGCCATTTGGTGGGGTCGGGCAAACCGCTTTCTGTGCTTTTTGAACAGCGTAAGTTGCATTCCCTCATTCTGTGGGGGCCTCCAGGCGTGGGCAAAACCACCTTGGCTAGGCTGCTTGCCAACGCCGCCAATGCGCAATTCATTGCCTTGTCTGCTGTGCTTTCCGGCGTCAAAGACATTCGTGCCGCCGTGGATCAGGCGGCGGTCTTCGCCAAAACAGGGCAGGCCACCATTCTGTTCATTGACGAAATTCATCGCTTCAACAAGTCTCAGCAAGATGCCTTGCTTCCCTTTGTGGAGTCGGGCCTGGTTACGTTTGTTGGCGCCACCACCGAGAACCCCTCCTTCGAGGTCAATTCGGCTTTGCTGTCCCGCTCGCAGGTGTATGTGCTTGAGGCCCTAAACGCAGACGATTTTGCCCAGTTGCTGGCCCGAGTACAACACGACATTGGCATGGGAATGTCGGTGTTTGAAGATGCACAAGCTGCCCTGGTAGCGCATGCGGATGGGGATGCACGCCGCTATCTTAATTTGCTTGAGATTGCAATGTCCCAGGCCAAGCATGCGGGTTTGAACCAGATCACATTGGATTTTTTGGTTCAAATTGCACCCAGCCAAATTCGTCGCTTCGACAAGGGCGGGGACGCTTTTTACGATCAAATTTCGGCGCTGCACAAGTCAGTTCGCGGCTCTGATCCAGATGCCGCGTTGTATTGGTTTTGCCGGATGCTCGATGGCGGTGCCGATCCACGTTACTTGGCTAGGCGTATTGTGCGCATGGCTTGGGAAGATGTTGGGCTTGCCGACCCTCGGGCCTTTGCGATTGCCAATGAGGCTGCACAAACCTACGAGCGTTTGGGGAGCCCAGAAGGTGAGTTGGCCTTGGCCCAGTGTGTGATCTACTTGGCCATTGCAGCCAAAAGCAATGCGGGTTACAGCGCTTACAAGCAGGCCATGGCGCACGTGAAGCAGACGGGCTCTTTGCCAGTGCCCATGCATTTGCGCAATGCACCCACAAAACTCATGAAAGAGTTGGGCCATGGGGAGGGTTACCGTTACGCACACGACGAGGCGGATGGCCATGCCGCGGGCGAACGCTACTGGCCGGATGACATGCCAGGTGCGCCGCAGTATTACCAACCCACCAACCGAGGGTTGGAGATTAAAATTGCCGAGAAAATGGCTTGGTTGGCAAACCGCAACACCCAGGTTTCCACCAAAAAATAAGCGCACTCGCCCTTCGCCCGCTGTCCCCGGCGGGTTGAATTTAGTACCATCACGTTCTAAACCCCAACCCATCTAAAAACACCGGACTCCTCATCGATGTTAGACATTCAACTGCTGCGCAAAGACCTAGACGCCGTACAGCAACGCTTGGCCACCCGTGGTTACACCTTGGACACCGCCACATTCAATGCCTTGGAGGGCAAACGCAAGGCCCTTCAAACCAGCACCGAAGAGTTGCAGGCCAAGCGGAATGCCTTGTCCAAGCAGATTGGCCAATTAAAAGCCAAGGGTGAAGACGTGTCGGCCGTGATGACCGAGGTGGGCGGACTGGGTGAGGCACTCAAAGCCAATGAAGCTGAACTTGCGGTTTTGCAGGAAGAACTCCATGCGTTTGTGCTGAACATTCCCAATCTACCCCACGACTCAGTGCCCGTGGGGCCAAGTGAAGAGCACAACGTTGAATTGCGCCGTTGGGGCACACCCCGCCAATTCGATTTTGAGGTGAAGGATCACGCCGATCTTGGGCAAGCGCTTGGGCTAGATTTTGAAGGCGCGGCCAAGCTGTCGGGTTCACGTTTTGCCGTGCTGAAAGGCCAAATTGCCCGGCTGCACCGTGCGCTGGCCCAGTTTATGTTGGACACCCACACCGAACAACATGGTTACACCGAGCACTACACACCGTATATCGTGCGAGGGCAAACCTTGCAAGGCACTGGCCAACTGCCCAAATTTGCCGATGATTTATTCTCGGTCAAAAAAGGCGGCGTGAAAGAGGGCGAGGAGGGGGCCAACGAATCGCTATACCTCATTCCAACGGCTGAGGTGACGTTGACCAATTTGGTGGCTGATCAAATTTTAAAAGCCGATGACTTGCCGATCAAGATGACTGCACATTCGCCGTGTTTTCGCTCCGAAGCCGGCAGTTACGGTCGAGATGTTAAAGGTTTGATTCGTCAGCATCAGTTTGACAAAGTGGAAATGGTGCGCATTGAGCACCCGGAGCAATCTTACGCCGCACTGGATGAGATGACTCAACATGCAGAGACCATCCTGCAGAAACTGGGTTTGCCATATCGCGTGATTGTGCTGTGCACTGGCGATATGGGGTTTGGTGCCAGCCGCACCCATGACATTGAGGTTTGGTTGCCAGCACAAAACAAATACCGAGAAATTTCTTCTTGCTCCAATTGCGAGGGCTTTCAAGCCCGACGCATGAAGGCCCGATTTAAGAACGAAGCAGGAAAGACCGAGTTTGTTCACACCCTCAACGGGTCGGGTCTTGCTGTTGGGCGCACATTGGTCGCTGTGCTGGAAAATTACCAGCAAGCCGATGGTTCGGTGCTTGTGCCAGAGGCACTGAAGCCCTATATGGGAGGAGTTTCTATTCTTAAGATTTGATGTACAAGAAGGCTGCTGCCAAGGCGACAGCCTTCTGAGTCTTACTGCGCGCCCACAGTGGCCTTGATGGCCGCGATGAACTTTTCACTCTGAGCGATGTTGCTCACGGTGGCTTCTAGCCCGTGACGGGCTGATGCCAAGCGAATGAATCGCTCCATGCGTCGAATTTCGTGTTTGTTCCAACGCACCGTGAAAGAGACCACCCGGTTGTTATCAATCCACACATTGGTGGGTTTGAGAAACATGAAATCCCCAAGCGCCAGTTTTGGCAGACCAGGTTGACCTGCCGCATCCAGGCCCGTGAACTGCACCAGCAAGGGGGTGCCGGTTTGTAACCATGTGCTGTTTTCGATGGCATCGCAGAAAATTGAACAGGTTGACCAAGTGAGGCCGCTGTATCTGACCATGAAAGCCAGCCTGGATTCTTCGAAATTGTCCGTTACATCAGTTCCCACTGCAGCAAGATCTTCAGGTTTTACTTTAAGAGCCAGTAGTTCTTGCTCCAGGGTGCTGTAGGCGACGCTATTGCGAATTTGATCAGGAATGGGTTTGACCTGAAGCCAGTGAAACAGGCAATAAGACCGGGTCAAGCGCTCTGCGATAGAACTCATGTTGCACTCCTGATTAAACAGATTGACTACTTTTTGTTTTACTGGCCCTGAATGCAAACAGATTCAGAGTGAGCCTACTACTTTTTAGCCCCCCGACGGGACTTTGAGCTTTTGTGCACGGTGCACGTCAAAAAGTTTCAGCTCGTAAAACGTTTCATCGGTTTAACCGGATGACACATTTTTCACAATCTTGATTATGCGGCTTTTTCCTCGTTTTGTTCCATGGATTTGAGTTCGTCTCCGATCTGTTCTCGTAGCCGGGCCTGCAGGTCTTCCCAATCTGGATTGAGTGATTCGATCAAGAGGAGTCGCATGTCACGAGGCCAGTTGCGAACACGTCTTAGTCTGGCATTGAATTTGTCGAGATCGTCCCAAACTTCAAAATAGACCAAGCGATCCAGGCGATGGTAGTGCGCGTAGTCTCTTCTGAGACCCGCATGGTGCTCGTCCATCCGAGCAATCAAATCGGTGGTGTCCCCAAGGTACAGCGGACCGTTTGGCTTCGCATTGGACAAAATGTAGAGCCAGTATTGCGGTGCCACAGCATCTCTCGACAAACTCGGGTGTTTTGTTTGACTCAAATCATCCTCCAGGGGCAATAATTCCTGACAAATCAATAAATTCAATACAAGCCAAAATCATTGTAAGTAAAATACTTATAAGAGGGTGATTTAACTCCCTCTTAATGGTTGCAGGTATCGCTATTTTTGACGGCATTTCGATGGTAGGATATCTTTGGAGTTTTATTTCCGTTCTCGTCTTTAAGTGATTTATTAGTAATATTATTTATATATATCAAAGGGTTATATGCTTACTGCGATCTTGGTGGACGGCCCGTTTTTCATTCGTCGAATTCGTCAAATATTCCCCAGCTCGGTGCATCACGACGCCAAAGTGATGGCGGATTTGGTGTGGAGGCTTTCTGCCGCGCATCTGTTCGAACGCAATCAACCCAAGCGGCACCTGTTCCGCATTTTCTTTTACGACTCGCCCGTATTTACCCAAAAAGTCACTTTGCCCGTATCGAGGCAGCAAATTGATTTGTCGAAGTCCAAAGAGGGTCAGTTTCGTGCCGCGTTTCAGCGCCAATTACAGCGCAAACGCAAATTGGCAGTTAAATTGGGGGAGCCTCGCGAGGCAGACACCTGGAAGCTGAACGAAGACGCACTTGCAGACCTCCTGGGCAAGAGGATCACCGTGGATGATTTGGCGGATGAGGATTTCACGCCGGATGCTTGTCCCAGAGGAATCGAGCTTCGAATGGGAGTGGATTTGGCGTCTTTGGCCTATAAACGCCAGGTACAGCAAGTGGTTTTGCTCACTGGGGATGGGGCGTTTTCTAGTGCCGCTGAATTGTTGCGGCACGAAGGCATTGACGTGGTGCTAGACCCCATGTGGCAAAACATCCCCGAAGAATTGTTCACTTTCATTGATGGTTTGCGATCCACATGCCCACCGCCAGACCGTGCGGCGGATTTTTTGGCTCGGATTGGAAGCGACAGTTACGAGGCAGATGATTTGCCCGGAGAATAATAAAAAACCGCCTCTCGGCGGTTTTTTTTAGTCAGCCATGCCCTCGGCGTACAGGTCGTTAATTCGGTCTTTGAATGCCTCAATCACTTTCACCCGCTTAACCTTGAGTGTCGGAGTCAACAGTCCGTTATCGACGGTCCATGGCTCTTTTGTGGTGATGATTCTGCGCACGCGGATGTATCGGGGCAAATGTTGTAAGCGATCATTCGCCCGCTTAATCAACTCCTTTTCATTGGAGTTGGCGGTTACGGCAATCATGCCGATGAATGGCCGCCCTTCACCAATAAGTACGATCTGTTCGAATATATCGTCCCCAATGATTGCGGTTTCGGCGTCTTGAGGTGAAAATTTTTCACCGTTGGACAACACCATGATGTCTTTGATTCGACCTCGAATATAAATCCTTTTGTCTTTGATTTCTGCCACATCGCCCGTGTGCAACCAGCCATTGGTGTCAATTGCGGCCTTGGTTGCCTCTTCGTTGTGCCAGTAGCCCAGCATGATGTTGGGGCCACGTGCGAGCAGTTCGTCGTTGTCCCCAAGCTTTACTTCGACATTGGGCAGGGCTGGACCTACGGATTCGGGCACATTGCCCTCTGGACGGTTGACCGAGATAACGGGACAAGCCTCGGTCATGCCATACCCGTGCAGAATAGGCAGGCCCATGGCAATAAAAGCTTTGGCGATGGTGCTATCCAATGCAGCCCCGCCAACAACCGCCAACCTTAGACGTCCACCAAGCCTCTCAAGTATGGGTTGCGCGACCTTGGCGCGCAGTAGAGGAAGCTGGAAGTGATCGACAATGCCGCCTTTACCCTGTTCCATGCGCCAACCCACATCCACAAGTTTCTCAAATGCCTTGCGTTTGAATCGCGAGTCTTTGACAGATGACTGGATGCGTCCGTAAAACTTCTCAAAAATACGAGGCACAGCAAATAGCACGGTGGGTGCCTGAGTTGCTAAATCTTCTGGCAACTGGTTGATGCCGCGGGCATAGATCACCTTTGCGCCCACGCGCAGTGGCAGATAGTAGCCGCCAGTGCGTTCAAACATGTGCGACATGGGCAGGAACGATAGAAACACGTCATCGGGCTTGGCAATGTCGAGTTGAAAGCAGCTGTCCACGTTGGAAATCACGTTTTTGTGAGACAACATCACGCCTTTGGGGCGTCCGGAGGTGCCGGAGGTGTAGCAAATGGTGGCCAAGGTGTCCTGTTCTAGGTCGAGCAGTTCCAGTGGCTCAAGTTTCTTTTCCAATCCTTTGAGCACCAGATTGGCATTCTCTATTCCATCAGAGGCTTTTTCCAGTTCGGATCTCAACGAAAGAATCCGCACGTCTTTTAGACCTTCTTTGAGCAGGTTACGGCCAATCCGGTCATTCTCGACCACCACTGCTCTTGCTCCAGAGTTTTCAATGCAATACGAAATATTGCCAGCATTGTCGTCTACATACAGTGGCACCGATACCAGTCCCATGGCGAGTGCCCCTTGGTCAAGCGCAACCCAATGCACACCATTTTTTAGGCAAATGGCCACACGGTCGCCTCTTTGCAGGCCCATGGATCGGAAAAATGCTTGCCAGCTGCGAACCAGATCGATCATTTCACGGGCTTTGAAGTCCACCCATTCGTTGTCTAGAAACTGCCGGTACAACACACGATTGGGGGTGTTCTCGTGTTGCTGAAGAAAAGTGGCGATGTTCGCCATAGCGTGGTCTCCCGTCTTTGTATTTTTTAAGCTGCCCGTAGTTTACTGAAGGCAGCTTCACTTGATAAGAACAGTCATTCTAGATTGTGATCATGAGGCGCCTACCACGTTTGTGCTAGGTCATTTCTAGGATACCTCAACACCCCAAGCCCTGAGTAAGCTTGGATCATCTCGTTTGTCTGGAGTGGCAAGTCTCATGAAGGTCAGCGCATTCTTTCAGATGTGGCTGGTGGCAGTCATCGGTCTGTCATCGGTGGGGAATGTTCAGGCCATTGTTTTGGGGCCTGTTCATGGGAAAGGGGTTCAGGGGCAGCCGCTGAAGTTGAGCAGCAAGGTCAGTGGGCTCAACGACGATCAGGCTGGGCAGCTGAGAGAGGTTTGTTTGAAAGCCCGGATTCGACCATTTGCAGGCATGGAGGAATATGCGCTGGAACTGGGGAAAGAGCCGGTTCCACTCAGAGCTCAATTTGTGAGATTGGGTCCAGGAGTGGGGGAGATTTTTTTCGATGGACCGTCTCCCTTGGGCGATCTGTCCTTGTTGTTGGAGGTAGAGTCTCACTGCCCCTTGGCCACCTTTGAACACAAATGGACAGTTTTTCTTGATCCTGCAGAGCGTGCATCGAGTGCAAATCAAAACCTGGTCCCGGAGTCCGTCAATCCCAAAAGGCAATTTGATTTCGGGCATTCGACGCTGCTTGCACAGTCTCGCCAAGCGCCTAAGCCGCTGATGCCCGCCCACCAAGGCGGTGCTCCGAGTATACCCAAGCTTAATGACAAGCCTGAATCATCCCCAAACCTGGCTGACGGGCCGTCAATTGATGGGCCAGGAGAGGATGCTTTGGACTCAGCAACAGAGCGCATTGAATTGGCATCGGCACAGGCTGCGATGTCCGATTACCCAGAAGCATCGTCAGACGCAGACTGGAGTGTTGACACAACCATGTCGAATTCTCTGCCGCTACAGCAATTGGGTGTTGTTGGCTCGCTTGTATTGTCCTTATCCGGCTTGGCATTTTGGGGGATTCGCCGTCGACGATTGAGTGCTAGAGTTCATGCCAGGGTTGCTCCGCGCACAGAGCCGGCTGTTCACCCCGATGGGCAGGCACCTTTGCATGCCAGTGCTGAAAACGTGGAGTCTTCGGTTCTTGAATTGCCTCAAGAGGACCAAGGGGGCACGCCTTTGGCCAACAGAGTACTGGAGTCTTTTTATACGCCAGACAGTGCAGTCGCATCCACTTTCCTGTTGGATCATGCACCGGGGGCGGCTGTGCCTGAGGCGATTTTAGGTGGTGATGAAGCGATTCAGCGCACCTTGGGTGCCTTGCAACGATCCAGCATGGCCGCTTGGAAACTGCCTGAAAGTTACAGTGCCTTGGTTGCATCGCGCAACAGCATGATTGAAGCATTTAATGAACAATCGCTCCTCCTGTTGCAATGTCAACTCGGTTTGGTGGAGCTTGCTTATCAAGAGGCGTCCAATGGGCAAACCTTAAGAGGCGCCAAGAGTGGTGAATTGCTTGAGGAGGTATTGGGCGAGGATTTTGCAACGCATCTTCAATCGGAATGGCCAACCTTGCCTGACATTGTAAGGACCTATGTGCGTGCCAAATTTTGCGAAATCAGTGGGGCAGGGCGAAGAAAACTCTTTAAGGAAAACCTTGTCAGCCTGGTGGACGATCCACCGGCAGGTAAGCCGTGCTTTGATCGCTCGTTGTGGCTTGAATTGCTCGCTGAACAGGGTGTTGTGGATGCTTAGGCCAGGCCGAGTTGCGCCTCTAGCGCCTCTGCTTCCATCATGGCTTCAAGCATTGCATTTTCAAGGTTCTCCAACTGGTGAGCAGCTGCGTCGCGTTCAGCAAATTGCTTGGCGGATTGTATGACTGAGTCGCTGTTGGCGTAATCCACCTTGGCCAATTTGGCATCCAGGGTTTGCAGGGTGGCCTGAACTAGATCGATCTGACGTTCAAACTTTTTAAGCTCGTTTTTAAGTTGTTTCAGTTTTTGGTGTGCTTGTTGCCTGTCTTGCTGGGCTTGGCGTGTTGGTGTAGTGGAGCGCTCGGTTTGAGCAAGTGAATGGCTTTGTGCGCCTTCCTGCCGCAGCACATCTGCGTAGTCGCTTAGGTCGCCATCAAAGGGTTGCACTGTGCCAGCGTGTACACGCCAGTATGTGTCTGTGATGCTCTCCAGCAGGTGACGGTCGTGGGACACCATCACCAAAGCCCCTTCAAATTCCAATAGACTGCTGGCCAACGCCTGCCGTGTGGCAATGTCCAGGTGGTTGGTGGGCTCATCCAGCAGCAACAGGTTGGGGCGCAGGTAGGCCAGCAGAGCCAGTGCGAGTCTGGATTTTTCACCCCCTGAGAAACTGCCCACCGCTTGTTTCACTTTGTCATCCCGAAAGTGAAACTTGGCTAGAAAATCACGCAGTTGCTGTTCGCTGGCTTGCCTGTCTACTCGGGCCATGTGCTCCAGCGGAGTGGCCTGCATGTCGAGCTGTTCAATTTGGTCTTGGGCAAAGTAGCCATATACCAAGCCTTTGCCCTCCACCCGTTCGCCGCCCAGCAACTGAAGCTGGCCCACCACACTTTTCACAAGTGTTGTTTTACCATTGCCATTGGCACCCAGTAGGCCGATCCGATCACCAGGACGAATCTCAAGCGAAATGCCTTGCAGCACCGGGGCGTCGCCGTTGTAGCCGCAGTGGGCGCGGTTTAAAACCACCAGAGGGTCCGGGCTTTTGTGCGGCTCTAGGAACGGGATGTCAATGCGTTGTTCCACCTGCAGGGTTTCAATCAAGCTGATTTTTTCGAGGCGTTTTACGCGGCTTTGTGCCTGTTTGGCTTTACTGGCCTTTGCTTTGAAGCGGTCGACAAAGCGCTGCAATTTTTGCATTTCGTCTGCGGCTTTTTTGTTGGCTTGGCTGATTTGTGCCGCCCGTTCTGCGTAGGCGCGTTCGAAGGCCGAGTAGCCGCCTGTGTATTTGGTTAAGGCTTCGCTGTGCAGGTGTACCGTGTGCGTACACACAGCGTCTAGAAAATCCCGGTCGTGGGAGATTAGTAGCACAGTGCATGGCACTTGCCGGATCCACTGTTCTAGCCACACCACGGCCTCGATGTCCAAGTGGTTGGTGGGTTCGTCCAGCAAGATCAGGTCTGCACGCGAACCCAACACTTTGGCCAGGTTAAGCCGCATTTTCCAGCCGCCAGAGAATTCGCCCACCTTGCGTTGTAGGTCAACGGTTTTAAAGCCCAAGCCATGCAAGATACTGGCCACGCGAGATTCGGCCGTGTAGCCATCCAGGTTGTCCAGTTCGTCATAGAGGGCTGGCAGCAAGTGGTCTTCACCTTGTTGCTGGGCCTGGCCGATGCGAGCGCGTACATTGCTCAGTGCGCGGTCGCCTTGAAGCGCAAAGTCAATCACCGTGAGGTGATTGTCAGTTACTTCTTGATCAATCCAAGCAAGTTTCCAGCTGGCGGGCAAATCAATATTGCCTTGCTCTGGGTGAAGTTCACCGAGGAGTGCGCTAAAAAAGCTGGATTTGCCTGCGCCGTTGTGACCGATGATGCCCACTTTTTCTTGGGGAAATATCGACAGGTCAGCGCCCTGCAAAATCACCTTGCTTCCACGTGCAAGGCCTAGCTGGGTGATTTGAATCATGGGTTAAGTCAGGTCTTCCCGATGCAGCAAAAACACTTGCTCGTCGCCTGCAGATGTTTCCAACCAGATGGGGGCAAGGTCTGGGAATGCGGTTTCAAAATTGTTGCGTTCGTTGCCCAGTTCAATGATCAGCAAGCCGCCAGGTTTTAGGTGATTGGGCGCCTCTTTCAAGATACGTGCAATCAGGTCCATGCCATCGTCACCACCTGCCAAGGCCATGCGGGGCTCATGCAAATATTCGGGCGGCAGGGCACGCATGGACTGTTCATTCACGTAGGGCGGGTTGCTTAGGATGATGTCGTATTGTTTGCCCTTCAGTGCTTCAAACAGATCCGATTCAACGGCATGAACGCGGCCGCCCATGTGGTGGAGTTGAATGTTTTCGCGCGCCACTTGCAATGCGTCTTCGGACAAATCCACCGCGTCCACTTCGGCCTCTTCAAATGCGTAGGCTGCCAATATGGCCAGGCAGCCTGAACCAGTGCACATGTCCAGCACCTGCATGGGCAGTTCAGGGGCATTGACCCAGGGGGTTAACTGATCGGACAGTAGCTCTGCAATAAATGACCTCGGGATGATGACACGAGGATCAACTTTGAAGGCATGGCCTTGTAACCAGGATTCGCTTGTGATGTAACTGGCGGGCTTACGTTCCTCCACGCGTGCATTCAGATAGCGCAACAATATTTGCTTTTCGCGTTGGGTGACTCGTGCATCCAAAAATGCATTCACATCGCCCATGGGCAAGTGCAGGGCATGTTGTACCAGGTAAATGGCTTCATCCATGGCGTTGGTGCTGCCATGCCCGAAAAACACGGCATGCCGACGCATGTCTGACACAAAGTAACGGACCCAATCACGCATGGTCTGCAACTCGCCCAGTTCGGGCAGCCCGTTTGACGCCTGTTCGTTTTTCATGGGTACTCAGGCCTTGCTGAAATCGGTTTGACCAATGGTGAGTTGGCCTTGGTATTCGACCACCGGACGTTTAATCACCGAGGGGTACGCAAGCAACACGGCCTTGGCGCCCTCCAGCGTGTCAGCGCTGGCCTTAACTTGCTCATCCAGGCCGCGCCAGGTGGTGCCCTTGCGGTTAATCACTTTGTCTGCCCCAAAGGCGGCCATCCATTCGTCCAGCAACTGCGCATCCACGCCATGCTTTTTAAAATCGTGAAATGCAACCTCCACGCCTTGGGCTTTGAGGGAAGCCAAGGCCTTTTTCACGCTGTCGCAATTGGGTATTCCGTAAACTTTGGCGGTCATCCTGGGGCGATCTCTTGAGCTTATTCAGCGTTGCGGAGCAGTTCGTTGATGCCGGTTTTGGCACGGGTTTTGGCGTCCACCTGCTTGACGATCACCGCACAGTACAAACTGTATTTACCACAAGCGCTGGGCAGTGAGCCGCTCACCACCACAGACCCCGCAGGAATGCGGCCGTAGGTCACCTCACCGGTTTCGCGGTTGTAAATTTTGGTGCTTTGGCCAATATAAACGCCCATGGAAATCACGGAGTTTTCTTCAACGATCACACCTTCTACCACTTCAGAACGTGCGCCGATGAAGCAGTTGTCTTCGATGATGGTGGGGTTGGCCTGCAGGGGTTCCAACACGCCACCAATGCCCACGCCGCCACTGAGGTGTACATTCTTGCCGATTTGAGCGCAAGACCCCACCGTGGCCCAGGTGTCTACCATGGTGCCTTCATCCACATAAGCGCCGATGTTGACGTAACTGGGCATGAGCACCACGTTTTTGGCAATAAAGCTGCCACGGCGTGCAACGGCAGGGGGCACGACGCGGAATCCGCCTTTTTTGAAATCTTCTTCGGTGTAATCAACAAACTTGGTGGGCACTTTGTCGTAGAACTGTGTGAAGCCACCAGCCGCCATGGGTTTGTTGTCTTCCAAACGGAAAGAGAGCAGCACTGCTTTTTTGATCCACTGGTGGGTCACCCAGTCGCCGTTTTCCTTGGAGCACACGCGTAGTTCGCCTGTGTTCAGTTTTTCCAAGGTGTCAGCAACCGCAGCGCGCACATCGGCGGGTGCCTTGGCTGGAGAGATGTCTGCACGGTTTTCCCAGGCGTTTTCGATGATGGATTGGTAATGGGTGGTCATGGTGTTTCCTGTGTCAGAGAATGTTTTTGATTCTGTGGGCCGCCTCGTCACATTCCGCCTTGGAGGCCACCAAGGCAATTCGAATGTGTTGCGAGCCGGGGTTGATGCCATCGACACTGCGACCCAAAAAACTACCAGGCAGCACTGTGACGTGGGTTTCCTGGAATAGGCGTTTTGCAAAGTCGGTGTCGGGTTGGTTGAGTTTCGCCCAGAAATAAAAACCAGCTTCTGGAATTTGAAGATTGAGTTTTCCAGCTAGGATTTGTTGGAAAGATTTGAATTTTTCTGTATACAACCTGCGGTTTTCAGCCACGTGCGCTTCGTCATTCCAGGCGGCAATGCTCGCCATTTGAATGGTGTTGGACATGGCCGAGCCATGGTAAGTACGGTAGCGCAAGAATGCCTTGATCCAATCTGCGTCGCCAGCCACATAGCCAGACCGAAGGCCAGGCGCGTTGGATCTTTTGGATAGGCTTGAAAACACAATGAGGTTGTTGTAATCGGAGCGACCCAAGCGGCTGGCAGCTTCCAATCCACCCATCGGAGGTTTGTCGCCATCCATGTAAATTTCGGAGTAACACTCGTCGGATGCAATTACAAATCCATGGGCATCGGCCAAGTCGAAGAGTCTCTCCCAATCCTCCAGGGTGTACACCGCACCTGTGGGGTTGTTGGGTGAACACACGTACATGAGCTTGGTTTTTTGCAGCACCGCCGCAGGCAGGGCATGAAAGTCAGGCAAGCCATTGGCTTGGATGTTAACAAACACCGGGCTTGCGCCGCCTAAAAACGTTGCACCCTCGTAAATTTGGTAGAAAGGGTTGGGGAACACCACATGGCTGTCCGGTTCGCAACCGTCCAGCACCACTTGCGCAAACGCAAATAGCGCTTCCCGGGAACCCAAAATTGGCAGCAATTGTGTTTCGGGGTCTACGCGTGCATCAAACCGACGCAGAACCCAGGCGCTGATTGCCTGCCGAAGTGCGGGCACTCCCTGCGTGCCTGGATAAATAGACAGGCCGTCGAGGTTGTCCACCAAGGCCTGTTTGATGAGGGCTGGCGTGGGGTGTTTGGGTTCTCCAATTGAAAGGTTGATGTGTTGCAACCCGCCCGTGTGCTGAACGCCCGCGAATAGGGCACGCAGGCGTTCAAAGGGGTAGGGCTGTAATTTATCCAGGTTTTTCAAGTGCTTAACCCAAGGTGAAGTGTTTATTTATCCGCGTGTTGGGTTCATGGTGGAGATTTGGTCCAACTCCACTTTGGGCAATGGGCTCCAGCCTTCTTGCCGGTGTTCGGCCACCACGGTGGTGTAAACGCCGCCGCGCACGTACCATTTGGCGGTGAGCTTCATGTAGCGCGGGTCTGTGGCGGTCACCAAATCGTCCAGAATTTTGTTGGTCACTGCCTCATGAAACGCGCCTTCGTCCCGAAAAGACCACATGTAAAGCTTCAAGCTCTTCAATTCTACGTTTTTGAGGTGAGGAAGATAATCAATCACCAGCGTTGCGAAGTCTGGCTGCCCTGTCAGGGGGCAAAGGCATGTAAATTCAGGCACTTCGATGTGCACGTGGTAGGGGCGATCCGGGTTTGGATTCGGGAAAGTCTGCAATTCGCGGCTGGGTTGGGTACTCATGTTTCTCTCTTCACTTCAATGTTGGTGCCAACACAGGCACTGCGCCCCGGTAAAGCCCAAAGGCTTTGCTATTATA
>DASUEF010000286.1:0-39329 GCA_036275215.1 Limnobacter sp. | reverse complement strand
CATGCGCAGTTCTTCCAGCACAAACAATCCGTTTGCCATGTTGCCCGCCGAGCGCCGGGCAGCCGGCTGGCTGGCCAGCATTTATGCGTTGCGCATGTTCGGCATGTTCATGATTCTGCCTGTGTTTGCCCTGCACGCCACAGGCATGCCCGGTGGGGACAACCTCAGTTTGGTGGGGTTGGCCATGGGCATTTATGGCTTGGCCCAGGCGTGCATGCAGATCCCTTTGGGCTGGGCCTCCGATCGAATTGGCCGCAAGCCGGTGATTGTGGGTGGCTTGTTGTTGTTTGCCGCAGGGTGCTGGCTGGGCTATGTGGCCACCACGGTGGAGCAGTTGGTGTGGGCCCGTGCCTTGCAAGGGGCTGGCGCAATTTCGGCGGCATTGTCGGCATTGCTGGCCGATGTCACCCGGGATGAAGTTCGCTCCAAGGGCATGGCCATGATTGGCGCATCCATCGGCGTTACCTTTGCCTTGTCCCTGGTGTTGGCCCCCGTGTTGTACCAGTGGATAGGCCTCAGTGGCCTTTTTGGTCTCACCGGGAGCCTCAGCGTGTTGGCGATTGCCGTGGTGATCTATTTGTTGCCCAGGCCTGCTTTGCACGCGCAGGTGCCCAAATTGCAAGGTGGTTGGTCTGCCACACGAGCGGTGTTGCTGCAGCCCGATTTGCTGCGCCTCAACGTGGGTATTTTTACCTTGCACCTCACGCAAATGGCCTTGTTTGTGGTGGTGCCCAGTCTCTTGGTGAGGGGGCTCGATCTGCCCCTGGCCCAGCATTGGAAGGTGTATTTGCCGGTCGTGTTGGGGTCATTCCTGCTCATGGTGCCAATCATGGTCTGGGCCGAAAAACACGCCAAAACCAAGCTGGTCAAGTTGGCTGCCATCGTCCTGATGGCTCTTGTTATGCTGGGGCTGGTGTTGGCCAATCAGCATGGTTGGGCGGTTGTCGCACTGTTGCTGGCGTATTTTGTGGGGTTCAACTTGCTGGAAGCTACGCTTCCCTCGTGGGTGTCACGAGTGGCACCGCTTAGTCACCGGGGTTTGGCCTTGGGTGTATATAATACTTCTCAAGCGTTGGGGCTTTTTGCTGGTGGCGCGCTGGGTGGTTTGGCATACCGCCATTTGGGCGCACAAGGCGTGTTCGAAGGCGTGTTGCTGCTGGTGGTGCTGTGGTTTTTGTTGGTGCGCGGCATCGCCGCTTTGCCGCCCCGCAGTGTCAGTGCCACGCCCGCATCCCCCAGTCCCACATCAACTCATTCAAGCATTTAGGAGCAATTCACTCATGGCCTCTGTCAACAAAGTCATTCTGGTGGGTAACCTCGGCAAAGACCCCGATGTGCGTTACCTGCCAGACGGTGGCGCCGTGGTTAATCTGGCCTTGGCCACCTCCAGCAACTGGAAAGACAAAAACACAGGCGAGAAGCGTGAAGAAACCGAGTGGCACCGGGTGGTGATGTACGGTCGCTTGGCTGAGATTGCTGGCGAGTACTGCAAAAAAGGCCGCTCTATCTATGTGGAAGGCCGCCTGAAAACCCGCAAGTGGCAGGACCAGCAGGGCGTAGACCGCTACACCACCGAGATTGTGGCCGACCAGATGCAACTCTTGGGTGGTCGCGATGGCGGCGGCGGTGGCGGCGGCTCCTACGGTGGCGGCGATGACTTTGAGTCCTCTCCAGCGCCCGCACGTTCTTCGGGCGGAGGCATGCGGTCTAGTCCTCAGCGCCAAGCCCCCCAGAGCGTGGCCGATCTGGATGACGATATTCCCTTCTGAGGAACCCCTGGTTGTAGACCATCAATAGAGCCTGGTGACCTTTGCGGTTCCCGGGCTTCTTGTTTTTGATGCCGAGTTGTAAATTTCGCGTTATGCTCAATGCTCTTCCCGCAGTCTAGGAGAGCCCTCATGTTGCGCAATGTTTTTTTCTCAGGTTTATTCGTATTTTGTGGCCACGTTCTGGCCGACACCACCTTGCCGCCCAATCACCCCTTGGTGGGCACCTGGCGCATCAATTTGCCTGAGCAAAGCTGTTTTGAAATGTACGACATTCGCACCGATGGCTCGGTCAAGATCCTCAGTGGGAAACAAATTGTAGAGACTCGATATGACATTGCCTTGCGCCCGGATGCCAGTGGGTTTTACACCTGGGTAGACACGGTGGTGCAGGTGAATAATCAACCCGACTGCATGGGCAATGTGGTGCCCAATGGCAACAAGGCGACCAATTACATCGTGATGCACAACAGTGGGGAAAAATTCATGATGTGCCAACAGGCAGATCTCAGCACCTGCTTTGGTCCTTTCCTCAAAGAACCTGGAATTTAAATTTTGGGTTGCCTTTGTTCCAACAGGTGCATCAGCAAGGCACGCAATTTGGCGGCGCTCAGAGGTTTGTGCACCAGTGGGTAACCTGAAGAACTTGCCTCACGAATGCGGTCCGGTTCTGTATCGCCCGTCAGAATCGCTGCGGGCACAGCACCCCAGCGTGCTTGGATGGCTTGAATGGCTTGCACACCCGTTTCTTCATTGCGTAAGCGGTAGTCCGCCACAATGGCATCTGGCACAAACCCGCTGATTTGCATCAGCTCCAGGGCTTCATGGGCAGATTCGGCGGTGACCGCTGCGCAATCCCAGCGTTCCAGCATTTCCGTCACCCCCATGCGAATATTCGGATCGTCGTCGATCAGCAGGACTGTTTTGTCGCGCAGGGCGTCTGCCCGGGCTTGCTCGGTGGCGGGCATGATGGGAGTTGTATTGGCAATCCCAAGGGGCACGGTCAGCGCAAACGTGGAGCCTTTGCCCACCACAGAGTGCAGGGCGAGGGGATGATCCAGCAATCTGGATAGGCTTTGAGCAATGTACAAACCCAAGCCCAGGCCCTTTTCCCGGTCGCGCTCCGGGTTATCCAATTGCACAAACTCTTTGAACACGCTGGCTTGCGCAAGCTTGGGAATGCCCAGTCCTGTGTCGATCACCACAAGGCGCACGGCTTGCCCCTGTCGTTTGCAGCCCACTGTGACGCGGCCGGCGGGCGTGTATTTGATTGCATTGGACAAAAAGTTGCGCAATACCCGCTCCAGCAGTGTGGGGTCACTGTACAGCCACAGTCGGCTTGGCATGATTTTCAACGCCAGCCCCTTGCGCTCCGCCTGAGAGCCGAAATCGCGGTGCAGTGCGTCTAGCAAGCTTTGCACGGGGAAATGCTGTTTGTCCGGTGTGATGGCCGCAGCATCAATTTTGGAAAAATCCAACAGGGCATTCAACAGAGTTTCCAGGCCTCGGCCTGCCGCCCGTATACGAGCCACCAGCGCGGCCGATGGGCTGCCCTGCAGGTCGCGGTCTAGTACGTCGGCAAACAATTCAATGGCTTGCACAGGCTGGCGCAAATCGTGACTGGCTGCAGCCAAAAAACGTGTTTTGGCGAGGCTGGCTTGTTCGGCCAGTTGCTTTTGTTGAGTCAAGGCCAGCACCAGGTCGGCATTCTCGAACCGCAGACGCATGGTCTCCATGAAATTGCGCTGCAAATTGCGGCCATACAAAATGTTGACGGCCATGAATGTGAGCGAAAGGGTGCCCAAGACCCAAAAAAAACTTCCGCCCTCCAACATGCATCGAACAGCAAAAGGCGAGACCGTGGGCACAGCATAGGCCACGTAGGCGGGTAGGTAACAACTGTGGGAAGACACGGCACCCGCCGTCATGCCGCCCAGCACAATCACCAGGGTCATGAGCACCAAGGGATCGTCCACAAAAAAAAGCACGCCCATGCTGCCCCACACCAGGCCTGCCATGCCGGTGAAGCCGGTGGCCATGCGTATCCATACATCGCTATCAAACGTATCACCCAGGGCCATGAATTTTTTGCGCACCAACCAGCGCACTGCACACAAGGTGTAAATCATCGACACCCATGCGAGCAGTGAACTGATCGATACCAAGCCCGCCAAGATGAGCACCACCCCAGTGCTGGACACCAAACTGCCCACCAAAACAAAGGGCAGGTGCTCAAACAGCAATTTTGCCTGGGCGTGGCCAATTGCAACTTGGTAGTTATGTTCGGCCTGCATTACTTAAAGCAAACCTTTGCGTTTGGCCAACACGGCAGCTTCCGTGCGTGACTTCGCACCGAGCGCCCTAAAAACGCTTGCCACATGGCAGCGCACTGTGTTTTCGCTCATGGTCAGTTTGCGGCCAATCTCTTTGTTGGAGTGGCCCTCACACAACTGAACCAGCACTTGGATTTGACGCGGGGTGAGGTGGTAATGCTGGGTGCTGGTGCCCTGTGCTGGGTTGGAACCTGTAGCCATTGACTCAAAACCATTGGCGCGGTGTTGCTCGCCGTTGATCACCTTTTTGAGCCCCTCCAGCATGTCGTCGGCGCTCCCTGATTTTGAGACAAAACCTTGTGCGCCACAACGCAGGCCCTCGGCGATTAAACGCTCGTCCGCCACCCCTGAGATCATGGCAATCGGGCTGGTGGGAAAGGCCTCCTGAATGGCAATCAACCCTGCCAATCCCTGCATGCCAGGCAGCTGCATGTCCAGCAAAACCAAGTCAAAAACAGGGTGATCTGCTTTCAGGGTAAGGGCTTCATTCACCGTGCCGCACTCCACAATATTCACAGCCCTGTCCAGTCTCACGAGAATGTGCCTAAGCCCTTCCCGAAACAACAAATGATCATCCACCACCAAAAGATTCATGTTGATTGGCACCCTGAAAACACCTCTTTGGAATCTTGACCAATCCCGCGGGCAAACGCAATTGGATTCGGCTCGTCTGTTTGGATGAGGCGGTTTGCGTACAATCAGGGTATCCACATGTTTGAATGAGGTGAGTCCATGGCCCACATTGCGCTGCATGCCGACCAGACCCGAGCAGTCGAGGTCCGCAACATCTATTGCATTGGCCGCAATTATGCGGCGCACATCGCCGAGTTGGGCAATCGCCCGGAAGAAGATCCCGTGGTGTTCACCAAACCCACCTCCGCTTTGCTGATGCCTGGGCATCCCATCCGCCTGCCCAAACACTCCGCGGATGTTCACTACGAGGCCGAGCTGGTATTGCTGGTGGGAAAAGGGGGAAAAAATATTGCAGAAGACAATGCGTTGGAGCACATCGCTGGCTACGGCTTGGGGTTGGATCTCACCGCGCGAGATCTGCAAACCAAGGCCAAAAAAGGTGGATTGCCATGGGCAGTGGCCAAAGGCTTTGATTGTGCCGCAACCGTCACATCCTTCGTTGCGGCAGATCACATTGGGCAGCCCCAACACATGGAGTTTCAGATGTACCTCAATGGACAACTGAAGCAGCACGGCGACATTCGCAAGATGCTGTTTCCCATCCCGTACATTGTGCGTTACCTCAGTGAGGTGTTCACCCTGCAGGCGGGTGATTTGATCTACACGGGAACACCCGAGGGTGTTGGGCCTCTAAATCCGAAAGATTGCGTGCGCCTGGTCTTGCCAGGTCACATCGATACAAGTTTTGACGTGGAAGCATCATGATGGTTCATCAAATATTCAAGCGCAGTGCCTGGGCTATTCTGGTTGGCGCATCCCTCGCATTGGCGGCATGCGGAAAAAGCAGCAACAGCGAGGTGTCTGCCCAGCTGGCCCACGCGGAGAACTTCATTGAAGTGTGGAAAACACCGACCTGCGGATGTTGTAGCGCCTGGGTGGATCACCTTCGCGAGAACGGCTTCGACGTGAAGGTCCATGATGTGCAAGACACGGGTGCATTCCGAGCAGCGCTTGGCATGTCTCAAGACTACGGCAGTTGCCACAGTGCCAAAATTGCAGGCTATGCCATTGAAGGCCATGTGCCTGCAAGTGACATTAAAAAACTACTTTCGCAAAAGCCCGATGCTGTTGGTCTGGCTGTGCCTGGCATGCCAATGGGCTCACCTGGCATGGAACATCCAGACATGCCACACAAGCGCCATGCCTATGATGTTTTGCTGGTGGGAAAACAAGGCGAGGTGAGTGCGTACACGCACTATGAGGCCAAGTGATGGCAGGAGCAAATGGGATTTAAACCCTTTTCTTCCATTTATTGCCTTGGAGTGCCCCCTTAGACTGCCTAGCAGGACTGGCATTTTCAGAGGGGGCTTTAACCATGCAGCACAGCACATCACTTCCCTACGCTTTCTTTCACAAGCCCAAACGCCTCCCCTGGGCGGTTTGCCTGTGTTTGGGTTTGCAAACATGGTCTGTGCAGGCCAACGTCAATGTGGCTCAAGCGCTCCCACCCGTTTGCCAAGTGTCCGTATCCAGTGGGTATTGCCAAGTCATCGGCGATGATGCGGTGGTCACGCTGATGCCATCGCCAGTGGCTCCGCCGTTTGCGTTGCCCGCTTTTGAAAGTTTTGAAAGACCCTTTGCGACCACCTCCCTTTGGAACAGTCGGCCACAACGTGTGGTGTTCGGCACCACAGTCATCCCCGAGTCCAGCTATTTTCCGAAGGTGGGTCCGGGCAACTATTCCACCAGTGCCTTTCTGGCGCAGCCTGGTGATTCTGCGATGGTGGTGTACGGCCCCGCCGATCGTCCAGGCATCTGGAATCCTGACGCAGAAGCACATGTTGCTTCCATCACCGTGCCCCGTTGGCCAGCCGATGTTTTGCCAGCCACAGGAACCGATGGCCATGCAGACATCGTGGACACCGAGCAGGGTGTGATTCATTCATTTTTTCAGTTGAAAAAATCCACGGATGGCCGATGGACCGCCACACAGTATGCGTGGACCAAATTAAACGGTCGTGGGTGGGGGGATGGTGCACATTATTTCCAGGGCGCACGTGCGGCTGCGGTGCCGTCCATGGCAGGGCTGATTCGCCAACACGAGATCAACGACGGTGCGAGCCAGTACTACCATGCTCTGGCCATGTCACTCACGTTCAATGGCATGTCCAACACCGAGCAATATGTTTTTCCCGCCACCTCGGGCGACACGTCATACATCAAAAATTCTGGTGAAATTCCCACGGGTGCTCTGCTCATGTTGCCTCCCTCGTTCGACGCTTCTAGCATTGAAAACGCGGCCCTGCGCAAGGTGGTCAACACCCTCAAAACCTACGGTGCCTATGTGGTGGATCGCAATGTGGGAACCCCCTTTTACATTTATGTCGACAACGGCGCGGACTTCAATTTGCACGAAGGCGGCTGGAACTCCAGGGTGGCCAGTGACCTTCAACGCATTCGTGCGGCCTTGCGCGAAGTGGTGGCCGCCGATGGCTGGGTGGATGGGCACGGACGTGCCATCGCATCACAAGCGCCCTTGAATATTCTTTCTATGCGTGGGCCATGGCGCAACGTGCGCAGCAGCAGCGTGCTGCCTGTGTTTAATACCCTGGCACAAAGCGTCGAGTTTGGTGCCACGGTGAAACAGGAGTGGGCCGAGAATGCATCTGGACGCGTGTTCTCCGGGGTGCAGTGGGCCCGCCCGGTCAAAGGCAAGCAATACGAATTTCGCGTGGAGTCCACCAATGGCGGGCGGGCCTACCTGCGCTTCTGGGGTGGCGGCGCCGAGCAGTTCAACACCCGCGCTTTGGGCAATGGCGAGAGTTTCCGCTTCTTCTGGCCCATGGTCGATGGCATCCCGATTTTGGGCGCCGTCAGTGGCATTGGCGAAGGCACACGAGTGCGTGCCCAATTGGTCCCTGTGGAATAAACCTGGTCAGCTGTTTTCACCATCCCGCTTGGAGCGCACCCAAGCGGATTGCTTGCGGACCACAAACCCGACGTACACCGGCAATTTGCACAAGGCGTATAACGGGGCATACAGTAGCTCAATTGCAGACACCATGCCCCGTCCAAATTTCATCCAGGCCACAACAACCGCAAACCCCAACACACACAGCAGACCCATGGACATGGCCCACGGCCACCACTGTGCAGTCAGCACACCCACTGTGGTCACAAAGCCAGTCCACAACAATAAGCTTAGAACAAGCAAGGCCAATGGGGGAACGCAGACATCCAACGCCATCCAGAACAGCGTGCTATTCCGATGCCGCAACGCTTGCCAGATCTGCGGAAAGCCCTCGCTCATCATCATGGACAAATGACCATGCTCCCAGCGGGTGCGTTGTGATTGCAAGCCCGTTTCCTGGCTTGGAAACTGGCTGCTCACCACCGCATGCTCCATGAACACCGGGCCATGCCCCATGGCAATCAATGACATGCCCAATTGCATGTCCTCGACCAAATGCCCGTTGGCCAAAGAAACCGCTTGCAGGGTGTGCCATGGAAAGGCCATTCCCGAGCCTGTCAACTGGCAGGGCAAGCCCAGTTGGTGCAGGCCTCTTGGGCGCACCAGGTTTTTAACGCACCAGGCAAATTGGGCAATTTTCACCCGCAAGCCAGCACGTCCAGGATTGTTCATCACATACAGGGCCTGCACTGGCTTTTGTCTGCCTTGCGCCATCTCCGCCAGCCAACCCAGTGCCCCCTGCTCGGGCAAGCAGTCTGCATCCATCACAATCACCACCTCGGGCGGGCAACTCGCCAGGTGTTGAATCCCGAAATCCAGCGCATAGCCTTTGCCACGTTTGCCGGGGTCATCTCGCTCAATCACCTCGGCGCCCGCTGCGCGTGCGACTGCTGCTGTGTCATCCGTGCAGTTGTCGGCCACCACCACCACACGGGTGTTGGCCTGCGCATCGGCCAACAGTGCATGCAAGGTGGGCAACAGGTGAACCGACTCATTGTGTGCTGGCACCAGAATCGCCACCCGGGTTGGCCTGTTTCTAGGCGTCACGCCTTGTGCCGGGTCACTGCGCCTACAGCCGTAAAACACCTGGGCAGCAAACCACAGCACTGGCACACCCAGCAGCACCGTGAGCAACATCAGTGCACCCTGAAAGATCAGCATGATTGGCCTCCTGATCTGGATGGGTCTTGTTGACGGCATTGCACAAACAGATTGGCCAGCTTGCGCGCCTCCTGGATTGAGTCGTGTTGCAGCAGCGCTGCAGCTTGAGCATGCTGCCCCATGGTTTGCAAAATGTTGACGGGGGATTTCAAACACACTGCCATGTTGTTTGCCAATGCGTGTACATCGCCTGCGGGGCATAGCCACCCGCTTTTGCCGTGCTCCACCAGTTCTGGAATACCGGCAATGTAGGTGCTGATCACTGGCCGCCGTAAGGCCATCGCCTCCATCACAACGACGGGCAGACCCTCCGCAAAGCTGGGCAGCACCAAGGCCTGTGCGTCCAGCAGTTCCTCGCGCACTCGGGCACTGCTAATCCACCCGGTGATCCGCACGTGGTGTTGCAAACCCAGGGTGGAAATGCGTTCCTCAATTGCTGCACGCATTTCGCCGTCACCCGCCAGCACCAACTCAAATGCAATCCCTCGGTCACGCAGGAGGGCAGCTGCTTCCATCAGGATCAATTGGCCTTTTTGCTCACACAGTCGACCCACGCACACCAGTTGTGGACGCGTTGGAAAACCCATCGGCAAGTGGCTGTAAAAATCTGGATCGATGCCGCAATGAACCTCCTTCACCTTGTGCCACTGGCCATGGGGAAGCCACCTGAACAACTGGCTTCGGCAGTAAGAGGTGATGGCCACCACAAAGGCGCAGCGCTGAATTTTTTGTGCAAGGTGAATGAACTCTGGTTTATCGAATTCCTCTGGCCCATGCACGGTGAAGCTGTAGCTGGGACCTCCCAGCAAGCGAATCAACATGGCCACCTCGGCCGAGTTGGCACCAAAGTGTGCATGCACATGCTCAACCTCCTGTGCCCGGAGCATCCAGAGTGCCTTGCAGGCCTCTAAGAAGTACGCCACATGGTAGGGCCATGCACGGTCGGCCCGTCGCCCCATGCGAAGTGCGGTGCCGAGCGCATTGCAAAAAGCCTTGGGTTGCCTGACCAACGTTTTCAAGGCCGCTGCCAACAAGCCAGGCAAACCTTGTTTCAGAAGATAGCGTGTCTTGCTCCGCTCCAGTGCATCCGCAGGGTCTGGCAGGGGGTTGTCCCAGCCGCGCACCGACAAACGCACAACCCTCACGCCAAGGGATTCTAGCGCGAGGATTTCTCGCCGAATGAAGGTGTGGCTCACCTTGGGGTACTGATTGACCAGATAGGCAATGGTTGAATGTGTCACGTGTGCTGCCTGATTTTGGAAGGTTTGAAGTAAATGAACATGGCGCGCTCTGTGCTGTGCGGGCAACCACTGCACCACCACAACACCGCCTGCACCAAGCCGTGTGCGCTCAGCCCAAGGCAAATCAGCATCAGCAGCCACAATGCCTGCCACATGCTGCTGGCCTCTTGGGAGGCCCAGGCTGGGGTTGGAAGCATGTACAGCAGGGGATACACCAAGAGACAAGCGGTCAAGGTGCGCCAGTTGCTGAGCAGTTGGGTCAGCACGCTCAGCTGCGTCACGCGCGCCGCAATCGCCTGGTAAAACACCAGATCCAGCAAGGAAGACAGTGTGCGTCCAACCAGCAAACCCAGAAATCCGTCCAGATAAAGCCCAATCAGCATGAGCAAGGTCCGAGTAACAATCGACGCAAGATCCCGGTAAAACGCCAGCCGGGTGTTGAGGGTGGCCATCACCACGGACAAGCCAACCCCACCCACCGCTTCTAGGCAAAAGGCGATCACCAGCAAACGAAACACGTTGGTGACCTCAACCCAGTTTGGCCCCAGCGCGAGCCAAATTAGAGGTCCGGAGATGGCACTGATGACACAGGCCAGCGGAAGAAACACCAGGCAAACAAGACTTTGGGTGTGCAGGTAACTGCCACGTAGGCGCTGCAGATCATCCACATGTTGCCGCATGCTGGGTGAAATCACCCGCAAAGCAGCGCCCAACGTGTCGGTGAAAAGCACCGTAGACAGCCTCGTCCCCAGCGAGTAAACGCCTGTGGTCTCGGTGCTGAACATCTTTCCGACCACAAACTGGTCCAACTTCACATTCAGTGTTTTGACAAAGTTACTCAGGGTAAGCCAAACCGAATATGTCCACAGGTCTTTGACCCGGCTGAGTGTGAAACTCGGCCTGAACGGATAGCACCAGTAAGACACAACCAATGCGCACAGCTGCGTGGCCAATGTGCCCAGCACCAAAGCCCAGTAATTGCGCAATTGGTAGGCAACCGCCACGGTGACCACAAAGCCAAGCACTTTTTGGCTGACGCCAAGGATGAATTCTTTCTTGAAATCCAGATCCCGAATCGGGATGGCCATTTTGGGATTGAGCAAGGCGCCCACAAACAGCGACACACTGGAGACATACGCGATGTCCAACAATCGCGGTTCTTCATAGAACAAAGCCAGGCCTGGAGCAATCAAGATCACCAGGCCGCAAAGCACAAAGGCGCGAATCAGATTCAGTGTCCAGGCCGTGCTGAAATGCACATCATCCACCTTGGGCAAGTGAATGAGCACGGACGCCATTTGCAACTCGGTCACCGCTGCGAGCAAAGTGACCGCCGCGTCCACCAGCACCACCAGACCATAGTCTTCGGGACTTAACAGGCGGGCCAGAATCAACATGCTGGCCAGCCCAATGACAGACGACAGGCCTTTGGCCCCCACCAGCAGGTAGGCACCCTTCAGGGATTTATTGTTCATGGGTTGGAGTTGGACTCGCCAGCCTTCTGGCCTGTGCATACAAAGAGCCGGCCACTGCCCAGTAGTACCAGTTGTAGGCGAGGTAATCCACCACATTGTCTGACGCGTTGAGGGTGAGGTAAGTCAATATGAGGCCAAGGTATGCCAAGCCGCCTGCGCGCACCTTAGATAGCAGTTTGCCAGCCCATTTCAGTTGCACAGCAAAGAACACGGCGAACACCAAGACCGCCACAATGCCCCCGTCAAAAAAACGCTCTACGAACACATTGTGTGCGCCATAGGGCATGCCACCGGACAGCGGGAAAAAGTCCACGGAGTGATAGAAAAATCCACCGATGCCATAACCAAACAGGTAGCGCCCAGGGCTCATCCAGTTCAGGCCGCTTTCCCAGATGTACTGCCGCCAGGCAAATGAATTCAGTTTGGCGTACTGCACCACCTCATTGCCCTGCATGAGGTCCTGCACACGGTCTTGCACCGCTGGAATACACGCCGCAATCAGCAAGCCAACAAGCAGCCACAACAATGTGGCACGAGACACGGCCAGGCCGTAAATGAACCCCATCAGCAGCAGTGCTGCCCAGGCGCTGCGTGTTTGGGTCATGGCGACAGACAAGACCAGGGTGGGCAGTAGGGTATAAAACAGAATGCCTTCCAGTTTGGCTGGGCCAGGGTTGCAATCCTCTTTGCTCATGGTGTGCACATAAGCCAACACCATCAACACCAACAAGCAATAAAAGGCATAGATGTTCGGGTGCGTGAAAGTGCTGCTCAATCGACCCTCGGAGTACAAGTTGCCAGTGCCGAGCTGCCACAGGCCCACAGAGACAGGCACCAGCGCAGACAAAAGCACCACACGCAGCAAAGTTCTCAATAGGCCCTCATGCACCAGCACAAAGGCCACAGTGAATGCAGCAAAATAGCTCAGAAAGGCCACCATCCGTTTGACTGCAGCCAGTGGTTCTGGCGAGTAGGTCAGCCCGAAGGCCATCACCAAAATAGGCCCAATCCACAACATGGCACATTGCTTGAAGCGTGTCTTTGGCGCTTGAAGGCAGATCACCACAGCGCATGCAACGATGAGCAGGTTGAGGATGGCCCCCAGACCAATCGATGAAGAAAAGCGTGCGGAGTCTAAAATGGGGTCTAGCGTGCACCGGCTGACCAACAACAGGTAAAACAGCAGGCGCGCGTTCACCAGAAGCAAGGCGCAAAGAGGCAGGGCCAGAGGCGCACCCAACAGCAAGAGAGGTTGGTGCCCAAAACGGAGGCTGTATTGCCCCACCCCAAGGCCTACCCCAAGGATGAGCAACAACCCCAGGGCTTTGAACCACATGGCTGGAAGGTGATGAATGCGCAAATGCATGGTGTACGAGTGCTCAGCTTAAAAGTCCAGCAAGGCGGCGCCCAGCAGGTGTCCGCCGGTTTGAGCAATGTTCATCCGCATTTGGTCCAGTTGGCGTGTTCGGGAAACCCCCAGCCTGGCCACTGCAATGCATGCCCCAGTTCTCATCGTCACACCGGTTGCATCTGAGTTTTGCAGGTAGGCCGGTGTATCCAGTATCACCAGGTCGTGGTGTTTGCCGAGCAGACTTAACAAGTCTTTGAAGCGCGTGTGCGAGAGCAGCTCCTGGGGATTGGGTGGAGTGGGTCCAGAGGGCAACAGCGATAGGCGACGAATATCAGGTATTTGCACCACGCTGTGTAAATCTCCCCGGCCTTGCAGAATACTGGACAGGCCTTGGCGATTGGAGACGCCAAAATACCTGTGCAACTCTGGGTTGCGCAAGTCGCTGTCGATCAGCAAGGTGTTGTAACCCAGTTGCGCAAAAGACACCGCAAGATTAGCAGCCGTGTAGCTGCGTCCCTCTCCACGGTCGGCACTGACCACGGCCAGCGATCGGGATGCTGGTTGGGTTTCCAACCACCGTGACAGCAGCTGAGTGCGAAGCTGGCGAATAGCCTCTGCCCGAGACCCAAAGGGATCGAATGCGGCCACGACATCGGTCGAAACTGAACTTTCACCAGGCTTCAGTACGACGTAGTCAAACTGTCTGGAAATGGCATAAGCCACGTCCTCCGGCGAGATTAAACCCATCGAAATACCCATTTGACCGAACAATTGGCTGCTCTCGGACCTTTGTTTGTGGACAATGGCCTCAGCACCCTCGGCGGTCAGTTTGCCGGTGCCCACCAGAATGTGGCCGATGGCCGGTGGGTGGTCGGAGGAGGCGTGCTCACGTGCGGGTAGGGTGTGTGGTGTGCTCATGGTGCAAGTTGCCCTCAGTTGGGGTTGGTGCCACTGACACGTGGCGTCGAAATAAGCTTGCCGAACATATCGCGTTGATAGGCTTGACGTGCAGTTGAAATGAATGCGAGGGCTGGCAGGTCAATCGCATTCAGATCGTCTTGGGAGCGCACGCGCTGGTCAAAGAGTTCCATCACCACGGCAAGGCTAGAGCCAAGCAAAAGACCAAACAGCGCACCGCTGAGTGTGATGAGTGCCAGGCCAGGTGCACTTGGTTCGGTGGGCTCACGGGCTTCTGTCACCAGGAACGCATTTGCATTGGTTTGCCGGCTGGAAATCTCTGACATGCTGCTGCGTGTCGCAAGCAGTTCAAACTGACGTTGAGCTGCGTCCAAATCTCGCTTCAGTGCCAGGGCGGAGTCACGGTTACGTGTTAGCTCAAGCACGCGTTGCCGCTGTTCCTCAAGCGCTTTCTTGATGCTGGCCTCGCGCGCCATTGCCGCTTTTGCACCAGCACCCAGGGTGGCATTGCTTCGACGAATTTCCTCTTCAACGCTGGTTTGCAAAGCCGCCACTTCTGCGCGCAGCCGCTTGAACTCCGGATGATTTTCGCCAATCCGTGCAGAGGCCTCTGCCAGCGTGGATTGCTTTTGTTGAAGTTGAGTGCGCAAGGTATTCAACACGACATTGCTGGTGGGGTCTTGCAACAGCCCAGCTTCGCCCGCGCTGGCGGCACGACCCACTTGCCCAGCACGTTCGGCCTGAATTTGGGTTAGTGCAGTGGACAGTTCGTTCAGTCGCGCATTTTCGATGTCGATGTGTTCATCGCTGACCACCACAATACCGCGCTCGCGTTGAAAGTCCGACAGACGGGCCTGTGCTTCAATCAGCTCCTTTCGTGCCTCGAGCCGCTGTTGCTCAAAGAGCTGGGCGTAATCTTTGGCGGGCTCCACATTCATTGCCAAGGCGGTTGCAATGTATGCACGGGCCATGCCGTTGGCAATCAGCGCCGACAACTCTGGCCACTCGGTGCTCACCGACAGCGTCAGTGTGTTGCTTTCTTTGCCTGGAGAGACGCTGGTGTTTTCTTGGATGTACTCAATCAACCAGCGCTCAAACGATTGTTTTTCACTGCCGTTGCGCTCCCAAACGTCTTGAAGTATCCCGTTTTCGCCAAGCTTCAGACTGGTAATTGCGAGTTGAACCACCCTGGCGGACATAGCCAACTGCGATTGGGTATTCATGTACGCCGGGGAGCTTAGAGGCAAACCAGCGTTACCAAACACCGAGTCGGGCGAACGAACATCCACAATCAATGTGGCGCTGGCGGTGTATTTGTTGGGTGTGCTCCAGGCCATCAGCACGGCTCCAGCCGTCACAAGCGCCAGCGTTGCCAGCACCACGTTCAGACGGGCTTGGAAAATCAGAAACAGTTGATTGGCGGTCATGTTGAGAGGTCCTCGCTGATTTAAAAGACGCTCTGTTTAAAAAACAGCGTGTCGTTGTCTTGGAGCATGTGGTCAAGCTCTGGCTGAATCAGGGTTTCCTGGCCATCGCTGTTCTTGCGGAAAATTTGCGCGCCGTTTTGGGATCCCCGGGGTGTGAGACCACCGGCTTGAGCCAATGCCTGCCGAACGGTCATGCCACGCTCAATCTTGTATACCCCTGGACGTTGTACTTCCCCATATACGTAGTACTGCGGCGCCCGGCCTACATAGATGGTGTCTCCACCTCGAACCTGAAGGTCAAGGTCATCCTGACCCCCTTGGAAAATGGCAGCCAGGTCAATGATTTTGGTAAACGGTGCGCCGTTGCGTATGCCCTTCAGCACCACCTGGTCCCCGCCATTCAGGCCCACAGTGGGTGCGGTTTTAACAACACCGCCAGCCATGCTGATGGCATCGCTCACGCGAATATTTCGGGAGTCCAGGGGGTAACGCCCTGGTTTGCTCACCAGCCCAATCACGGCCACCTGCGCGCTGCGCATTTCCAGGGGGACGATGGACACTTGTGGATTTACAACGAAACCACCTTCCACGAGTCGCTTGGAGATGAGTTGCTCTGCCTCTTGAACAGTGAGTTGCCCAATGGGCACGGCACCAATCAGCGGGAATGAGATAACACCCATTTCGGACACACGGCGATCGCCGCCAAAATCTGGGTTTTGAAACACACTCACATGGATCAGATCTCCACCGCCAAGACGATATTCTTGATCGCTGGCATACACGGTTTTAAATTGGCAAAGCAGTGCCAGCATGGAAAGATAAATGAGTCGGGTCATGGTGCGTTCAATTAAAGTGCTTCGTGGTGGCGTGTTTCTATGAATGGCATTTGTCGTGGGGTTGTTCACCCACTGTTTTTCAGTGGGTGAATTGAATGAAAACATTGACTGCACTCGCGGAATAATCTGAGTTGACTGCGCTGGAGTCTCGCTGACGGTGGCTGGCCGTGGTGCCAAAGCGCAGGAATCGGGTGGCTTGGTATTCCACTGTCGCGCTGCTTTCTTTCAGGGTTTCCTCGCGTGGCACGCCGTTGAGCCCATCGGTGCCACTGAAACGCAGTTTCTGCGGACGGTGGAAGAATCGCATCAGCACCTTGTTGCTGAGGGCTAGGTTGTAACCCACCGTGACCTGCTGAACCAATGCATCGGAATTGCTGGCGTCCGAAATTCCGACAATTTGCCGCCCAACACCAAGCACCCAGGTGGATTTTGCAGTGGGCTGGTACTGCGCATCCACGCGGTAGTTGATGCCTGAATAGTTGCGCACCGGCAGTTCATCGTGTTCACGTTCTACGGCAGCCACCGAAAACTGGAGCCGGGTGATGGGTGAGTGGATCCATTGGCCTTGCAGTTCTATATCCTTCTGCTCAAAGTTGTTAGATACGCTTTGGCCTGTGGCAATCACTTGCCGCAGGGGAAAGTCGCCGGTCAATGTGTTCAAAAATAGTCCCAAGGTGCTGCCGCTTCCGGCGGTGTACACCATGCCGATGCTTTGCAATTCGTCATTGCGATTCAGGCCTGACAGCACGGTGTCGGGGGTACCAGGCGTGCCCTTGAAGCGCGTTTCGGTGTTCGCAAAGCGTGTGCGAATGGCGTAAGTGGGGTGGAAATTCCAGTTCGCCCCAACTTGCTCCAGATGTTGTTGCCGTTCGGTAACACTGACCGCACCTGTCTGGATGGGCGCCTGGTCGGTCAGTGAGCTGATTTCCACGTTTCCGGTGATGGTGTTGGCAATTTCCGCATCCCAGCGGAACTTGAAAAGTTCACCGTCGGTGTCGCGCTCAGCAAATTCATCATGCCGAGTTTGATTGACTGACAATGTGCTACTGAAACGCTGGCGGCTGAGTTGGAAATCCATGTGGGTGCCTGCTTCAAAGCGATCGACCTGATCGGACCGCGGGCCCGGCGCGTTGGCGGCCTTGTTCAGCAGATTGGAGTCGTAAGTGCGGGTGGCTGTTGCAAACGGCCGCACAAGGTTGCCTGAGCTTTGAATGCTCGCAACCGCCGGTGAAGGTAATCCGTACATGGCGATGCATGTCCCAACGGCCAGATGCAGGCCGATGCAGTGTGCATGCTGAACTTGTGTAGGCGCGCCGATGCGCCCAGCCACTGACCCAAACCTCATACCGTGCTCTTAGAAAATAACTGCAGGCTTGCAAACGCAGCCGCCAAAGGTAGCACCGCCGACAGAATCCCATCCGGTGTGGGTAGGGGTATGTAACTTGATCGGGTGACGCTTGTCGTTTAACCCGCTTGGATGAATGCTTGTTGAACGCCTATCATGCTCGCTGTTTTTGTTTCACTTCACTGTTCGGGCCCCATGGATCAAGATTGGTTGGAAGACCTTCAGCGCGTAGGTGGGTCTCGTCGTGCTTTTTTTAGGGAACAGTCTTTGTGGGCCATTTGGGTGTATCGCTTTGGTCGACGGGTGGATCGACGGCCGGCAGGGCTCTTTAAATCCATCCAGCTCAAGTGGTATTGGGTCATGCATCGCATGGTTGAAACCATCACTGGAATTGGTTTGCCAAAATCTGCCAATATTGGAGGCGGGCTTCGCATTTGGCATTTTGGTGGTGTGTTTGTTCACCCTGGCGTTGTGATGGGCAAGCATTGCACGCTACGTCAGGGTGTGACGTTGGGCGACCGGGGGGATGGTGGATTGGCCCCCTCGATCGGCGACCATGTTGACTTTGGCTCTGGTGCCCATGTGATTGGGCCGGTGCAGGTTGGGTCGAACGTGAAAGTCGGCGCTCTCACGATCGTGTTGAACAACGTGCCGGATGGATGCACTGTCGTTGGCAATCCAGGGCGAGTTGTGCGCAACCGTGGTGTGAAGGCGTCCACCGAGGCTTAAGCACTGGCTGTGGGCTTTACTGATTTTGCCGTTTTTGCTTTTGGTACTCTTGCCAGAGCAGCGCAGGCAAGGCCAATCCATCGCGCCAGTATCGACCCGCCAACCTTTTGGGTTCTGAGCACAGTCTGAACAGCCATTCTAGCCCGGCCTTTCTCATCCACACCGGTGCCCTGGGTTTTTCCGAGGCCAAAAAATCGATGGTGGCCCCGGCGCAGATGGCCACATGTGCACCCGTTTGACTCAGGTGTTTGTCGGCCCACATTTCCTGCTTTGGCGCACCCAGGCCGATGATCAAGATCTGAGCCTTCGAGTGCGCAATCCATTGACAGATTTTTTGACATTCATCTGGATTGTGCTCAAACCCAAACGGTGGGCTGTAAGTACCACACACTTCAACACCACGGTATTGCGATTCAACATGCGCCGCCGCCCTTTTTGCTACGCCGGGGGCTGCGCCCAAGAAAAATACCCGCAATTTTCCTGGTTCTGCCTGGTTGCGTGTGCAGGCATCGAAAATGGCTGGCACCAGGTCGCTGCCGGTAACAACCTCTGGCAGTGGTTTGTTCAACCACCGAGAAGCCCAATAAATGGGGCGACCATCAACCAGGCAGAGTGCCGCATTGTTGAGCACCTTGCGAAAGGCTGGGTTTGATCGCTGCACCATCGTGAGGTTCACGTTGGGCGTGACCACCATTTTTGGCGTGTCCGGTTTGTTGCGTGCCCAGTGGATCACTGCCTCAACGGCTTGTTGTTGGGTGACCACCGAAAAATCAATGTCAAAGAGTTGCGTGGTCGGAATGTTCATGCGCTTTTGAGTGAATGGGTGGAGGGGGCGGTGGGTTTGGTCCAGCGTTTGCCCAATTGGATAAAAAAACGCTCGTAGTAGTTGGTGGACACGTAAGCCAACACCACCAACACGGCAAACAACAGTGGGCGTTTGGCATACTTCGTGACTGTGTCGCCAGCGGCAAGCCAGGTCACCAACAAAAAAGGGTGAATCAGGTAGAGGGCGTAAGCATGTTGCGAGAGCCATTTCCAGCCCCTGTGCGCAAACAGGATGCCTGTGCGTGTACTTGGGTTGTACAACAGCGCAAGCAGCAGCAGGGTGGCCCACAGAGGACGAAGGGCAGACAGCGCTGGCACCGGTGGTGCCATGCTGCAAATGGCCAGCGCCAGCAGCGGCAGTCCCGGCGGGCAGTGGGTTGCGAGTTGTTTGAGTCGGTTTGCCGTGGGGGAGTCGCTGTGCCATGCCCAGCCCGCCAGCATGGGGATCAGCAGTTCATCCAGGCGAAATATGGTGGTCGTATTGAAAATGGCCGATTGCGCGTAGCGGTGTATGCTCAGCAACACGCCAAGGGTGATCAGCAGCAAGAGGCCCCTGCGTTTGAAGAAGAAAAATACAAGCGCTGCCAGCACGTAGAAGTGGACTTCCACGCACACGCTCCAAAGGTGTTTGGTTTCGGGCAGGTAATGTGCTCGACTGTGGTTGATCCAAACGCCGGCATTTAGCACCAGGGTGTGTAGATCAACGTGGGGCCAGCGCCATGCAAAGTGGATGAGCAGTACCAGCCAAAGCAAGGGGAATATCCGCAAAAACCGATTGATGGCGAATTGCTTCATGCTTGCTTCAGTTTGCAGTTTGTGTGCAATCAAGAAGCCCGACAGTGCAAAAAACATGGCCATTCCCATGTGGCCCGCTGCGATATTCAAATCCACCCAGGTTTTGGGACCCAAGGGGAGCAAATGGCAAGCCAGCACCAGCGCAATGCTGGTTGCACGCAGACCGTCCAGTGTTTGCCAGGGTGTTGCTGGTTTAGGGTTCATGGCAGGGCATGCATGGTGTTGGTTTCCCAGGCCCAGGCGTGGGAAATGATGGTCTCCAGGGCGGGGTGGCGGGGCTTCCAGCCAAGGCGCTGCATCGCGAGTGTCGGGTTGGCCACCAGAATGGCTGGATCGCCGGCGCGTCGAGGCTCGTCCACGATCACAATCGAATTGCCGGAGACGGCCTGAGCACACTGAATCACTTCATGCACTGAAAACCCTTGCCCATTGCCCAGGTTGTAGCGTTGACTGCCTTCTCCGTCCAGCAGACTTTTCAAGGCAAGCCAATGCGCCTCACACAGGTCGGTCACATGAATGTAGTCACGGATGCAGGTGCCATCGGGGGTGTTGTAATCTCGCCCGTACACAGCCATGTGTGAGCGGCGTCCCGAGGCGGCTTGCAACACCAGTGGGATGAGATGAGTCTCCGGGAAATGCCGTTCCCCCAGGTCCCCGTCCGGGTCGGCGCCCGCTGCATTGAAGTACCTTAGGCAGACCGATTTCAGGCCGTAGGCTCGGTCGTAGTCTTCCAAGATTTGTTCAATCATCCACTTGCTTCGCCCATAGGGGTTGATGGGGCATTGGGGATGCAATTCATCAATCGGGCAGTAGGTCGGATTGCCAAATGTGGCCGCCGTAGAAGAAAAAATAAAGCGCTGCACGCCCGCTTCACGCATGGCATCGAGCAGATTTAGCGTGTTGCTGACATTGTTTTGGTAATACATCGCAGGCTTGATGACTGATTCACCCACCTGGATGCTGGATGCAAAGTGCATGACCGCATCAAAGCGCTCGTTTTGGAACAACGCTTGCAGTGCCCTTTTGTCGGCCAGGTCGGCATGAACAAACTCGCCATACAGCACAGCATCCCGATGCCCGCTGCTCAGGTTGTCCAGGGTTGTGACGCGGCAGTGTTGCTGTGCCAGCGCTTTGACCATGTGTGAGCCAATATACCCCGCGCCGCCCACCACCAGAATGTTGCTGCCTTTCACGACCAGATCCTCATGATTGGTGGAGAAGGCGCACGCCATGTTGAGCCATGAGTGCACGGCTCTCGGCATGTTCAGGGATGTTCGGGAGGACGGACCAGGTTTCAACCCCGGGAATACTTGCAAGATTGATCAAGGCGGATGATTCGGTTCCGATCAGCTTAAAGCGCATGCGCTTTTTACTCAGTTGATTCAGCACATGGTCTTCGATGATCAATTGGGTGTTGAGCGGGCGTGATGCGATGTGAATGGGTTTCATACCCCGTGGGTGTGGCAGATGGGCGATGCTCGGATGATCCTCGAGGTACTGTTCAACCATCCGCCACACGTGTGCCGGAGCTTCAGGTGCAGGGCACAGGAAAATGTGCTCGACGGCTTCAGCAGGTTGGTCCAGGTATTTCGCCTGCCCGATTGGGGGCGGACACAGGTCTATCTGCTGTGTGTTTGAAAACAGGTTTGTTCCGCGGTATATGGTGTAGTGTTGCGCAGATTTTTTAATGAGCATGTCTTTGTTCAGGGCGATTCCGCAGAGCCTCAGAAACAGCTTTTCTCTCCATGGCGTGGGCTGATAATGTTGGGCAGGCGTTGAGGCGATGTTGAGCAATCCGTCGTCGTAGGTTTCGAGGCGGGCTGGTTTGCAGGCTTCCAGAATGCACCAGAGATAGTGGTTGATCGAGCAACTCGTGAGTGCGTAAGAGAAGCGCCCAAGTTCAAGAAATTTTCTTAGGTGCTGTTTACGTCGCTTGTAGAGCGCAAAATACTTCGCAAATCCGCGTGGATATTCTTCCTTGGGCGGGGTGATCCATTGTGTGCGGGTGCAAAACGCACTCATTCGGTGAAAGTAGTGGTTTTGCTTTTCATCGTGTTGGTAGGCTAGGTAGACACCCACGTCAAAACGCATGCCCGTGCGTTCGCTCAGGCGTGCTGCAATCAACACGTGCAAGGGGGTGAGGCAGACGCAAAGTCTTTGCGTGGATTCGGTGTAGTGCATGGGGTTTCTCCGGCCAATGGCGGGAGCTTCGCCAAAAAACCGGGGAATCTCAAACGAGTGACCCTTATTGGGTATGAGGTAGGCAGAACGGATAACCAGTTTGACCCGGCTCGTGGCGTGGAAAATACTCCCGAAAAAAAAGGTGCCTAAATTGACTGGGCACTTCAGGAAGGTACGAGGACACAACAAGGAACGCAGCGCCCATGTGGTGCTGCGAATGATTTGTAACCCACTTGTACGCTTCCCATGAAACTCAACGACCTTGATCCTTTAATGCACGTGTCGGCATCTCAAGTTGGGCCTTATCTTCGCTCGACCGGCAAACGGCTTTTCGACATTGCCTTTTCACTTTCCGTCATTTTGTTCACCATGCCGATTTGGCTGGTGCTCTGTTTGCTGGTGTCTTTAGACGGTGGCCCCGTTTTTTACAGCCAGAGGCGAATCGGGCGCAACGGCATTCCGTTCAATTGCTGGAAGTTCAGAACCATGTCCGTGAATGCCGAAGAGGCGCTCAGGCAGCTCATACAGTCCAATCCCGAGATCGCGCGGGAATGGCAGGCGACGCAAAAGCTCAGGGTGGACCCTAGGGTGACGCCCTTGGGGCGTTGGTTGAGGCGAACGAGTGTAGATGAGCTGCCTCAATTTTTTAATGTACTGAATGGCACCATGAGTGTGGTGGGGCCGCGTCCTTTCGCGCAAGACCAGGTGATGTTGTATCACCCTGTCGTACTCAGCAAATATCTTGCGGTGAAGCCTGGTTTGACCGGGTCGTGGCAGGTGTATGCAAGGCACGACACCACCTTTGAGTGTCGTGCCCGCTTCGATCAAATCTACGTAGACAAAGCTTCTTTTGTTAGCGATCTCGCGCTGGTCATCAAAACACCGTTGGCCATGTTGCGTGGTTCGTGATTAGGGCCTGCGCCGCGAGGCTGCAAGGCAAATCGCCAGTCCAATCAAGCCTAGCCAATTCAATGCCCCACCACCACCTGGGTTGGCAAGGTTGTTGGTTCCTCCAGCAGCGTTTTCTGCGGGGTCCAAGGTGCCGTCGTTGTTTTCCGGGGCTGGCGTCTCAGAATCTCCCTCGCTTTGCAATACCAATCCGCCTGCCAGTGCCTGAAATTGCAGATCCGTCAGTTGCACTTTGACCAACCCTTCGCTGGCAATGCTTGCACTCTCGATGTGTTCAAAGTCCAAGCCTGTGAATGCATTCAAAGGCAGACGAACCATGTTCAGTAGAGTTTTTGCACCTTCTGTATTCGCCGCATCGCCTGGAGGTAGATACAGCGCACGCGAGTAGCTCGACACCTTGAGTGTTTTGGAAGTGCCGTGGGTGTCACTGAGCGTGACTGCAATGACAGGCGGTGAGGTAAGCGCTTCAGCGCCATCAAAAACAGGCAGGCCTGCTCGAAACGTCAGACTGTCGTAGCTTTTTACATTCTTGTCGCCGATGGAAAATTTAACAGCCGAGGTGTTGTTGTCTGACTCCAGGTAAAGCTGTCCAGCGGTGGCCCAAGTGCGCAAACTCGGGCAGGCTGCGGAGGCCACCGTCCCAGTTGCGCTGGTGGTGTTGCAGAATTCAAATCGGTCGAGGTTTTCAACGGTGTTGCTGCCTGTGAGGTTGTTTTTCATCAGGGATTCTGCATCCAATACATCGTCGATCACCAGCCGTTTGGAGGCGGGTTGCTGAATGCTCAAATGCACGCGATCGTCGCAGCGTTGCCCGGTCCTGGCCTTTTCTATGGGGCAGGCGTCCAAAGGGAGCCCTGCATTGCCGCTCCAGTAGTCTCTAAATTGCTGCTCATTGCCCAAGAACAGGCGGAAAAAGGAGGACATCAAAAACTCGCCATGGCGGCGCTGGTCCAGAGGTAGGTCCCTGCCATTGCCTTCGCGGCCAAGGTCGCAGTGGCTGTCTGCGTTGGAATAATCATCGCCTGACCACACGGTGTTGTAAAAGTTGTGGTTCGCCCCCATGGTCACCACCTGAAACTTGGGGGTTTGGATGGTCTGCTCAATGTAGCGGCTTTTGTCATACATAAAAGCCCCTTGAAGGTTTGACACATCCCCGTCGCAGTAGGGCAGGAGAACGGCGAAGTTCACATCTGGCGCGGCAATATAATCAAAGTTGGTTGGCGCAAGCGCAAAAATCGCTTTGATGTGATGGGGCGCTATAAATGCGTCGCCAGGCTGGTAAATATTGCCGCCCACTTCAAAGGTCGCCGGGCGATTTTTATTCACGGCCAACACTTGGGTCACGCCTTGTCCACCTCGCGAGTGTCCCATCAGTCCGATGCTGTCCAGGTTGATTTTTCCACGCAGGTTGGACAGCAAGTACGGCTCGCTTAGGCGGCTGTAAAAACCGGTGCGATTGATCTCGCGCAGAATGTCCAGGTGATGCAAGATGAGTTGTGATCGCTCATTGGCACCTGCGTTGCCCGCCAGGTCTTTGTCATTCACATCGTTGGCGTTGATTGAGATCACCACATACCCTTGGGCAGCCAGGTTTTGAGCCATGTAGTCGTAGCCTTTGTAACTGTCAACGCTTTTCAGCACTTGCACAGGCGCACCCACAGCGCCTGGTATTTCCAGTTCACATTCTCCAGAGCTTAAAAACTCGGTGCCAAGGTAGCTGCATGTTACATGGCGTCCGTGCAAATAGAGCACCACCGGGAAAGGACCATCGCCGTCCAGCGGGTAGCGCACCTGTGCTTCCACATCGCCGGGGTATTTGATGCCTTCTGGGTCGTTCAGCAGGATTTGTGGTGCTGTGTAATTCAAAGGCGCTGACACTCGGCTGGCCTTGTTGGCATCGCGCACGCTGGCAGAGGCGGGTTGGCGGTCGATGGGCAACATGTTTGCACCAAAAGTCACCGCCGTTAAAAACAGCGTGCTCGCGCACAGTGCGCGGACCAGGAATTTTCTGTAGGTATTGTTGTGTTGCATTGCACCATCTCCAGGCAAATGTAGTCACATTCCCAGCAGGCTGCTGGCCAAAACAACGTGACGATGCCCGGTTTTTGCAAGAGACGTACCTTGCGGCTAGATGGTTTGCTCTAGTGTGGATGGCGCTTAGTGGCGCAACTCAGATGGGGGTTTGCCAAACCAACGTTTGCAAGCCCGGCTGAATGCGGATGCGTCCGAGAATCCGAGGTCGAGCGCGATGGCCGTGAGCGGGGCTTGGGTGTGCGTCAGCAAACGTTTGGCTTCTGCTTGCCGAACTTCGTCCACAATGTCTGCCAGGCTGGTGCCTTCGTCAGCCAGCTTGCGTTGCAAATTCCGGGCACTCATGGCCAGGTGGTCGGCCACTGCTTCCACACTGGGTGCGCCGTGCTGCAAGGTGCGCAACACCATGGTGCGGACTTTTTTTGCCAAGGTTTGGCTCGGTTTAAGCCGTTCTATCGCTGCTTGGCTGGCCTGGTCCAGGTGCTCAGCAATCAATCGGTTGGCGCCTTTCAGGCGGGTTTTAACGGTGCTTTGGGCATACACAATGCGCATGGTAGATTGCCCGTACAGCAGCGGAGCACCAAATGATTTTTCAAAATAATCGATGTTGGATGCTTGGGGAGCAGGGCGGGTGAGTTCTACCCGCAATGGCACCAGGGTTGGATCGCCCAGGCCTTTGCCAGCATTGGCCAGTAGGCAGGCAAATCCGTCCATGGATTGAGGGGCAGGTTGTGTCCCCTCACGCAGGTTGAGCTCCACCACAAAGTGCTCTTCGTTCACATGCAGCTTCATTTCGCTTGCATCGGTCACCAGGTCCACAAAACGGCTCATTCGGCCAAAGGCCTCTTCCAGGGTTTCGCTGGCCATCACGCTCAGGCCCACTGCATGGAAGGTGGCCGGCGTGATGTGGCGAATCGCTTTCAGGCCCAGTGTTTCGTCGCCTGTCAGCTCTAAGGCTTTTTGCCAAAGGGCCGTGGTGTTGCTCACCGGGTAGCGGGCCTCCGGGGCCTCCAGTTGTGCATGCTCCAGCCCTGCTTGTGCAAACAGTGCGGGCGCATCCAGCCCTCGCTGCTCTAGCTCTTGGGCCAGGCCGCGCATCCAGCTGGCCAGTGCCGTGGGTGGAGTGGCGTGCAAAGTCATGCTCTTGTCGCGTAAAAACAAGCTTGTTGGGACGGCTTTAAGCATACTTCAATCCAGAAAAGCCAAATTAAAGGGGACTTCGCAATGTCAAATTTGAGTGAAAAATTGATGGGGCAGGGTGGGCAAGCCAAACAAGGCTCGCGCATCAAGCAAAATCACATCAATGCGCAAGACCAAAAGCGCATTGCGGTCATCAAGACTGCCATCTTGGCAGAAGGCGATCGAATTCGTGCCAAATATCCAATCCTCCAGCATCAAGACGCCATCGGCATGGGGATTTTGCTGCTCTCCATGGTGGGTGTGCTGGCCACTGGGTGGGCCTACCTTGAGGGCATGCTGGCTTGGTATGTCACCATTCCAGTGATTGCCATTTTCTTGAGCTTCACCCATGAGCTGGAGCACGACCTGATCCACTACATGTACTTTCGCAAAAACAAGTTCATGCACAACCTCATGATGGCGCTGGTGTGGCTGTGCCGCCCAAGCACCATCAACCCATGGGCACGCCGCCACCTGCATCTGCATCACCACAAGCATTCTGGCACCGCCACGGATCTTGAAGAGCGAGCCATTACCAACGGCGAGAAGTTCACTCCGCTGCGTTTGCTGATGATGCTGGACCTGGAGTTGTCGATTGTTCTTCGAATTTTTAAGATACCCAAAGAGTTCCGTCTAAAAGCGCTGCTTCGCGGTGCCGCTGGCAATTTCCCACTGGCTTCTGCTTTTTGGGTGAGTTTCCATGCCTACGTGACGTATTGGGGGATTGAGGCGGCGGCTTGGGTCGTGGGTTACAGCGTGCCTTGGCCCGCATTTGTGAATCCAGAGTTTGTGGCGGCAGCCAACACTGTGGCCGTGCTGATTTTTGCACCCAATTTGCTCCGTTCTTTCAGCATTAACTTCATCAGCTCGAACATGCACTACTTCGGCGACATTGAAGATGGCAACTTTGTGCAGCAGTGTCAGGTGCTCAACAGCAAGTGGTTTGTAATTCCCCATTTGTTCTGTTTTAACTTCGGCTCTACCCATGGGATCCATCATTTCGTGGTGCGTGACCCGTTTTACATTCGCCAGATGACTGCCAAAAAAGCACATGAAGTGATGCGCGAGAACGGCGTGCGTTTCAATGACCTAGGCACTTTCAAGCGCGCCAACCGTTGGAGCCTTGAAGACAAACCGCAGCAAGAGGCAGGGTACCAGGCCGCTTAAAAGAGTCTGGGCTCCACAAACCGCCCTTTGCTAGAGGGGGGCGGCTGTAGTTTTGGTGTCATTGGGCTGATTCATCACAGGGCAGCCCTTTGCGTCGACACAAAGAGCGTTTTTCCGGGTGGGAAGACGCTCTTTTTTTATGCCCGCAGGGCAGCGATCTTGGAGAAAAAGTCTTTGACGGCTTATAATTAGGGGTTTTTCGTTGCTTTTTAGCAGGTGGAGTTCAAATGCCAATCTACGCTTATCGCTGTCAAGCCTGTGGCTTTGAAAAAGACGTGTTGCAAAAACTCAGTGATGCGCCGCTCACCCAGTGCCCGAGCTGTGGGCAGCCGCACTTTGCAAAACAGGTCACAGCCGCAGGTTTTCAACTCAAAGGGTCGGGCTGGTACGTCACCGATTTCCGCAACGGTGCTGGGGCAGCGGCTTCTACCGCTTCCAAGCCCAAGGAGTCCGTCCCTGCAGCGGCGCCCGCCAGCAGCAATCCCGCTCCTGCGGCCGACGCCAGCTAGGGGGCACGTTGCAAAACCAGTCCTCCCTGCGCAAATACCTGTTCACAGGCCTGCTGATCTGGATTCCCCTGGCCATCACGGTCTGGGTGCTGTTCACGGTCGTGGGGCTGATGGACCAAACTTTGCTGCTGTTGCCATACAGCCTTCACCCGGCGCATTGGTTGGGTTTTAACGTCCCGGGCTTGGGTGTGCTGCTCACTGTGGCCGTGTTGTTGGGCACTGGGATGTTGGCTGCCAACTTCGTAGGCGCTTGGTTGTTCAGGCTAGGTGACGCCATTTTGTCGCGAATCCCTTTGCTCAAGGTGGTGTACACCAGCGTCAAACAGGTGTCCGACACCTTACTCACTTCGTCGGGCAAAGCCTTCTCCGAGTCGGTGCTGGTGCCTTACCCGCATTCAGGCGTTTGGGCTTTGGGTTTTGTGACGGGTCAGCCGCCCCAAGCCTTGCGCCAGCAACTGGGCGAGGATGAGGTGGTCTCGGTGTATGTGCCCACCTCGCCAAGCCCGGCGTCTGGCTATGTCATCATGGTGCCCAAAAGTTTATTGCGCCCGTCCGGCCTAAGCGTGGACGAGGCGCTCAAATACATTGTGTCTTTGGGGGTGGTTGCACCTGCCCAAGCCACACCAGATCAACCCATATCAATTGCAGAAAAATCCTCATGAAAATGCGCACTGATTATTGTGGCAACGTGTCACAGGCTCACTTGGGCCAAACCGTCTCCTTGTGTGGCTGGGTGCAACGCCGCCGCGATCACGGCGGGGTCATCTTTATTGACCTTCGCGACCGTGAGGGTTTGGTGCAGGTGGTGTGTGATCCCGATCTGCCTGAGATGTTTGCTTTGGCCGAAACCCTGCGCAACGAATTTTGCGTGCGGGTGGAGGGGTTGGTTCGCGCACGCCCTGCTGGCACCGAGAACAGCAACCTCAAGAGCGGTGCGGTCGAAGTGTTGTGCAAAGGCTTGGAAGTGCTGAATGCGTCCGTCACGCCCCCCTTCCAACTCGACGACGAGAATCTCTCGGAGACCACACGCTTGACTCACCGCGTGCTGGATCTGCGTCGCCCGCAGATGCAGAAAAACCTGATGCTGCGCTACAAGGTGGCCATGGCCATTCGCAAGTACCTGGACAAAGAGGGATTTGTAGACATTGAAACCCCGATGCTCACCAAGAGCACTCCCGAAGGGGCACGCGATTACCTGGTGCCCTCGCGTGTGCACGCAGGCGAGTTTTTTGCCTTGCCCCAGTCCCCGCAGTTGTTCAAACAAATGTTGATGGTGGCAGGCTTCGATCGGTATTACCAAATCACCAAGTGTTTCCGCGACGAAGACTTGCGCGCAGATCGTCAGCCCGAATTCACTCAAGTGGACATCGAAACCTCTTTTCTCACCGAGCAAGAAATTCGGGATCTGTTTGAACACATGATTCGCCAGGTCTTCCAAGAGACCATGGGCGTGGAACTGGCCAACCCCTTCCCGGTGATGGCATACAGCGAGGCCATGGCGCGCTTTGGCTCGGACAAGCCCGATCTGCGTGTCAAAATGGAATTCACCGAGCTGACCGACGTCATGAAAGACGTGGACTTCAAGGTGTTCTCTGGCCCGGCCAACATGGACAACGGGCGCGTGGTTGCCTTGCGCGTGCCAGGTGGGGCTGAAATTCCGCGTTCCGAAATTGATGCTTACACCAAGTTTGTGGGCATTTATGGTGCCAAGGGGCTGGCCTGGATCAAGGTGAACGAACTGGCCAAAGGCCGCGACGGTTTGCAATCCCCAATTGTTAAAAACATCCACGATGCGGCGCTCAATGCGTTGCTCGAGCGCAGCGGTGCACAAGACGGGGACCTGCTCTTCTTTGGCGCGGACAAAGCCAAGGTGGTCAACGATGCCATGGGTGCTTTGCGCCTGAAGGTGGGTCACAGTGAGTTTGGTCAGTCCAAAGGTTTGGTGCAGGGCCAGTGGGAGCCGCTGTGGGTTGTTGATTTCCCAATGTTTGAATTGGACGAAGACGCTGGTCGCTGGGTGGCTTGCCATCACCCCTTCACGAGCCCCAAAGACGGTCACGAAGATTATTTGGCCATCGACCCAGGCAAGTGCTTGGCCAAAGCTTATGACATGGTGCTGAACGGTTGGGAGCTGGGCGGTGGCTCTGTGCGCATTCACAAAGAAGCGGTGCAGAGCAAGGTGTTCCGCGCCTTGAACATTGCTGAAGAAGAAGCGCGCCAGAAGTTTGGCTTCCTGCTGGATGCCTTGCAGTATGGCGCGCCACCCCATGGTGGTTTGGCTTTTGGTTTGGACCGCATTGTGACCATGATGAGTGGCGCCGAAAGCATTCGCGATGTGATTGCCTTCCCCAAAACTCAGCGTGCGCAATGTTTGCTCACCCAAGCCCCAAGCCCGGTGGACGAAAAACAAATGCGTGAGTTGCACATTCGTTTGCGCCAGCTTGAAGTCAAGCCACAGGCTTGAGTGTTTTGCCTGTGAGCGGCAATAAAGTCCCCGTGTCCGTGTTGGTTGTGATGTACAACCCGGCCGGGGATTTTTTACTGATTGAGCGGGCCGACAAAGCCGGGTATTGGCAATCGGTCACTGGCAGCCTGGATTGGGTAGACGAGCCACCTTTGGCAGCAGCTGTGCGCGAACTTCGCGAAGAGACCGGGTTTGATGCCAAGCCCTGCGCAAACAGCCAGGTGTTGGGAGCCACCCCTATCGAACTCTCACGGCCCTGGCGATTGCGCCCCTGGCCTCACCAACTTCAGTACGAAATTTTCGAGCATTGGCGCCACCGTTACCCACCAGGAACCACGCACAACACGGAGCATTGGTTCGCTGTTTGTGTGCCAGAGGGCAGCAAGCCAAGCCTAAGTCCACGAGAACATGTTGGCCATGCATGGCTTTCCCCTCGGGAGGCTGCAGAACGCTGTTTTTCACCCAACAATGGGCAAGCCATTTTGGCGCTGGCCAAGTTGCTCGGGGCGAAATAAAAAGGGCTCACAGTGATGTGAGCCCTTTTTCGCATATATGGTGTGTAGCAACTGCAGAAATTTGTTTAAGACTGCGTAGCAAATTTATTAATATCTACACATTAAGTATAGGGGTAACCCTAATGTGCGATCAATACCCTGCGTTTGTGACATGACTTGAATTGATTTCGTAAAAACACGGTGCTTTTTCTAGGGATTATAAGTAAATAGGTGGTGTGTCAATGCGATTGAGGATTGCAACCTACAACATTCACAAAGGCGTGATGGGTTTGCGCAAGCCTGTTTTGACCATCCACGCACTGCGTGAACAGTTGCATGCCCTGGACGCTGATCTGATTTTTTTGCAGGAGGTTCAAGGTCGCCACGATAAGCACGCCAACCGCTTCGAACACTGGCCGGCCCACGGGCAGCACGAATTTTTGGCGCAGGGCGGCCCCTCTGCCATCGATGATCTGCTGGGTCACGCCAGCCAGCGCTACTTCAGTGCTTATGGTATGAATGCCGTCTACACCCATGGGCACCATGGCAATGCGCTTTTGTCCCGCCATGCGATTGAATGGACCCTGAACGAAGATGTGTCTGACCATCGACTAGAGCAACGCGGTTTGTTGCATTGCCGGGTTAACACCCCAGCCGGGCCAGTGCACGCGCTCGTGGCCCATTTTGGTTTGCTGTACCGCAGCCGTTTGCGCCAGGCCGACAAACTGATTGCGCATGTGCGCACCCATGTGCCGAATTCAGCCCCCTTGGTGGTTGCTGGAGATTTTAACGATTGGCAGCGGCGCCTGGGCCCCGTGCTGCAAAGCGGCCTGAATGCGCAAGAGGTGATGCCACTCAAGGGAGCCAAGCGCGTGGAGCGCTTGCTTCATGTGGGCAGCTTTCCCAGCCGGTTTCCCTTTCTGGGGCTAGACCGTGTGTTTGCTCGAGGTTTTCGTGTTGCGCAGGCGCAAGTGCTTCGGGGCGAGCAGTGGAGCAAGCTCTCGGACCATGCGCCATTTGTCGTGGATCTAGAGTACGTCTGTCCATGAGCAAGGGTCGCTATAAACCGCCTCTGCGGCAGGTTCTCCATGACTTCAATACACAGGTGGATCGCCTTTTGCCACCCCCCACGCCAGAACGCGATGGCAATGCTGTGGAACTGCTGATCAGTGGTGCAGATTATTTTCCTCAGGCCCTGAAAGCGATTGGCAATGCCCGTGCAACCGTGCACATGGAGACTTATATTTTTGCTGACGATCCCACTGGCCATGCTTTTGCAAAAGCATTGTGTGACGCAGCCATGCGTGGTGTGGACGTGCAGCTTGTGCTGGACGGATTTGGCGGGCAAGAGGGCGTGCATGTGTTTGTGCCTAGCTTGCGTGATGCAGGCGTCAAAGTGCGGGTGTTCCGCCCAGAACGTTGGAAGCTCAAGCCCAGCCCCCGGCGTTTGCGGCGCATGCACCGCAAAATGCTGGCTGTAGACGGTGAAGTGGCTTTTGTTGGCGGTATTAATGTGCTGGATGACATGAATCACAGCGGTGAGCGCGGCGAATTGATACCAGCTCAGTTGCATACCCAGGTCAACAGCGATTTGATCAATCAATCTCTGGGGCCGCGATATGACTTTGCCGTCAGGTTGCAGGGCCCCGTGGTGATGGATGTGATGCACGCCATGGCGTGGTTGTGGATGCAAATCGGCCCAGGTGGACGGGTCACAGACACTTTCACTTCGGCGTGGTGGAAAGACCGTGCTGATCGATGGATGCGTCTCATGGATGCTCAGCGCGAGGAAACACCACCAAACCGTTGCGGCCATGTGCGAGTGCAGTTGGCCTTGCGGGACAATTTCCGCCTGAGGCGTCGCATTGAGCGCGCATACATCCAGGCCATTGGCAAAGCCCACACCTCCGTGATTCTGGCCAATGCTTATTTTTTGCCAGGCAATAAAATGCGTGCTGCGATTGCCGCAGCACGCCAGCGCGGTGTGGTGGTCAAATTGTTGCTTCAAGGGCGTGTTGAATACAGGTTTCAACACTATGCCACTCAACATCTTTATGACCAGATGCTGGCGCAGGGTGTGGAGGTCTATGAATACCTGCCCGGCTTTTTACACGCCAAAGTGGGGGTGGTGGATTCCTTGTGGGCCACGGTGGGTTCTTCTAATCTTGATCCCCTAAGCTGTTTGTTTGCACGGGAAGCCAATGTGCTCATTCACAACCGCCCGTTTGCCCAAACCCTAAAACGGGAGCTGTTGGACGCCATTGAAAATCGAAGTCGCCGCGTGCAACAGCAACGCCATGCAGCCCGCTCATTCAAGGAGCGGGCTGTAAGCTGGTTGTGCTATAAACTCATGCAGTTGGCGGTGTTTGTAGGCGGTTTTGGCAGCCGGTATTAGCATGGATTTGGTGGTGAGTCGTCCCGAAGGTTTGTATTGTCCACCGGGGGATTTTTATATTGACCCATGGCGCAGGGTGGATCGAGCTGTGATCACCCATGCGCACGCCGACCACGCTCGCACAGGCCACAACCACTACCTGTGCGCCGCGCCCGGTGAGGGCGTGTTGCGCACCCGGCTTGGCAATATTCAATTGGACACGCTGCCCTACGGTGCAAGCACCGTTCACAACGGCGTCAAAATTTCGCTGCATCCAGCAGGCCATGTGTTGGGGTCTTGCCAGGTGCGTTTGGAGTATCGCGGCCAAGTGTGGGTGGCCAGTGGCGACTACAAGGTCATGCCTGATCTCACCTGCACGGCGTTTGAACCCGTGCCTTGCCACACCTTCATCACCGAGTCCACGTTTGGCTTGCCAGTTTACCGTTGGCGAAGCGATGCGGACATTTACGCCGAGATCAATGCCTGGTGGTCGGCCAACGCTGCACAGGGTAGGGCCAGCGTGCTGTACGGCTACTCATTTGGCAAGGCACAGCGCATCATCGCTGGTGTGGACCCCAGCATTGGTCCCATTGTGTGCCACAGTGCTTGCGAAGCACTGAACATGGCGTATCGTCAGGCCGGTGTGGTTTTGCCACCCACACAGTTGGTGAGCAACATCCAAGACAAATCGGTATACAAAACATGCCTGGCCATTGCACCGCCTGCTGCGCAGGGCGCAAGCTGGATGAAGCGTTTTGGCTCAGCCTATTCCGATGCGTTTGCATCCGGTTGGATGCAGTTGAGGGGTTCACGCAGGCGCAGCAATGTGGATCGTGGGTTTGTGATGTCTGACCATGCAGACTGGCCGGGCCTGATGAAAGCCATTGGCGAAACCGGGGCCGAGCAGGTCATTGTTACCCATGGTTACGTGTCGGTCATGGTGCGTTGGCTACAAGATCAAGGCTTGAATGCGCGTGCATTTGTTACCGAGTACGGTGGCGAGCAGGGGGCAGAGGAGCCCGCCGAGGCGGGGGCTGCAACATGAGGCAGTTTGCCGCCCTGTTTGCCCAGTTGGATTCAAGCACATCCACCAAAAATAAGTTGCAGGCTTTGTGCCAATACTTTGAGTGTGCACCTGCCGAAGACGCGGCCTGGGCTGTGTACTTTTTATCGGGGGGTAAGCCCAAGCGCACTGTGCCCACAGCCACCTTGCGTGAAGTGGCTCTGCGGGAAAGCGGGTTGCCCAATTGGTTGTTTGAAGAAAGTTACCAAGCGGTGGGTGATTTGGCAGAGACCATCGCCCATGTATTGCCCTTGCCAATACACACCCAGCTTGAGCCATCACAAGGCCTGGCGTGGTGGGTTCAAGAGCGCATATTGCCATTGCGCACCATGGCGGATGAGGACCGCATTGTGGCAGTACAACAGTGTTGGCGAGCCTTGGGATCAGCCGAGCGCTTTTTGTTTGTGAAGTTGGTGGGAGGCGGTTTCCGGGTGGGTGTGTCCAAGTTATTGGTGATTCGGGCGCTGGCAACCCTGGCCAAGCTGGATCCAAAAATTGTGGCCACACGCATGATGGGCTATGCCGACGCCAGCGCACATCCCAACGCGGCGCAGTATTTGTCCCTCATCGCTGCTCAGGAAGATCCCACCGACGCTTCAGCACTGGCCAGGGTGGGGCAGCCCTTGCCATTTTTTTTGGCCCACCCATTGCAGCAGACCCCCGATTCTCTGGGAAGTTTGCATGAGTGGCTGGTGGAGTGGAAATACGATGGCATACGTGCCCAGGTGGTGAAAGACGCCGGGCAGGTCTGGATCTGGTCGCGTGGCGAAGAATTGGTGAGTGAGCAATTCCCGGAATTGCAGCATGCCCTGAGCGCCTTGCCCGATGGCAGCATTCTGGATGGCGAAGTGTTGGTGTGGCCGCACGGCAGTGCAGTGCCAGCCGGGTTCAATGCCTTGCAAGGGCGGCTGAACCGCAAAGTGGTCAGCAAAAAACTCATGGTCGACTCGCCAGTGGTGTTCATGGCTTACGACCTCTTGCGATGGCAAGGGGATTTGCAAACCGGGCAAGCACAGTGCACCCGCCGTGAATTGCTTGAGCAGTGTGTGCGCCTGCACAGCGTCCAGGCCGTCTGGGAAGATCTACCACGTTTGCGTTTGTCCCCCTTGGTGCAGGCTGAAGCTTGGTCAGATTTGCAACGGCTGCAATCAGAAAGCCGGGAGCGTGGTGTGGAGGGTTTCATGCTCAAACACCGTGATTCCCGCTATGGCGTGGGCCGCACCAAGGTCGATGGTTTGTGGTGGAAATGGAAAATTGATCCCATGACCATCGACTGTGTGCTGGTGTACGCACAACGTGGCCACGGGCGGCGAGCCAGCCTTTATACCGATTACACCTTTGCCGTGTGGGAGCGCGCCCCGCAAAATGCAGCGGAGGCACAAGCCGTTGCGCAAGCCATCGCCAATGGGGAATCCGTGGAAGTGAGTACTGCCAAAGGTTTGCCCCGGCTGGTGCCTTTTGCCAAGGCCTATTCGGGCCTCACCGACGAGGAGTTCAAACAAATTGATCGTGAGATTCGCAAACACACCGTCAACAAATTTGGCCCGGTGCGCACGGTCGTGCCCACCTTGGTGTTTGAATTGGGCTTTGAAGCCATCGCACGCTCCAATCGCCATAAAAGCGGTGTGGCAGTGCGTTTTCCGCGTATGCTTCGGATTCGCAACGACAAACCTTTGCACCAGGTGGACTCCCTGGCCCAACTCGAAAGCCTGCTGCCAGCGCAAACCCCATGAGCAATACTTTTCCGCGCCTTTTGGGCATTGATTTTTCTAGCAGCCCCAGCAAACGCAAGCCGATTGCCGTCGCAGTGGGGCAATGGCAGGGCCTTGTGCTTCAGGTGGACGAGCTGTGGTCTTTGTCCACGCTGCAAGAATTCGCGCACGTGTTGAACAGCGGCGAGCCCACCCTGTCAACAGGGCGATCGGCAGACCAGATTGCGCAAGCTGGCCTGCCCTATGTGGCCGCCATCGACATGCCGTTTGGTTTGCCGCGTAAGCTGGTGGACGGGCTGAAGTGGCCGGGCGCCGGGCGTACAGATTTCCGCGCCTGGGCCGACCTAATGCAGCATTATTGCGCCATGAGTCGCGAGCAAATCCGCGCCACCTTCAAGGCGTGGTGCGACGCCCGTCCGGCTGGCCACAAGTTTGCCCACCGCGACTGCGATGGCCCTGCGGGCTCTTCCCCCTCCATGAAATGGGTCAACCCGCCGGTGGCTTACATGCTGCATGCGGGGGCACCGTTGTTGATGCAGGCCGGTGTGCACATTCCTGGCATGCAAAAAGGCGACACGGCACGCGTGGCGCTGGAGGCTTACCCGGGTTATCTGGCCCGCAAAATCCTGAATCGCGCCAGTTACAAGAGTGACGACAAAAACAAGGACACGCCCGACCGCCGGCAGGCGCGTACTGAGTTGCTCAATGCAGTGGAGGAGGGCATGTTGCTGGGCATTCGCGTGCAGGTGCGGCCGTACTTGCGCCCCAAGCTGCTGGAGGATGCCAAGGCCGATCATCTGGATGCCTTGTTGTGTTGTCTTTTGGCGGCTTGGGCATCCAAACACCGTCACACCTGGGACGACATGCACTACGGTTTGCCCGCTCGCATTGACCCAGTGGAAGGCTGGATTGTGGGTGTGCCCCCGCTATAATGGCCAGTCAACACACACTGGCCTGCCTGTGAAACATCCCGACATTGTTACCCTTGAGAGCCTGGATGATTTTTCTGAAATCATCGACGTTCGGTCGCCTGCCGAGTTTGAAGAAGACCACATTCCCGGTGCAATCAATTGCCCGGTGCTCAGCAATGAAGAACGGATTGCTGTGGGCACCCTGTACAAGCAGGTGTCTCCCTTCGAGGCCAAGAAAGTGGGGGCAGCTCTGGTGGCAAAAAACATTGCACACCATTTGCAAACCCGTTTCCAGCAGCACGGCAAGGGTTGGAGACCACTGGTCTATTGCTGGCGCGGGGGCAGCCGTTCGGGGGCGATGACCCACATTCTTCGTCAGGTGGGCTGGCCGGCCAGCCAAATGCAAGGTGGGTACAAAGTATTTCGCACCCATGTGCTGGAACAACTAAGCCAACTGCCCAAATTGTTTACGTACCATGTGTTGTGTGGCGAAACCGGTAGCGCCAAAAGCCGTGTGCTGGAGGCGATGGCGAGGCAGGGTGGACAGGTGCTTGACCTGGAGGGGCTGGCCAGTCACAAAGGCTCGGTGTTGGGTGTGCTGCCCAACCAGCCGCAACCCTCCCAGAAGTGGTTTGAAACCCAGGTTTGGCATGCCCTGCGCAACATGGATCCTTCAAGGTCTGTTTGGGTAGAGGCTGAGAGCAAAAAAATTGGCTCCTTGCGTGTGCCCGAGGTCTTGTTTGACACCATGAGCCAACAGGGGCGTGTGGTGCGCTTGGAAGTGCCTGTCAAAGCACGCGTCGAGTTTTTATTGCGTGACTATGATTACTTTTTAAAGGACCCCACCAGCTTACAAACGCAGCTGGGGTATTTAAGCAGCTTGCATGGGCACGCCATGATTGCGCGGTGGGGCGAACTTGCTCAACAAGGGGCTTGGGTCACCCTGGTCCAAGAGTTGTTGACTCAGCACTACGACCCGGCGTATCGCAAGTCCACACCCCGCAATCTTCAGGGCTTTGCCCAGGCACACACGCTCTACAGTGATTCATTGGGCGATACAGCCATTGAGGAATTGGCTGGTGAGTTGTTGGCAAGTTTGCAACACTGAAATTTGAATGTCCTTCACGGGGCTGGTCAAACATTCGTATCAAGCGCACACTGAATAAACAATCTCTCGCCTGGCGCAGGAGGTGTGCTTGAAGTTTGCTTTCAATGCCAAGTTGTCTCAGTCGATCAGTGCAGACCATTTCACTGACCGAGCTATTTTTCCCCCAAAATTTTATCCTCCCTCTGTGCAACTGATCGGTGCACCCACCGATGTAGGCACAACCGCTAGCGGTGCGTCCAGCGGCCCCATGGCTTTGCGCAAGGCTGGGCTGGTAAAGGCATTGCTGCAAACCGGCCGACCTGTGCTGGACACTGGGGATCTTCAAGGCCCCAACAATTTTGATCACCGCGCTCACAGCGGATACAGGAATCTATTTGAAGTTGCGCGCTGGAATCGCACCATCGACCAAGCGGTTTGGCAGGCATTGCGGGCCAACCGTGTGCCAGTGCTGCTGGGGGGCGATCACTGTTTGGCCGTGGGTTCCATCAGTGCCGTGGCCCGTTATTGCCGCCAGCGGGACCGCCGTTTGCGGGTGTTGTGGTTTGATGCACATGCCGATTTCAACACGGCGCGCACATCCCCTTCTGGCAATTTGCATGGCATGCCGCTGGCTTGCCTCATGGGGCTGGGGCCAGACTCTTTGGTCAAATTGGCAGGCAAGGAACCCGCTCTCAAACCACGTCAAGTTCGCTTGTTGGGTGTGCGTTCCGTGGATCCAGATGAATCTTGCACCTTGAGCGAGTTGGGGATCCCAGTGCTAGGCATGCAAGCGATGGCGGGCATGTCTCTGGCCCAGGTCATGGCTTTTGCGTTGGATGGTGTGGTGCCAGGGGATCACGTGCATGTGAGTTTTGATGTGGATTGCTTAGACCCCAGCGAGGCCCCCGCTGTGGGCACGCCAGTGGAGGGTGGACTTGGTGTGCTGCAACTCAAAACCTGCTTTGAACATTTGGCCAAGGTGGGTGTGGTCCACTCGGTGGATGTGGTGGAACTCAATCCCCAATACGATCGCAATGAGCAAACCGCATCGCAGGTGGTGGAATTGCTCAAAACCCTTCTGGCAGGCCCTGTGGCAAAATAACTCGCATCGCAGCACCCCTTACGCTTTATGTCGGCATTTCGAGGCATTCCCCCCGGTCCCAATGTGGGTACCCAACTCAAGGCCCTGCGCCGCAAGCGCAAACAGGCGCAAGCGGCTCAGCCTTCAGAGGCAGAGCCACAGGGCCCTGCGCAAAACGCAGCAACAGTGCCTGCAAAGCCCCATGAACATGCTCCCGCAATTCAGCACTTGAACATTCAGCAGGTGGAGCAATGGTTTGCCCGGCAAGGCTGGGCGCCTTTTGATTTTCAGCGCGAGGTGTGGGACGCCATGGTGCGTGGCGAAAGTGGCATGCTGCATGCCACCACCGGGGCGGGCAAAA
>DASUEF010000285.1:0-2071 GCA_036275215.1 Limnobacter sp. | reverse complement strand
GGACCGTGGTTTGCTGGCTGCACCAGGCAAACCTCTGCAAAAGGAGCGCTGGGCGGGTGTGGTGGATTGTGTGGGGTCGCACACCTTGGCCAATGCCTGTGCACAAACAAAGTACGGTGGCACGGTGACCGCTTGCGGCCTAGCACAAGGCATGGACTTCCCTTCGTCGGTTGCGCCGTTCATTTTGAGAGGCGTGACTTTGCGTGGCATTGATTCGGTGATGGCCCCCATTGCTGTGCGTGAGCATGCTTGGCGCCGGCTGGCTCAAGACCTGGACAAAGAAAAATTGGCAATGCTCTCAAGGACGATTGACCTGGATGAGGTGCTGGAAAGCGCTGCACAGATCATGGCCGGGCAAAACAGCGGTCGAATGGTGGTGAAGATTTGATGTTGAATTACCAAGTGCTGGTGGCCGATGCACATGGCCACTATTTGGATGTGCTGCTTCAATGGGAGCACCCCACCGCGCAAGGCGCGGTGGTGGATTTGACCTTGCCAGTATGGATCCCGGGCAGTTACCTGATTCGGGAGTTTTCCCGGCATGTGGTGAGTTTTGATGCGCTGGCCAACCGGCAGCCTTTGACGCACCACAAACCCAAGAAAAACACATGGCGTCTGCAACTGCCATCTGAAATGCTTTCTGACAGGTCGTCCACGGTGTTGATGGAGTGCCGCTGGCGGGTGTACGCCTGGGATTTGTCTGTTCGCGGTGCCCATGTGGACGCCACCCACGCATTTTTTAATGGCACCAGTGTGTTTCTTTGCCCCAAAGGTGCAGAAGACATGCCAATTTCACTGACACTTGCCCGCCCAGCGAGCGAGGGACAAAACTGGCTAGTGGCATGCGGTCTACCGAGCCAGCCAGGCACGCTGACAGACCCCAACGGTTGCCCAGTGCTGCGCCCTGGCGGCACGGTTCAGCTGCACGCGCCCAACTACGATGCCTTGATTGACCACCCAGTTGAGATGGGTGAATTGAAAATCAAACAGTTTGAGGCCTGCGGCGTGCCACATGTGTTTGCTGTGTACGGAGCGGACGACGATGTAGACCTGGACCGTGTGTGCAAAGACCTGCAGCCGGTGTGCGAAGCGCAGATTGCTCTCTTTGAGCCTGACAGCAAGCGAGCACCCTTTGACCGTTATGTGTTCATGGTGCACGCAACCGATGACGGTTATGGGGGCCTTGAACACCGCAACAGCACCGCCTTGCTGTGTGCCCGTGCAGACCTGCCTCAGTTGGGCGTGACAGAGGCGCCAAAAGGATATGACACGTTCATGGGCCTTTGCAGCCATGAATACTTTCACAGCTGGAATGTGAAGCGGATGAAACCGGCGGCGTTTGTGCCCTACCGGCTTGATGAAGAGAACTACACCCGCTTGTTGTGGATTTTTGAAGGCTTTACCTCGTATTACGATGATCTGATGCTGGCGCGCGCCGGATTTTATGATGAAGCGGCGTACCTAAAAGCATTCGCCAAAACGATTGCACAGGTGATGAAAGGGCCTGGGCGCTTATTGCAAAGTGTGAGTGAAAGTTCTTTTGAGGCCTGGACCAAGTACTACCGGCAAGACGAGAACGCACCCAATTCGATTGTGAGTTATTACACCAAAGGTGCCTTGGTGGCTTTTTGCCTGGACAGCACGCTGCGCAAGCGCTCTGAGGGCAAGCACAGCCTGGACTGCGTGATGCGACTCATGTGGAAAGAAAAGGGACTCACAGGAACGGGTTTGGGCGAAGAAGAATTTTCCGCGCTGGTTGAACGTGCGACCGGGTTGGACCTGCACGCTGAAATTGAGGCGTGGACAAGACAGACCATGGAGTTGCCTTTGGCTGAGCTGTTTGCAAACCATGGATTTGACCTGAAAGAGGCACGGGCCAAAGAGGCGGTTTATCTGGGTTTACACGGCCAGTTTAAACCCGAAGGCATGCTGGTGAAGCAGGTCATCAATGACTCGCCAGCACATCAGGCTGGGGTTTCTGCCGGGGATGTGTTGGTGGCGATTGGCACAAAGCGGCTCAATGAGGCCAACTACAAACGATACTTGGGCAACGCCAAGCCAGGACAAGCGG
>DASUEF010000284.1:0-34826 GCA_036275215.1 Limnobacter sp. | reverse complement strand
GCAGCAAACTCGATAGACTCCTCAGGTGGATAATCCACCACCAGCACGCCATCGACACCTGCACCTTTGCACTCGTCCACAAACTTGCCTGTGCCCATGCGTTCAATCGGATTGGCATAGCCCATCAGCACCACCGGTGTGTGGGTGTTGGTTTGGCGAAATTCACGCACAAAATCCAGAATCTTGCGGGTGCTGATGCCTTTGGCCAAGGCCCGTTCGCTGGAACGTTGGATGACAGGCCCATCGGCCATGGGGTCTGAAAATGGGACCCCCAATTCGATCACATCCGCGCCGGCGTCGGCTAGCGCATGCATCACTGCAACGGTTTGGGCGGGATCGGGGTCGCCGCCAGTGACAAATGGAACCAGGCCCTTTCGACCCTGGGCTTTGAGTTGTTGAAATACGGCTTGAATGCGCGACATGTTGAAAATTATTTTTTGTTGCAGGCAGCGGCAGCGCCTGTTTTGCAATCGGGGTGGCAATAAAACTCTGCGCCACTCATGCGGGCCACGGTGTGCATGTCTTTATCGCCTCGGCCAGAGAGGTTGACCAGAATAATTTTGTCTTTTGGCAGGGTTTTGGCCAGCTTGGCCGCATGAGCCAGGGCGTGGCTGCTTTCCAACGCGGGAATAATTCCCTCAATTCGGCAACAGTTGTGGAAAGCCTCCAGGGCTTCTGAATCAGTGATGCCCACATACTGGGCACGCCCGCTGTCTTTGAGCCACGCATGCTCGGGACCCACACCCGGGTAATCCAGCCCGGCAGACACCGAATGCGTCTCAATAATTTGACCATCCTCGCTTTGCAGCAGGTAAGTGCGGTTGCCATGCAACACACCAGGTGTGCCAGCCGAGAGCGATGCAGCGTGCTTGCCGGTCTCAATGCCCTCCCCAGCCGCCTCAACGCCGACCAGTTGGACGCCATCGACGCCAATGTAGGGGTGAAAAATCCCCATGGCATTAGAGCCACCGCCCACACAAGCCAACACGTAATCGGGCTGACGCCCAACCATGGCGGGCATTTGTACCAAGCACTCCTTGCCGATCACGCTCTGAAAATCCCGAACCAGCATGGGATAAGGGTGTGGGCCAGCCACGGTGCCGATGATGTAGAAGGTGTCTTCCACGTTGGTCACCCAATCACGCATGGCCTCGTTGAGGGCATCTTTCAGTGTTTTTGAACCGGACGTGACAGGCACCACCTCGGCACCCAACAATTTCATGCGGAATACGTTTTGCGCTTGGCGAGCCACGTCTTCCTGGCCCATGTAAACCACACATTTCATGCCATAGCGGGCTGCCACGGTCGCCGTCGCCACACCGTGCTGGCCCGCACCGGTTTCAGCAATCACCCGGGGCTTGCCCATGCGGCGCGCCAACAGTGCCTGCCCAATGCAGTTGTTCACCTTGTGGGCACCCGTGTGGTTCAGGTCTTCGCGCTTGAAGTAAATTTGAGCCCCGCCCAGCAACTCGGACCAGCGCTTGGCATGGTAAATAGGGCTGGGACGACCCACAAAGTATTTCAGTTCATTCTCGAATTCGGCCACAAACTCTGGGTCATTCTGGTAGTGGGCATACGCAGCCTTCAACTCTTCCAGTGCATGCACCAGGGTTTCGGACACAAAGGTGCCACCATAAGGACCAAAATGCCCGGTGGCATCAGGAAATTCGTAGGGTTTGTTCATGTTGCTGCTCTCATTGCGTCGGCCCTGTGGACCGCTTTGCAAAACTCAAAAATCTTGTTGAGGTCCTTGATGCCCTTGGTCGATTCAACACCACTGGAAACATCGACACCATAGGGCCGAATGCTGCCAATGGCATGCCCCACATTGTGCTGGTCCAATCCCCCGGATAATACCAAACCCTGCTTCAACGCGCCTTGCCCAGGGAGCAAAGACCAATCAAAAGTGTGTCCGCTCCCGCCGTAAGATTCACTCCAAGAGTCCACCAACAGAGCTTGGGCTTTGTCAAAACGCCGGCTCTCGACCAGCAGATCTACGCCTGGACGCATGCGCACGGCTTTGATGTAGGGGCGAGCAAAACCCTCGCAGTATTCTGGCGTTTCATCACCATGAAACTGGAGCAGCACATTCGGAATGCCCTGAACCACCGCTTGCACCAATTCGGGTTGCGCATTCACAAACAAGGCAACCGGGGTTTGCCAGGCCCCCAAGTGTTTTGCCAAAGCACGGGCCTGGACCGGTTCTACGTTGCGCACCGAAGGCGGATAAAAAACAAAGCCCACGGCGTCTGCACCTGCACTTACACAGGCTGTCACCGCCTCTTCGGTACGCAGGCCGCAAATCTTGATTCGGGTTCGCATCACTTCCATGGCAAAGGCTCAAACAGGCGTTGGATTCGATAATGCTCGGGATATTCAATGTGCCACAAACTCAGCCCCTGGGCCGGGTAAGTTTTGGCAGCCAGGCTGCGGTCACGATTTGCCAGCACCTGTGCAACCCATGGCACAGGCTGGCGCCCCTGCCCCACCTCCATTAGGCAACCCACAATATTGCGCACCATGTGATGCAAAAATGCATTGCCATGAATCTCGAAATAGGCGTGGTCATGCTCACGCACCAAACCAATGCGATGGATGGTGCGAACGGGACTATTGGCCTGGCATTGGGCTGCTCGAAAGGCAGAAAAATCATGCGTGCCCACCAAAGATTGCGCTGCATCTTCCATGGCTTGTAAATCAAGGGGGTAATGCACCCAGGTCATGAATGGTTTGAAGGGGTCGCAGACCTGGCTGCTGTAAAAATAGTATCGGTAAGTGCGCGAAACAGCACTGAAGCGGGCATGAAAACTATTATCTACAAACATCATCCCGGTTACGCTCACGGCAGAGGGCAAAAAATTATTCACCCCTTTCACCCAGGCCGAATGTGGGCGTTCTATTTCAGTGTCCAAGTGAACCACTTGCTGGCGTGCATGAACTCCTGTGTCGGTTCGCCCTGCACAATGCAGCACCAGAGGCGAATGCACTATGCGATTCAACGCTTGGGTGAGTGTGTCCTGCACCGTGCGACCATGGGGTTGGGTTTGCCAACCTTCAAAGTTTTGGCCGTTATAACGCAGGCCGAGCACCACACGGTTCACAGTGCGAATTACCCCAGCGTGCCCAACAAAGCCTTGGCTTTGCGAACCTGATCCACGTCGCCTTTTTTGATGATTTCATTGAGCAGCTCTTTGGCACCATCTGCATCGCCAATTTCAACGTAGGCGCCCGCAAGATCCAGCTTGGTGGCTACTTCCTGCCAAGTGGCCTCATCAATCTTGGGGTTAGGTACGTCCACATCCAGGTCAACAATCGCCTGATCGAAAGCCTCCTGAGGAACCTCCACCGCAGCGCTTTGCTCTGGAGCCTCTCCAGGCTGGGCAACAGGATTGCTCTGGTCAGCATCCACCAAGTCGTCAAACGCTGAAGCCACCTCCTCTGAATCTGCCTCGCGGGCCGGCAACGGTTGCTTGCGCAACTCATCTAGCTCTTCTTGTGCGGCCACGGCACCTTTTTCCAAGGAATCCAAGTCATCGAAGATGGAGCTTGGCTGTTCTGGTTTGGCAGTGTCTTCAGGAAACTCCAGTGTGACTGGGCTATCCAGCGAGTCGCGTTGTTCGCTGGCCTGTTCGGACTCCACATTCAACTCGGGAATCGGCTCTTCATCCACAGAAGCCTGTGAAGCCGCTTCTGGCGTTTCAACCCTTGGTTTTTCACTGGTACTGGCCTCTGGACGGGTGCTTTCAGTGAGCACATCTTCCAGATCAAAACTGTCATCCGACACGGCCTTCAAACCAGAGTCGACTTTTTGGTCAGCCTGTTCTGCTGCCATGGCAGCAAGCGCGTTGTCAAAGTCTTGAACCTCACTAAATGTGCTGTCGTCCGATTCAGAAACGCCTGGCGTTTCTGAGGTTTTTTTGCGTGAGCGAGCAATCAACAGCAGCACCACCAAACCAATCAAGCCACCCGCACCTGCTAGCAACCAGGGCACCAAATTGCCGTCCTCGCCGACTGGTGCTTGGGCTGAAGTGTTGTCAGCTTGCTCGACAGTTGCGTCGACCGGCGCTGTGGCCTCTTCAGGCAGTGGTGATTGCGCAGGAACGCTCAATGCCGGGTCATCGGCTGCGGGGGGCGTGTCATCGGCAGCCACAGGGTTAGCCAATGGGTCTGTGGCAGTAGCCTTTGCCGGCAATGTTGTCGACGCTGAGGCCTCCTCGCCTTGCTGCATCTCGAGGAGTTTTTGCAAGTCGGACACGTTTTTTTCAAGCAGGGCAATTCGCTCGTTGGCCTCCGCCAAAGCTTTGTTTTTTGCCACCAACTCCTCGGCAGCCGCATCACTGGCACCTCCACCATGCTGTACACTTGGCGCAATTTGCAGGCGATCCTCGGCCTTGTTCGCTGCCGCTGCGGGTGCCTGTTTGGGCGCAATATTGCCTTGGCTGGTGTTGGCCACCTTGGATTCAGTGGCGTTTGCAACTGTCAACAATCCAATCTGTCGTGCATAAGCGGAATACACATTGCGGTCATCGTTGCGTGCCAACACCAACAAGGCTTCATTGGCAGAACGTGCGCGCACCGCAGCCCGATTCGGCACTCGGATTTGAGCGCCTTCACGGATCAAGTGCACGCTGCCATTGATGAATGCATCTCGATTTTCTTCGTAAATGGCGGCCATCGCTTGGTTAAGGCTCACACCATCTCCCACCAGCTGTAGGGCAAGTTCAGACAAAGTATCCCCACGCTTGACTAGCAGCTGCGCGGCTGACGCAGCAGCGGTTTGCGTTACAGGCGCTGGCGCAGTGGTTGCAGGTGCTGCGGCCTGCGAGGAAGTCGTTGCAGGTGCCGTCGCGGCCTGTGGGTTCACGGGGGGCAACGTGCGGGGGGGTGAGATGGCGGGTAACTGTGTTGTTTCGGCTTTGGACGCTGCTGCATCTGCAGGTATGGTGAAGGTGTATTCACGGGCCACACGCCCCCCTGCCCAACTCAACTCAACAAGCGCATCCAAAAAACCTTGTGGCAAAGCCTTGGTCGAGGTAATTTTGACCAAGGCCGTTCCGGGCCTAGGCCCGTCTTCCACGGCAAATTGCAAGCTGCGCAAATTGGGATCTACAACCAACCTGGCGGCCTGAAAAGCCTCTGGCGGTGCGAGCGCAGCCTTGAGGCTTGCCCGTTCTGCGGGTTGCACAGCATCCACCTGAATTTGAGCCTGGAAAGGCTCCCCCGCCCGGGAGAGCACCTCCAATTTGCCCAATTGCGCAGCCTGCGCGAGAGAGCTTGCAAACAAACCTGATGCGATTAAAAGGGGCAATGTCTTTCTTGTGATGTGCCTCACCCGTTCACTCCATGAATGTGCAGGCCAGCTCTCGCGGCCGATGGTGTTTTATAAATTATCGCTCAATCAAGATGCGCAGCATGCGACGCAAAGGCTCGGCAGCACCCCAAAGCAACTGGTCACCCACAGTGAACGCGCTCAGATACTGGCCACCCATGGCCATTTTGCGCATGCGCCCCACAGGCACGTGCATGCGGCCAGTCACAGCGGCAGGCGTTAGCTCACGCATGGATGCTTCACGCTCGTTGGGAATCACTTTAACCCAATCGTTGGCCTTGGCGAGCATGTCGTTGATCTCGTTCAGCGGAATGTCTTGCTTCAGCTTGATGGTCAATGCCTGGGAGTGGCAACGCATGGCACCCACGCGCACACACAAACCATCCACTGGAATGGCGCCAGCGGTGCCCACGGCCGGCTTGCCCAAAATCTTGTTGGTTTCGGCACCGCCTTTCCATTCTTCTTTGGATTGGCCGTTGCCCAAGTCTTTGTCGATCCAGGGGATCAGGCTGCCACCCAGAGGTACACCAAACTGGTCGGTGGGATACTGGCTGGAATTGATGTGCTCAGCCACTTTGCGATCAATTTCCAAAATCGCTGAGGCGGGGTCTGCGAGCAAATCCTTCACTGCGCCATGAATGCTGCCCATTTGTGCAATCAGCTCGCGCATGTTTTGAGCGCCGGCGCCCGAGGCGGCCTGGTAGGTCATGGAGGTGATCCACTCGACCTGGTTGGCCTGAAACAGACCACCCAAAGCCATCAGCATCAGAGAGACTGTGCAGTTGCCGCCCACATAATTTTTGATGCCCTGTGTGAGGCCATCTTTGATGACATTCATGTTGACAGGGTCAAGGATAATGATTGCATCGTCTTTCATGCGCAAAGCCGATGCGGCATCAATCCAATAGCCGTTCCAACCAGCTGCACGCAGCTTGGGGAACACTTCGTTGGTGTAATCCCCACCTTGGCAAGTCAACACCACATCCATCTGCTTGAGTGCATCGATGCTGTTGGCGTCTTGCAGAGCGCCTGCATTGGCAGCAAACGCCGGTGCCTTACCACCTGCGTTGGAGGTTGAGAAAAACACAGGCTCAAAATGCGCAAAATCATTTTCTTCCTGCATGCGTTGCATGAGCACGGAACCGACCATGCCACGCCATCCAACCAAACCCACTTTCAACATAACAACTCCAATCGATATTCAGAATTTCAGGACTGCTTGGCCAGGGCAGCCACGATCGCATCGCCCATGCCTTTGGTGCCAATACGAATCTTGCCATCACGCCAAATGTCGCCCGTGCGTGGGCCGGTGGCCAACACAGATTTCACCGCCTGCTCGATTCGGCTGGCGTAATCTTCTAGGCCAAAGGTGTAGCGCAGCATCATGGCAGCGGACAGCACCGTGGCCATGGGGTTGGCCAGGTCTTTGCCGGCAATGTCGGGTGCAGAGCCGTGAATGGGCTCGTACAAACCAAAATTGCTTTCGTTCAGAGATGCAGAGGGCAGCATCCCGATGGACCCAGTCAACATGGAAGCCTCATCGGACAAAATATCACCGAAGAGGTTACCCGTCACGATCACATCGAATTGCTTGGGGTTTTTAAGCAACTGCATGGCGCAGTTGTCCACGTACATGTGGGTCAACTCCACATCCGGATACTCTTTGGCCACCTCGGTCACCACGTCGCGCCAAAACTGTGTGGTTTCCAGCACATTGGCCTTGTCCACGGAGCAGAGCTTTCGGCCACGCTTCCGCGCAGCCTGAAAAGCCACATGGGCAATGCGACGAATTTCGGTCTCGGCGTAGCGCATGGTGTCAAACGCCTCACGCTCGCCCTTGAAGGGGCCATCTTCCGCAATGCGGTGACCACGGGGCGTACCGAAATAAATATCACCGGTGAGTTCGCGCACAATCAAGATGTCCAACCCAGCCACCACCTCCGGGCGCAGCGTGGATGCATCAGCCAACTCGGCGTACACCATGGCGGGGCGGAAATTGGCAAACAGATTAAGCGCCTTGCGAATGCCCAAAATGGCCTGCTCAGGCCGCAAATGGCGAGGCAATGTGTCCAGAGAAAAATCGCCCACTGCGCCAAACAGCACGGCATCGCTGGCTTTGGCCAAGGCAACGGTCTCTTCGGGTAAAGGCATACCCTTTTCACGGTAAGCCGCACCACCAATCAGGGCATGCTCAAACTCGACCTTCAGGCCATCGGTTTTCAGCGCTTCCAGCACTTTGACGGCTTGCTGGGTGATCTCTGGACCAATGCCATCGCCTGGCATTACGGCAATTTTCAGTGTCATGCTGTTCTCAAATGGTGTTGGCAAGCCAAGGCTGCTCGGCCAAGCGTTTTTTCTCAAAGGCGGTGATTTGATCGCGGTGCTGCAAAGTGAGCCCAATATCATCCAACCCGTTGATCAGGCAATGTTTGCGGAAGGCATCCACCTCAAAGCCAAACTGCAGGCCAGCAATACTCACGCGCTGGTTTTCAAGATCCACGGTGATTTTCTCGCCTGGATTTTTGTCAATGGCGGCAAACACCTGCTTTAATTCTTCTTCTTTTAAAACAATGGGCAAGAAGCCATTTTTAAAGCAGTTGTTGAAGAAAATATCTGCAAAGCTACTAGAGATAACCGCTTTGAAACCGTACTGTTGTAAGGCCCAAGGCGCATGCTCGCGGGATGAGCCGCAGCCAAAATTGGGACCAGCCACCAACACCGTACCACCTTGGAATTCTGGCTTATTCAGCTCAAAATCGGGGTTCAGTGGGCGCTTGGTGCAATCCATGCCGGGCTCGCCCTCGTCCAGGTAACGCCAGCCGTCGAACAGGTGCTCGCCAAAACCGGTGCGCTTGATGGATTTCAGAAACTGCTTGGGAATGATCGCGTCGGTGTCCACGTTGGCGCGATTCATGGCCACTGCAATGCCGGTGTGGGTAACAAATTTTTCCATGATGAATCCGTTAAAACTTCAGCCTCCTAGGCGCAAACCATGGAGGCCGAATGGGGTCAAAGCGGACAATGGCAAAACGCCGTGCCCGTTTGAAATGCCATTACCGCTTATTTTCTTCAGCGGTGCGCTCAATGGCGGCTCCACCGGCCTTGATGTCTTTGCCCATGCCTTCGATGGTGTTACATGCAGACAGGGAAAGCGCCGACAGGGCGAGCAGCATGGTGGAAATCAATTTCATGACAAACACTCCTTTACTCAAAAGTTTCTTGCATCAATGAAATGGCCTGCGATTGCTGCCGCAGCCGCCATGGCTGGGCTCACCAGGTGAGTGCGGCCACCCGCACCTTGGCGTCCTTCAAAATTTCGGTTGCTGGTAGATGCACAGCGCTCGCCGCTGCCCAAGCGGTCGGCATTCATGGCCAGGCACATGGAGCAACCAGGCTCACGCCATTCAAACCCTGCCGCCAGGAAAATTTTGTCCAAACCTTCCTTTTCAGCTTGCGCCTTAACAAGACCCGAGCCGGGAACGACCATGGCCAGTTTCACGTTGCTGGCCTTTTTACGCCCTTTGATGACTGCGGCCGCTTGACGCAGATCTTCAATGCGAGAATTGGTGCAAGAACCAATAAACACGGTATCAACAGGAATGTCTTCAATGCGCTGCCGGGGTTGCAAACCCATGTACTGCAGAGCACGTTCGATGCTTTGGCGGCGCACTGGATCTGCCTCTGAAGCAGGATCGGGCACCTCACCGTGCACATCGGTAACCATCTCTGGCGACGTTCCCCACGTGACTTGGGGCAGAATGTCTTCCGCTTTCAATTCGACCACGCGATCGAATTGTGCACCCTCATCGGAGTGCAAGGTTTTCCAATAGGCCACGGCCTTGTCCCACAGCTCGCCCTTGGGGCTGTACGGGCGGTTTTTAACATAATCGAGGGTCTTGTCGTCCACGGCCACCATGCCGGAGCGCGCACCACCCTCAATGGCCATGTTGCACATGGTCATGCGGCCTTCCACCGAAAGGTCTCGAATAGCAGAACCAGCAAACTCAATCGCGTAGCCAGTGCCGCCAGCCGTGCCAATTTTGCCAATGATGGCCAGGATGATGTCTTTGGCAGACACACCCGCGCCCAATTTGCCTTCGACACGCACCTGCATGTTCTTGGCTTTTTTCATGAGCAGACACTGTGTGGCCATCACGTGCTCCACCTCAGACGTGCCAATGCCAAATGCCAACGCCCCAATCGCGCCATGCGTGCTGGTGTGGGAATCGCCACACACCACGGTCATGCCCGGCAATGTGGCGCCCTGCTCTGGGCCAATCACATGCACAATGCCTTGGCGCAAATCCTTGATGTCAAAGTAGGTCAGGCCATGGGCCTTGGCGTTTTTATCCAAGGTTTCAACCTGCAAGCGGGAGGTGGGGTCGGCTATTCCGTGGCTGCGGTCGGTGGTGGGCACGTTGTGGTCAACCACAGCCAGGTTGGCGCTGTTGCGCCAAAGCGGGCGCCCGGCAAGCTCCAGCCCCTCGAATGCCTGAGGACTGGTTACTTCGTGCAGCAGGTGCCTATCAATGTAAATGAGTGCGGTGCCATCCTGCTCTGTGCGCACCACATGACTTTCCCAAAGTTTGTCGTAAAGAGTCTTTGCCATGTCCAGCCCTACTTCAGGCATTTGCTTTAAAGATAACTTCTTATTATGCCATAGGCCGCCGCTATGCTGGCTTGTTGCAGCCTTGCTACAAGTCAAAAACCTCAGCGCTTTTTGGCTTGTTCATACAAGGGTTCAACCCGGTTTGAATAATCGGCCAAATCACGCATCCGATTCTCGGGCGAGGGGTGTGTGGACAGAAGTTCCGGCGGAGAACCACCGCCCTGCGAGGCCATTTTTTGCCACAAGGAAATGGCAGCACGGGGATCGTAGCCAGCCCGGGCGGCCAACTCCACGCCAATGCGATCCGATTCAATTTCATGCTGGCGCCCATAAGGCAAAGAAATCGTGACATTGGCCACCATACCGGCCAAGTCAGCTGCGCCACGCGACAATCCGAAACCGGCTGCCAACAAGTCAAGCCCCACGGAGGTGGCCAACTGCTGAGAAATACGCTCCCGGCTGTGTTCGCGAAGCGCGTGGGCAATTTCATGCCCCATCACCGCCGCAATTTCATCGTCGGTCATGTTCAGCTTTTCGATGAGTCCAGAATAAAATGCTATTTTTCCACCCGCCATGCACCATGCGTTGAGCTGGTCGGATTCAATCACATTGACCTCCCACTTCCATGCAGGTGCATCTTGGCGAAACACGGCGGTTTGTGGAATAAGCCGATTGGCAATGGCGCGCACCCGCTGCACCTGCTTGGCGTCCCGGTTCAACTTGCCCTCTTTCTGGGCTTTTGCAATCACGTCGGCGTAGGCTTTGGCTGCGCTTGCATCCACCTCAGCGCTGGAAATCAGCACAAACTGGGATCGATCCACGCCAACAGCACCACCCGAGGTGGTTTGCGTGGTGAGGCAGGCGGAGAGCACTGACACAGAGCAGGCCAACACAAAACTCTTGCCACTTTTTTGCAGCCACCCAGGAAGATTGCCCAATGTTGTTACCTCAGCTTTTGACTTGAACACCATGATTCCACCCCAACAATCCAAGCTCGATTAAAACGGTCCAACAAGACCTCATGTTGACAACTGATTGCCCCGCAGCAACCAACCCAGCAACAAGGCCATTGCACCGGCACCAGCAGCCATGCCAAATGCCGCGGATGGCGAGGCAAGGTCCCATGCGTATCGACCCAAAAACGTGCCAGAAGATCCCCCCAAACCATATGCAATGGTGGCATACATGGCCTGCCCCCGCACCACAAGCGACTTGGGCAAGTTCTCACGCAACCATGAAATGGTGGCCGTGTGGTGTGCCGCAAAGGTGAGTGCATGCATGCCCTGGGCCATGAACATCAGCCAAGCCACCTCTGGAAAGGCCGCCGTGATTGAAAAGCGCAGCGCACAGGCGGCAAAACTGACCATCAGCCATTGATGAAGACCAAGCCGGGTGAAAAACTTGGCCTGAAAGGCAAAAAACACCACTTCGCAGGCCACACCGAAGGCCCAAAGCCCACCAATGCTTAGCTCCCGGTACCCGTGCTCCAGCAAGTACAGCGAGTAGTACGCATAAAACACCCCATGGGCGAAGATCATGAAAAATGCAGCCAACCAAAACAAGGGCATGGGCGCAGGCAGCAACAGCCTGCGCAGCCCAATCGATGTGATGTATGGTCCTGGCGTTTGGCTTGACTGAGTGACGGCTGGCAAGCGTGGAGGGTCGGCTTGAAAACGGAATGCAGCAAACAAACCCAACAGCAAAGCGCCACAAGCCCAAAACGGATAGGACCCGAAGCCAAATTGATCTGCAACAGCGCCAAACACAAGCACGGCCAACACAAAACCCACTGAGCCGTACAGGCGCACTTGACCATAGCGACCCGGGCAGCCGGCACATTGGTCCAGGGCGTACGCATCACTCATGGGCACCAAGCCAGAAATGCTGAGATTGAGCAGCAACACCAAGAGCACCAAATAAAACGGGTTGCTTTGAAATGCAAAAGCCAAAGCAGCAAAAAATGCGCCGCCGCCGATGGCCAGTCGAATCCAGCGCACACGATGACCAGTGTGATCGGCCAACCAGCCCCATGCAAAAGGCCCGAAAATCCGCATGATCTGCATCAGCCCCAGGGACAGGGCAATCACATCCAGTCCGTGGCCGATGGACTTTAAATACGGCCCAAGAAATGGCGAATACAGCCCCACAAACCCAAAATAGGCTGCATAAAACAGCGCCAGCCAGCCCAATTGCAAGAAATTGCTCCGGCTCAGTAGTTGGACAACCCGGGAGGAATCTGGGGCGTGGTGACCTTCACATCGCCACACTGCGCGCGGTGCAACAGCAGGTGGTCCATGAGGACCAAAGCCAACATGGCCTCTGCGATGGGTGTTGCGCGAATGCCCACACAGGGGTCGTGGCGGCCAAAGGTTTGTACTTCAATGGGGTTGCCAGCTTTGTCGATGGACTTGCGTGGCAAACGAATGCTGGATGTGGGCTTGATGGCCATGCGCACTTCAATGTTTTGCCCCGTGGAAATTCCACCCAAAATACCGCCAGCGTGATTTGAGCCAAACCCTTCGGGCATCATCTCGTCACCATGCTCTGAGCCTTTTTGCGTGATGCAGCCAAAGCCAGCGCCGATTTCAACACCTTTGACGGCATTGATGCTCATCATGGCGTGTGCAATGTCGGCGTCTAGTTTGTCGTACAAAGGGGCGCCCAAACCCACGGGCACACCCGTGGCCTGCACACGCAACCCAGCTCCACAAGAGTCGCCCGACTTGCGCAGCGCGTCCATGTAGGCTTCCAGCTCATCCAATTTGTTGATGTTGGGAGCAAAAAATGGATTTCCAGACACATGCTCCCAACTCTCAAAGGGAATTTCCACCTCGCCGATCTGAGTCATGCACCCACGAATCTGAACACCCAACTGATTGGACAGCCATTTTTTTGCAATGGCGCCGGCGGCTACCATGGGCGCAGTCATGCGGGCAGAAGAACGGCCACCGCCGCGATAATCACGTATGCCGTATTTGTGCCAATAGGTGTAATCAGCATGGCCAGGACGGAAAGTGTCCATGATGTTGCCGTAATCTTTGCTGCGCTGATCCTGGTTGCGGATCAACAAACCAATCGGTGCGCCCGTGGTCACGCCTTCAAAAACCCCCGACAGGATTTCAACGCGGTCTTCTTCCTGACGTTGGGTGACATGGCGTGAAGTGCCTGGCTTACGCCGATCCAGGTCAGCCTGCAAATCCGCTTCAGAGAGAGGTAATCCGGGAGGACAACCGTCTACCACGCAGCCAATGGCGGGGCCATGGCTTTCGCCAAAATTGCTCACCACGAATAAACGACCCAGGCTGCTTCCGGACATGCGAATTCACTCGAAGAAAAAACGCTATTTTATCGGAAACCAAGGCACTGCGGGATTGCAGATGGGCCGCATCCCAGCTTAATCCACCATGGCGGCATCCAAGGCGAGATGCAAGCGCTCACCCAGGGCATGGCCGCTCAAAAAAGCGTCTTCAACCCGCGAGGCACTCAGCCAGTCGCCACACGCGCCAATCAGGTGATCTTCGTCCAGGTAATATTGCAGCCCCAAAGGATTGGTTGGCAAAGAGTACAGCCAACGGTGCGCCGTGATTTGTATGGGCTCCACCAACTGCCCTGTGACGTTGCTAAACACATCCAACAAGAGGGTGGCCACCTCATCTGCCGCTCCGTCGCGATGCAATTGCGACCAATCTGCGGTGGCTTGCAACAACCAGCGCTCACCGGCAGCTCGGCCTGGCTTGGACGAATCGCGACAAATCCAGCCCAAAGGGCTGTCCACCACAAAGGCACCGTCGTATGGCACTTTCAGCGGTTCGCGCGGTGTGAGCATGACAGCCCAAGTCACCGTGGATTGCACAGTCTTGGCCAAACCAGCCAGCGTTGGGTGAAAATCCACAAACAATTGCACCACCTGCTCAGCAGGAATGGCGCACACCACAGCATCAAAACCGGATTCCACACGCACAGCACCGTCGCCCAAATGCAGCGTGAGTTGATACAAAGCACCCTGGCGCATCACACCAGCCACGCGAGATTGTAGATGGATGTTCAAACCCTGCGACATGAATTTGGCCAAACTCGCCATGCCCGGCGTGCCCACCCAGCGTTTTGCACCCGGCGAATGCGGTTGCATGACACCATAACTCAGGTCCACCACGTGACCTGACCACAGTGCCACAGCACCAGCCTGTTGGGCCTCTTCTAACAATTGAAGAAATGAGGGTGCGCTGGCTTGAAAGTACTGTGTGCCGTGATCAAAACCCAAAGGAGGCTGTGCGTCCCGATCCAGCCAGCGCGTGGGCATGCGACCGCCCGGTCCGCGGCTTTTTTCAAAAACAATCACGTCATGGCCCAAACCTGTGAGCGCTCGCGCACAAGCAAGCCCAGACATGCCAGCACCAATCACGGCTATTCTTTTTGCCACCTTCACCACCTGTACTACCTTTGAAGAATCGGATCAGGAATTTTCTTCGATGGGCCAATCGCGAATGTAGCCCTTGAGCATCTTGTTTTCGAAGCCCTGTTCCTCCAAGACCGCCTTGGCCACATCGTGAAAGGAAATCACACCACACAATGTGCTGCCATCCATCACAGGCAAGTACCGCTGGTGATTCTCGAGCATGAGCTTACGAAGGTTATCCACCTCCATGTCCAGTTTGGCCACAGTTGGATTGGGATTCATGACTTCGCTCACAAAAATCTCGGAAACAGGCGGCGTGGGGCCTGTGCGGTGCTCTTTCTGCCGCTTGGCCAAAACGCGGATGACCTCGCGAAAGGTTACGATTCCTGCCAAGTTGCCTTTGTCCATGACCACCAGCGAGCCAACATCATGCTCAGCCATGGTCACCACACAATCAGAAAGCCGGGTTTCAGGTGTCACTGTGAACAGGGTATTGCCCTTAACCCGTAAGACTTCTTTGACTTGCATCACAAACCTCCTGAATTCTCGTTGTGGTGTTTCTGACCATCCTACCCGAATCAGCTTATCTTTCAAGTGCAAATTGCGTTGAGAATCAGGCCAGAGGCGGCTAAGCTAATATACTGAACAAACAAAATAGCGCGTTAAATCAGCGCAGTGCACAACAGAGAGACAGGAGACCGCACCATGCCAAAGACAGGCAACAGATTCCAAACGTTTGCAGATTTTTATCCGTTTTATTTGGCAGAGCACAATAACCTGACTTGCCGCAGGCTGCATTTTGTAGGGTCCACCATCGCGCTAATTTGCTTGGCAAACCTCATCCTGACAGGCAACCCAATGTGGCTACTTTACGGTTTGCTATCGGGATACGCCTTTGCTTGGGTGGGACACTTTTTTTTCGAAAAAAATCGCCCCGCCACATTCAAGCACCCCTTGTACAGCTTCATGGGTGATTGGGTGATGTACAAAGACATTCTGACCCGCAAGATCCCGTTTTAATCGTCTTTTTTCAGGTATGGGTTCACACTGCTGCGGAATTCAACCCGCAGTGGCGTGCCCATCAAATTGAAACGTTCGCGTATCCGGGTTTCCAGATAGCGTTTGTAGTTGTCGGGGATGGCATCCAACGCCGTGCCATGCACAACAACAATGGGCGGATTTTGCCCGCCTTGGTGCGCATAGCGCAGCTTGGGTCGGAAAATGCCCTTTCGTGGCGGCTGCTGGTGCTCCACGCACTCTTGAATGAGACGTGTGAGCTTGGGTGTAGAGAGCTTGGCAAAAGCCGCTGCGTGGGCTTCGTCCACCGACTTCATCATTGCCCCAATGCCAAAGGGCTTGGTGGCCGATACGAAGTGCAAACGCGCGTAACCGAGGAATGTTAACTTTCGCCCCACTTCTTGTTTAATGCGCTCTTTGCGATATTCGTCCAGGCTGTCCCATTTGTTAACAGCCAGCACCAGGGAGCGCCCCGCTTCAACAATGAAGCCAGCGATCGATGCATCTTGATCTGAAATGTCCTGCTGCGCATCCAGCATCAAAATCACAACGTTGGCATCTTCAATGGCCTGCAGTGTTTTGATCACCGAGAATTTTTCAACCGATTCAAACACCTTGCCGCGCTTGCGCAGACCAGCGGTATCAATCAAGGTGTATGGTTTGTTGTTGCGCTCAAAATCAATGTAAATACTGTCCCGAGTGGTGCCAGGCATGTCAAATGCAATCACGCGCTCTTCGCCCAGCAAGGTATTGACCATGGTGGACTTGCCCACGTTGGGGCGACCTGCAATCGCGACTTTGATGCGGTGTCCGCCCTCTTCATCGTCTGGCAACACGGGCAAACGTTCACACGCCATGTCCATGAGTTGGCGTACACCATCCCCATGGCTGGCAGAGATGGTTTCGGGCTCACCCAAGCCAAGCTCATAAAAATCGGCAGCCGCTACCGCGTGCGCAATACCCTCTGATTTATTGACCACCAGCACCACTTCACGTTTGGCCTTGCGCAGCTCTTCAGCAATCACATGGTCATGGGGTGTAACGCCTTGGCGGCCATCCACGATAAAAAGCACAAGATCGGCCTCAAGAATGGCCTGGCGGCTCTGCTTGGCCATTTCCGCATAAATGCCGTCCTTGGCAACTGGCTCCAGACCGCCCGTGTCTACCACCAGATACTCGCGTGAACCGATGCGCCCCACGCCGTAATGGCGGTCGCGGGTCAACCCAGGCTGATTGGCAACCAGGGCATCCCTGGTACGTGTCAGTCTATTGAATAGGGTTGATTTGCCCACGTTGGGGCGCCCGACCAGGGCAATTACCGGTTTCATGTCAAATGATCTTTATCGAATGGTCAGCATGGCAACATCGCCATCCCGGGACTGAATCAACACCGAATTGGTGTCCACTGCAATGGGTGCTGCGGTGAATGGCTTGGAGCCCACACGCGTTCGTGCAATCGTTTTACCGGTGTCACGGTCGATGAAATGCACATACCCTTCAAAATCGCCAAGCACAGCGGCTCGACCTACAACCGTTGGCGTGGTGGGCTCGCGGCGCTGAAAATTCTCGATGCGCCAAACCTGCTTGCCACCGGTGCGTGAGAAAGCAAAAAGGTCACCCAACTCATTGGCAGCAATCATGTAACGGTCGTCAACTGAGGCGCCAGAGGGTGCAGAAAAGTCCACGCTCCAAATTGGGCGCGCACTGATCGCATCCAGGCAACCGAGCTTGCCTTGAAAAGAGGCTGCGCAGACCTCGCGGAAGTTATAAACCGGCGTACCTGTCACATCGGTGATTCGCTCAATCTCGGTGGTGCCAGTGGGGGTGGCCAAAGTACCCTCCCAAACCACATTGCCCGTGTTCAAATCCAGCGAGACCAAGCGACCGCCCGGAAACCCTGCATATACACGCGCGTTGTTCACGTCCACCGGGCTATTGATTCTCAATGTGAGCGGTGGCAATTGCCGAGTGTACTTCCAACGTTGTGCACCGTTTTCGGTTGCATAGGCAACCACCGAAAAATCGATGCCACGAACCAAAATGGCGCCTGTCGCCGCAGTGGGTACCGTGGTCACCTCTGCACCAATGTTAACACTCCATTTTTGCTTGCCGTTGTTATCAAATGCCAGCAGGCGATTGTTCACGTCAACAACAGCGATCGTATCCACCGAAGCGGCCACTCCCGCTTTGAGTTTGGTCTCGGTTTTGATGCTCCACTTCAGCTGACCATTGGACTTGTTCAGGGCGCGCAGCTGGCCAGCATGGGATGCTACATACACCGTGTCATCAAACACGGCTGGGGCAAAAAACCCCTGCTCAGAATCGCCAATGTCTGTTTTCCAGGCGGTGACAACATTCAATGCTGGGGTAAACGCCTTCAATTCAGCAGGCTTAACAGCACCACTGGCAAACGGGTTCAAACTATTCAAAGTGTTGCTCAGTGTGGAGCACCCGGATACCAAAGCCAAAGCACCTACCACCATGCCCAGCCGACCCATCATGGAAATTGCGTGTTTCATGTGAATTACTCTCCAGACTTGGGCAATGCTGCGATTTTTCGCTCAATCACAGCCTTCCAGGGGCTGTTGGCCTGAATACGCTCCAAGGCAAGCTCATACTCCTTTTTTGCGGTTACCGTGTCTTGCTGGGCCAGTGCAATATCGCCGAGTCGATCATGAAACAAGCCCTCAAAGCCCGCAACGTTTTTGCCAAGCAAGGCCTTTGCTTCTGGGTATTCGCCCTCTTCCAGCAACAAGCCGCTGAGCAGCAAACGGGCCGTTGCAGCATATTCGTCCAGCTCGGTGTTCTCAACCGTCCACTGGAGAGCTGCTTGGGCCTGATCGGTTTTTCCCTCATCCACATAAACCCGTGCCGCCAGAAGCGCACCACGGGGCGCGTAATTGGACCCACCATGCTCATCTTGCAAGGTGGCTTGTATTTTTGCCATGAGATCAAGATCGCCTGAACGGGCCGCAGACTCAAGTTTTTCGTACACCAACACAGCCTCGGTGGATTGGCGGGCCTGCCACCATTCCCAGCCATTTTTGGCAGCAAAAGCGCCAAACACCAAAATCAGCACGGTCAGAATAAAGTTGCCGTACTTGGCCCAAAAAGCCTTCAGGTTGGCAAGTTGTTCCTGTTCTTCTAGGTCATATCGACTCAAGACTCTTCTCCCTCTCCATACAGCAAACCGACAATTGCCTCGGCCAGCGCTTCTTGTTTGAATTCCATTTGACCGCCCTCGCCACGCAGCAATTTAACGGCTGCAGTGCCAGAGGCCAACTCGTTCTCACCCAAAATGACGGCCACCGACGCGCCACTCACATCGGCACGCTTCATTTGGCTTTTAAACCCACCGCCGCCTGCATGCAGGACCACAGCAAAGCCTGCATCTCGAAGCTCTTCGGCCAGAGTGAATGCACGCCGTGCAGTGCCCTCGCCCTGGTGCACGACATACACATCCAGATCGGCCTGGTCATCCGGCTGATTCATCTCTAGGTAGAGCTCCAACAAACGCTCCAGACCAATCGCAAATCCGATGGCTGGCGTGGGCTTACCACCCAGAATCTCGATGAGGCCATCGTACCGACCGCCACCACAAATTGTGCCTTGGGTACCCAGGGCATCGGTAATCCACTCAAATACCGTGAGGTTGTAATAATCCAACCCGCGCACCAAGCGAGGGTTCTCGATATACACGATCCCTGCATCATCGAGCAGGCGTTTTACGCCGTTGTAGTGTGAAAGCGAGGCCTCGCCCAAAAACTGTGACAGACGGGGCGCCCCGTTGACCATGTCTTGCATGGTGGGATTTTTGGTGTCCAGAATGCGCAAAGGATTGCTGTACAGGCGACGCTGCGCATCTTCGTCCAGCATGCCCTTGTGCTGTTCAAAGTATTCAATCAAAGCCTGCCGGTGCGCCAGCCGCTCGGCCGCCTCACCGAGGCAATTGATCTCAAGCCGCACGTTCTCCAACCCCATGTCACGCCACAAACGGGCCAACATGACAATCAATTCAGCGTCGATGTCGGGTCCAGCAAAACCAAGCGCTTCCACGTCAAGCTGGTGAAACTGGCGATACCGGCCACGCTGCGGACGCTCATGACGGAAAACAGGCCCCATGGAATAAACACGCTGAGGAGCAGCGTACGTCAGGTTATGCTGAATGGTTGCCCTGGCAATGCCCGCAGTGAACTCAGGGCGCAAAGTGAGTTCATCCCCGTTGAGGCGGTCCACAAAGCTGAACATCTCTTTTTCAACGATGTCGGTCACCTCACCAATTCCACGACGAAACAAAGCCGTGGGCTCCAGCACAGGCGTCTTGATTAGACGGTAGCCATAAGCAGTTAGCCACTCGCGCAACATCACTTCTAGGTTTTCCCAGTGGATGCCTTCAACGGGCAAAACATCGTTCATGCCCTTGACAGACTGCAAACGCGTCTGCTTTTTGGATTTGGATTGTTCAGGCGACTCGGGGAGACTCATTGCTTCATTCAACTTAATTTTCCAACCCGGTATTGTCGCTCATTCTGAAGCGCTGGTTTGCCCTTTGGCGTACCTTTGCTCCACATAACGCTGCACGATGGCCTGAAATTCACCCGCGATGTTCTCGCCCTTGAGTGTGACAGTTCGTTTGCCGTCTAAAAACACAGGGGCTGATGGCGCTTCACCAGTGCCCGGCAGGGAGATGCCAATGTCGGCATGCTTGCTCTCACCGGGACCATTGACCACACACCCCATCACAGCCACTTTCATCTCTTCTACACCTGGATACTGGTTTTTCCAGACTGGCATTTGGTCACGCAGATATGTCTGAATTTGATCGGCCAACTCCTGAAACACTGTGCTGGTGGTTCGGCCACAGCCAGGGCAGGCAATCACTTGCGGAGTAAAGGCGCGCAAGCCCAATGATTGAAGGATTTCTTGAGCAACCACGACCTCCTTGGTGCGGTCCCCGTTGGGCTCGGGTGTGAGCGACACACGAATCGTGTCGCCAATACCCTCTTGCAAGAGCACCGACAACGCGGCCGTGGAGGCAACGATCCCTTTGGTGCCCATGCCTGCCTCAGTGAGGCCCAAATGCAGGGGAAACTCACTGCGCTTGGACAGCTCACGATAAACAGCAATCAGGTCTTGCACTTGGCTTACCTTGCAAGACAACAAAATGCGATTGGCAGGCAAGCCGAGTTCCATCGCTTTGTTGGCACTGCTCAGAGCTGATTCAATCAAGGCCTCGTACATGAGTTGACTGGCTGGCCAAGGCTCGGCGCGTTGACCATTTTCGTCCATCATCCGGGCCAACAGGCTTTGATCAAGGCTGCCCCAGTTCACACCAATGCGCACGGGCTTGTTGTGTTCAACGGCCATGGCAATCATGGCGGCAAAGTTGTCATCACGCGAACGAGCGGACCCCACATTGCCGGGGTTGATGCGGTATTTGGACAAAGCCCTGGCGCAATCGGGAAACTTTTGCAGCAGCAAATGACCGTTGTAGTGAAAATCCCCAACCAGAGGCACAGGGATTCTCATCTTGTCCAACTGCTCGCGAATGTAGGGCACAGCCTCTGCAGCGGCGTCATTGTTGACCGTGATTCGCACCACCTCGCTGCCTTGAAGATACAGGGCCTTCACCTGCAAAGCCGTATTAAGTGCGTCGGCAGTATCGGTGTTGGTCATGGACTGCACCACCACTGGCGCACCTCCGCCCACATGCACCACGTGTTCTTTCCATGCAATGGCAACTTGATGGGTTTTGCGCCTGGGCAGTGGGGTGTTAAGTATCACGATGACAATCTGCGTTGCAAAATGGATTTTCAAAAACAAAAGCCGGGCGAGAGCCCGGCCTTTGGGGATCGGACCGCTTTATTGTACAGTGAGCCGTGCCACCTCACCCCGAATGGATTGAGAAAGATCAACTGCTTTGCCGTTGTGACTGATGGTCACAGTTTGGGCGTTGCCCACAATCAGCTTGAACGGTGCCTGGCCCGACACGGTGAGAGATGACCCACCGTCATTGAGCTGAGACAACAACACTTTGTCGTTGGCATCGCGCACGGTAACCCAGGACTGTTCGGCAAACTTGAAGCTAAGCTTTGACTCACCAGCAACAACCGCGGGGGGGGTCACCGCTTGCTGGGCCCCTGCTTGAGCTTCCGGTGCCTGAGCAGGCGCGGCAGCTGCCAAGGGAGGAGCTGGGGGGGTTACAGCGGCTGGAGCCACTGGCGCAGGTTGTTGAAGCGCCGGGAACACCGAGGTTTGACCATTGGCATTGGCCGCTGGCTCCACGGGCAATGGCACTGACGGGGCTGGCACAGAATTTTGATCGGCCGCGCTTGTAGCAACGCCAACACTGTTTCCTGATTCGACCGGAGCACCTTCTTCCGGCGCAATTGACGCCGACTCATCAGCCTGATCGGACATGAATACGGGGATGTAAAACATGGCCATCAACGCAACGGCGGCCAGCACGATGCCGTAGCTGAGTGATTTTCGGCCGGTTTTTCTATCAAAATTGAGCGATGAAAGGCGCTTGGAGCTGCTGGGCATTTTGGGTTCCAGCGGATCCACGCGATTGGCATCCGCTGCATTAACACGTGCAGCAGCAGCGCTGGCCGCATCAGAAAATCCAAATGACGCGATGACGGGTGCTGGGTCCATGCGTAGGGCTTTGCAGTAGCTTTTGATGAATGCTTTTGCAAAAGTTTCAGGAGGCAAACGCCCCAGGTCGCCACTTTCGATGGCCTCCAGTTGACGCTCATTGATTTTTGTTTGGGCGCTTATGTCGGCAAGCGAATAACCCGCTTTTTCACGGGCTGCACGCAAGATTTCCCCTGGATTTTGCCCAGATTCGAGCAGAGTAAGATTCGGGTGTTTTTCAGTGGATTCGGTGTTTGCGCCGGCATCGGGTGCGTCTGTTTTGCTCATGGCACGGTTTTCATTCATTTGGTCATTCCAAGCTTCGACAGCATCAAAAGGCGCCGATTGATAATTTTTTAATTGTTTACCGCGACTTACGGTGTAAGCATAATCCATGCAAAGGAGCATACTCAAGCGCTTTCAATCGAAAATTCAATGCTTTGTAGAATTTTTCGAGAAAATATCGCAGATCAAGCAGGTTTTTGGCACTCAACACAAAAGGGCTGCTTACAACCCAAGACATTGTAGTCCAAAGCCCGAGTCGCGAGACCTCAGTTTCTGCGTTTGGAGGTGGCTCTCAGTTCGTCCACGGACACAACCTGTGCCAAGCGTTCGCGGACTCGCGTTCGATCCCGAACCTCACCCGCCAGTTGCCCACAGGCTGCATCTATGTCATCGCCGCGTGTTTTGCGCACAGTGGTGACCACCCCCCCTTGCGAAAGAATGTCCACAAACGTCGCAATTGCAGGCGAGGTTGACTTGTGCAAGCCAGACTCTGGAAACGGGTTAAAAGGAATCAAATTAAATTTACACGGCACAACACGAGCAATGTCAAGCAACTGAAGGGCATGCTCGGGTTTGTCATTGACGCCGTCGAGCATCACGTACTCAAAGGTGATGAAATCCCGTGGCGCAAACTTTAGATAACGCAAGCAGGCCTCGAGCAATTCTTTCAATGGGTATTTTTTGTTCAGTGGCACCAAGTGGTCTCGCAAAGTGTCGTTGGGCGCATGCAAAGACACTGCCAAAGCCACTGGGCAGTCTTGCGACAACCTATCCATAAAGGGCACCACGCCAGACGTGGACACGGTAACCCGCCTGCGGGATAGACCATACGCCACATCGTCCAACATGAGTTGCAATGCAGGCACCAGTGCATCGTAATTCAGCAGAGGCTCCCCCATGCCCATCATCACCACGTTGGTGACAGGTCGCTCCTGCAAATACTGGTGCGCCCCACTCTCTTTGAGCAATACATTGGCCTTCCAAAGCTGGGCAACAATTTCGGCGGTGCTCAAATTACGTGAAAAACCCTGCTTACCCGTGGAACAAAACCGGCAATTCACGGCGCACCCGGCCTGCGAGCTAACACACAAAGTGCCGCGACGTTCTTCGGGAATGAAAACCGTTTCAACGGCATCGCCGTTGCCCACATCAAACAGCCACTTGCGGGTGCCGTCACGCGACACATGGTCGGAGATGATGTCTGGTGCAACAACACAAGCCTGTTGCAGCAAGGTTTGACGAAAATTTTTTGCTAGATCGGTCATGGCCTCGAAGTCGGCTACACCAGATTGGTGAATCCACTTGGCCAGTTGCTTGGCCCTGAAAGGCTTTTCACCCAATGCAGCACACCACTGGACCAACTCGGGCACCGAGTATTCGAGCAGGTTGTCGGGTTGAGCACTCATGGGCAAATCATCCAAAAACTTAAGCAGGTCCAACAACGAAAACAGGGGCGCCTAGCGCCCCCGATTCACTGCGCCAGGGCATTTACATGCCACTAGCAAGTATTGCAAGCCTGCGTACAACAATCAAATTAACGTGCAAACACTTGTGACGAGGGGAAGAAGTACGCGATCTCAACCGCTGCGGTCTCAGGGGCATCGGAGCCGTGCACTGCGTTGGCATCAATGCTGTCGGCAAAATCGGCGCGAATGGTGCCTGGAGCTGCATCTTTGGGGTTGGTTGCACCCATCAGTTCACGGTTTTTGGCAATTGCGTTCTCGCCTTCCAGCACCTGAATGACCACTGGGCCAGAAATCATGAAGCTCACCAGGTCGTTAAAGAAAGGACGAGCCTTGTGTACGGCGTAAAAACCTTCAGCTTCTGCGCGGGACAAATGAGCCATGCGGCTTGCAACGATTTTCAGACCCGCGTTTTCAAAACGGCTGTAAATTTGACCAATTACGTTTTTAGCCACTGCGTCAGGCTTGATGATGGACAGTGTGCGTTCGATTGCCATGGTATAACCACTCCGGTGATGTTGAAAAGCTTTGAAATTAACCCGCAATTATAGCCTGTTTAAGCAAAAAACCAAACCGTCACCCTGCCCCACCCCTTGAATTGAAACTTTTAGCCGTTACCATTACTCTAAATCTATGGAAATTGTTGACTCGCAAGGAGAGTACGCACATGTCTGAATTCAATACAACGTCATTCGGCCGCACAGCCGGGGGTGTTTCTACCGTAGACACCAACCGGGTGTTGCGCAACACCTATTACCTGCTGGCCATGTCGATGGTGCCCACGGCGCTGGGCGCGTGGCTGGGTGTGGAATTTGGATTTTTCACCCTTTTCTCGGGAAGCCCCATTCTGGCCTTTGTTGTGATGCTGGCAGCCATGTTTGGTTTCATTTGGGGCATCCAGCGCAATCGCAACAATTCACTGGGTGTTGTGCTCATGCTGGGCTTCACCTTCTTCATGGGCCTCATGCTCTCGGGCATTCTGTCGGTGGCGCTTAGCTTGAGCAATGGTGGCGCCATCATTGGCATGGCCGCTTTGGGCACCGGTGCAATTTTCTTTGGCTTGGCCAGCTACGCAGCAGTCACCAAACGCGATTTCACCAACATGGGCAAAACCTTGTTTATTGTGCTGATGATGGTGATTGTGGCCAGCGTTGCGAACTTGTTCTTAAGAATGCCGGCTTTGCACCTGACCATCTCAACAATTTGCGTGGGCTTGTTCTCCATGTTTTTGCTCTATGACCTGCAACGTGTGATGCGTGGGGGGGAGACCAACTACATCTCCGCTGCGCTAAGCATTTACTTGGATCTGTATAACCTGTTTGTGAACTTGTTGCAGTTGTTGATGGCCTTCGCGGGCGGTAGCCGCGAGTAATTGCGCCTACGCTGATTGCGCAAGCAACAATTGTTTGCGCACTAAGCTTTTGATATTGCTCATTTTTTGACACACTGCAACATCGAAAAAGCTTGATTCTCAAATCCAATCAGCGCAATATAAAAACTCAATTGGTCGATATCAATATCGACCGCCAGGTTGGTGGGGCAATCCACCAACGTAAACGGGGCCCGTGGGGCCCCGTTTGTTATTGGAGCCCAACCTGCTGCCGTTCAAACACAGCAATCGACTCCACATGCGCCGTGTGAGGAAACATGTTGATCACCCCCGCCTGTTTGAGCACATAAGGCCCGGCAGCACACAAAACCGCGGTATCGCGCGCCAAGGTGGCTGGGTTACAAGACACATACACAATGCGCACGGGCTGAAATTCAGGTTTGGCCCCCACAATCGCCTTGCAAATCTCCAAGGCTCCGTCTCGAGGAGGATCAATCAGCACCTTGTCAAACTGGCCCCAACTTTCCCACTCAGGCGACTCCACCTCAAACAGATTGCGCACATGAAATTCGGTTTTGTCTGCCAAGCCGTTGAAGGCCGCATTCTCTGCCGCACGCTGAACCAAGTCTTCAGAACCTTCAAACCCCTTCACATGGCTACTACGCGTGGCCAAAGGCAAAGAAAAATTACCCAATCCACAGAACAAGTCCAACACACGCTCATGCGGCTGTAAGTCCAGCAAACCCACTGCACGGCTCACCATGGCATCGTTGATGAGGTGATTCACCTGCGTAAAATCCGTGGGCTTGAATCTCATGCGTACGCCAAAGCTGGGGATCAAGTATTGCAAATCCACGGGCACATCCGGCTGCAAACGGTGAATACTGGCCGGCCCTTCGGGCTGCAGCCACCAATCGACTCCCCACGTTTGCCCAAAATGTCGCAAAGCATCCAAATCCGACTCCGCCAAAGGCTCCAGATGGCGCAAAACCAGCGCTGTGACGCCCTCACCCACCGCAAGCTCCACCTGAGGAACCCGGGTATAGATGGTCAGTCCTTCCAGCATTTTTGCCAATGGAACCAACATATTGGACACGTGGCGCGGCAATACGTGGCACTCATGCATGGTGGCCACGTAAGACGAGCCTTTTTCGTGAAAACCGACCAGCATGCCGCCCTTTTTGGGCACAAAACGGGCAGTGAGCCTGGCACGGTGACGATAGCCCCAGTAGCTGCCATACATCGGTGGCAGCATGCGCTCTGGGGTTTGCTTACCAATGCGCTGCAATAGGTCTTCCAGCGCCCTGTTCTTGATGGCGACTTGAGCGGTGGGTTCTAGGTGTTGCATGGCGCAACCGCCACACACCCCAAAGTGTGGGCATTTGGGCTGACTGCGCACGGAAGCGGCTTTGAGCACTCTCACAGTTCGGGCCTTGGCGTAACTGGGTTTGCTTTTGACCACCTCAGCCACCACGGTCTCGCCAGTGAGACCGCCTTCCACAAAATGCACTTTGCCGTCGAGGTGCGCAACACCATTGCCCTCCAAGTCAATGGACTCGATGTGAAGTTGCACCTGAGGAAACGGCGCGGGCTCCTTTTTCTTGCTTCTACCCATGAATGTGATGCGAATTGGTTAATTTATCGGGCCGGCAGATAATCCATGGGATCCACGGGCTTGCCCTGCTTGCGCACTTCAAAGTGCAGTTTTGGACGGTCGGTGTCAGACTGACCCGCTTCTGCAATTTTCTGCCCCTTGGTCACAGGCTCACCCTCTTTGACCAATAAGGTTTTGTTGTGGGCGTAGGCTGTGAGCAGGTTGTTGTCGTGCTTCAGGATGATGAGGTTGCCGTACCCGCGTAGGGCATTGCCCGAGTACACCACGCGCCCGGCTTGAGCTGCGTAAACTGGATCACCCACCTTGGCAGCCAGATCAATGCCCTTGTTGGTACCAGCTTTATACGCTTGAATAATCTCGCCGTTGTGCGGCCACATAAAGCCAAGGGTCACGTTGGCTGGTGCGGGTGGTTTGATTTCGGCAACGGGCTCGCTCGGTGCCACGGGCTTGGCGCCGCCAGCAGGGAGCACAGGCGTTACTTCTACCACGCCATTGCTCTCGGTGGTGGAACTGGACAATGGTGGCACAGGCTGGCTGGAAATCCCTTCCACTTTGAGCCGTTGCCCAATACTGAGCTTGCTGGGGTCTGCCAGGTTGTTGGCACGAGCCAGCTCACGCCAGTCCAGGCCAAACTCAAGTGCAATGCCATACAAGGTGTCACCCGCTTTGACAATGTAGGTACCATCGGCCGATGCACCTGCGTCGACGGTGCGCGCAGGCAAACGATCTATGACTGGGGCATTATTGCCTGTGGATGCACATGCGCCCAGCAACACCAGCGTTGCAATGCCAAGGGCCAGGGAATGCAGGTGACTTAATGGGGAGTAACCATTCAAAGTGCTGCGTTTCATACGTTGCGAGTTCCTTGTAACAGGGGGACAAATTTAACCAGGTCTTTGTTTTCTCGGTGCCACTTGTCGACAGCCAAGCGGTCAACAATCACCAGCACCTGTTTTTGTTGATCGGCCACAGGCACGATAAGTCGCCCACCAATGCTGAGCTGTTTGAGCAAAGCCTGCGGAATTTCCAAACCAGCTGCGGCCACAATAATGACATCAAACGGCGCCTGCGCAGGCAAGCCAAGCAAACCATCGCCATGTACCACTTTCACTTTCGAGTAAGAAGCGGCCTTCAAATTACGCAAGGCCTTGTCGTACAACGCCTCAATGCGCTCAATGCTGACAACCCGTTTGGCCAGGTGCGAAAAAACCGCAGCCTGATAACCGCAGCCAGCCCCCACCTCCAGCACGTTGCCAATGCTGCTGCGGCCTTGCAATGCGTACTCGGCAAAACGCGCCACGGTGAACGGGCGAGAAATGGTTTGCTGGTGACCAATTGGCAAGGCTGCGTCCTCGTAAGCCCGCGAGGCAAAAGCCTCGTCCACAAACAGATGCCGCGGCACTTGGGCCATCACTTCCAGCACGCGCGTGTCGGCAATGCCCAGGGTCTTTAGTTTTTCAACGAGGTGGGAACGGGCACGGTCTGAGGTGAGGCTTAAACCACCAATGCGCTCGGGCACACGGTCCAGCTTGCGAGCAGACTGTGTAATGAGCGCGGGGGCAGGTTTATAACGCGGCTTGTTGTCCATGGCGTTTGCTTATAGCCAATTCGCAAGGGTGTTCATCTGCTCAAACTGCGTGAGGTCGGCTTTTAAAGGACTGATGGACACTTTGCCCTGACTGATTGCATAAAAATCTGTGCCGGGCCCTGCGTCTTTTGCACCACCGGGCGGGCCAATCCAGTACACCGTTTCATCTTTGGGATTTTTGGTGGGGATGACTGGCTCTGCATGGTGACGCTTGCCCAGGCGGGTGCAGTCAAACCCCTGCAAATCATCGTAGGCCAATGGGGGAATGTTCACATTGAGCAGACAGTGCTCCAACCCAACAGGGTTGTTGATGTAGCGCTCAACAATTTCGGCGGCCACGCGGGCTGCACTGTCCAGGTGAGCATAGCCCTTGCCGGTGAGCGAAAACGCAATCGCCGGCAAGCCGCACTGGAAACCCTCCATGGCTGCGGCCACCGTGCCAGAGTAAATGGTATCGTCGCCCATGTTGGCACCGTTGTTGATGCCAGAAACCACCAAATGTGGGCGCTGAGCCAGCAAACCAGTGACCGCAATGTGCACACAATCGGTGGGCGTGCCGTTGACGTAGCGAAATCCGTTGGAGGCCGTGCGAACAGTGAGCGGACGGTCGAGGGTGAGCGAATTGGAAGCGCCTGAGCGGTCTTGCTCTGGTGCCATCACATGCAACTCCACACGGCTGCCAAAGCGCTCCAGCAGTGCGCCATGCAGGGCCAAAATGCCAGGGGCGCTGTAGCCGTCGTCGTTGCTGATCAGAATGCGATAGGGTTCCAAGGCTTAAGCTTCCTTGCGGCGAAACACCCAAGTGCTCTCTGTGGACTCTTTGGGCACAAAAGCGTACCCCTCCACCTTGAACTTCTTGAGCTGCTCCACATCCGTGATGCGGTTGTCGATGATGTAGCGGGCCATCAGGCCACGTGCCTTTTTGGCAAAGAAGCTGATCACCTTGTACTGCCCGCTTTTGTAATCTTGAAACACAGGCTGCACCACCCGCGCATTGAGCATCTTGGTGTCCACCGACTTAAAATACTCATCCGAGGCCAGGTTCACCAGCACGGAATCTGTTTTGCCCAACGCCTTGTTCAAGGCAGGCGCCACAGTGGACTTCCAGTAAGCGTACAAATCCTTGCCAGCGGGGTTAGGCAATTTGGTGCCCATTTCAAGGCGATAGGGCTGCATCAAATCCAAAGGGCGCAATACACCGTAAAGGCCCGACAAAATCCGAATGTGCTCTTGGGCAAAGGCCAAGCTTTCTTCATCCAAAGACTTGGCATCCAAACCATCGTAAACATCCCCATTGAATGCGAGAACAGCCGGTCGGGAATTTTTGTTCGTGAACTGGGTAGACCACTCGCCATAACGCGTGGCATTGAGCACACCCAGTTTGTCTGAAATCGACATCAGCTCCGAAAGTTGCTGTGGGCTCATGGGGCGAAGGATATCCACCAGTTGACTGGCTTGGTCCACAAACTGCGGCTTGGTGTGCGTGGACACAGACAAAGGCGATTCGTAGTCCAGCGATTTGGCTGGCGATAAAACAACGATCATGGACATGGGGATTCTGCGGTGGTTACTACGGCACTATTATCGCAGGATTGAAGTGGGATTGACCCGGAAGAAGCTGTGAGATCTCTAAAAATTGGCCGCGGGTGCGAGCATCTCGCCCCGCTCTGGCCGTGTCTCCCAGGTCCGTCTCTCCCTGATGCAACTGATACTGTCACCGCGCCGGATTGGATTCAACAGACACAAAGCAGGTGCATTCCGCTGGTTTACATCGCGCTGAATTGCGCTTGCATGTTTCGAATTACTGGATATAATTACAGCATGTTCATTCGAGACCAGTACCATGAAAGGTTTAACTGCGCGTCAACAAGAAATCCTTGATCTAATCCGTGATCAAATCGCCCAATTTGGGCGCCCACCTACACGGGCCGAAATTGCGCGTCAGTTGGGGTTTCGCTCTGCCAACGCCGCAGAAGACCACCTCCAAGCCCTGGCCAAAAAAAATGTGATTGCACTGGATGCGAGCACATCGCGCGGCATTCGCTTGCTGGGTGAGTACGCCGAAGGGCTGGAAGAAACCGCCACCCGGGTGCTGGACCAACTCATGCACCTGCCCGTGGTGGGCCGGGTGGCTGCTGGCAGCCCCATCCTGGCGCAAGAGCATGTGGAAAAAGAAATTCCAGTCGATCCAGCCCTGTTTCCCGACAAACCCGATTACCTGTTGAAGGTACGCGGCATGTCCATGAAAGACATCGGTATTCTGGATGGCGACTTGCTGGCCGTGAAAAAAGCCAGCACAGCCCGAGCTGGCCAAGTGGTGGTGGCCCGTGTGAACGAAGACGTCACCGTGAAGCGCTATTTTCAGAAAGGCCACGTGGTTGAACTGCAGGCTGAGAACCCCGAGTTTGCTCCCATTGAAGTGGATTTGCGCAAAGAAAACTTCGCCATCGAGGGCTTGGCGGTTGGCCTGATTCGCCAGGGCCAGCTGCACTGATGCAGGCCATGAAGGGAGTGCCTTGCCCATGTCGTACAAACCCGCAATGGATCTGCTCGGCATTCACCCTTCCCTTTGGCGTGCCAATCAACTGGGCAGCGACACCACGCTGAAAATACCCAGCGGCTTTCCCGAGCTCGACTTGCAACTGCCTGGCGGGGGCTGGCCTACCCGCAACTTGATCGAATTGCTTTTGAAGCACCAAGGCATTGGTGAGCTTCGTTTCTTGATGCCCGTGCTGCGTCGCCTGTCCCTGGAACAAAAAAAGCTGGTGCTGGTGGGTGCACCCCACATTCCCATGGCTGCGGTGTTTGAGCAATATGGCGTCGCTTTGCCCCAGCTCACCCTGGTACAAACCAACAAACCACAGGATCGCCTGTGGGCCATGGAACAGGTGTTACAAAGTGATGCTTTTGGAGCCCTGGTGATGTGGCTACCCGAGGACCAAAGCCTGTGCCCTCCCACCGTGTTACGCAGGCTGCAATACCAAGCCACTCGAAGCAGTGGACTAAGTTTTGTGTTTCGCCCGCTACAGGCGCAAAACCAGCCCTCACCGGCCTCGTTGCGTCTGTGCCTGACCGCACACAGTCCGCACCACCTGCGGGTGCAGCTTATCAAGCGCCGCGGGCCGGTGCTGGAGCAACCGCTGGTGCTGCAATTGCCCAACTCACACAGCGCCTTGCCCGGTCTTGTGTTTGAACATGAGCTGGCACGCATGCATGCCCAACAACACGCACAGGAGTCTGGCCGTGCTTTGGATCGCCATGTGCACACGCCCGCAAACCGGGCCAAACAACCCACCAGCCCCTCCTGATGCAGGGGCGGCGCTGCTTGCAGCGCTACGCACCGTGTGTGCCCGCTACAGCCCCATGGTGTACCTGCACCAGGATCAGCATCAACCATGGCGTGGCCTGCTGATGGAAGTTCAGAGCTGCCTGCGTCTGTTTGGTGGACGCGATGCTTTGCTTACCAAGCTATGGCAACACATACAAATTTGCGTGGGCGAGCAAACAAACACACCCCTGTGCATGGCATTGCATGGCAATCCCAATGCCGCATGGTGGCTAGCAAAAGCAGCCCCGGCCAATGGGCTAACGGCCTTGCTGGCACAAAAGGCCACAGAGGGCATGGGGCTTTCTGGCCTGCCAGTGCATGCCTTGGACGTGCCTATCCACACCTTGGACACCTTTCAGCAATGTGGCCTGGAGCAACTGGGCCAGTTGCGCGCCTTGCCACGGGACGCCTTTTTGCGGCGTTTTGGGCAAAGCGTGCTGGGTGAGCTGGATGCCGGTTTTGGGAAGCCCACCCGGCAAGGGTTTTCTGGTGTACCTTTGCAGCCGCCAAAAACATTCAAACTGCAACAAGAGCTGCCATTCCACAGCAACCACCAAGCCCTGCTTGAAAAACATGCCCACACGCTGCTGCTGGCACTGCAAAGGTGGTTGACGACCCACCAGCTCGCCACCCGGGAGCTGTGTATGTTTTTTTGCATGCCACACCACACTGAGCGGCTTGTTTTGCGAAGTGCAGCCCCACAAACGCAAGCAACGCGGTGGCAAACTTTGCTGCATCACCAACTGGGGCATTTGCAGCTTGCCGACGATGTGCACAGCATTCGATTGGAATGCACACAACTTGAAGATTTGCCAAACCTCAATGGACAGTTGTTTGCACACCCTGAAGACACGCAACGCAACTGGCAAAACACCTGCGACACTTTGCGGGCCAGGCTGGGTTCGCAAGCCGTGCTGTATCCCAGGGTACAAGCGGACCCACGGCCAGAACACAGCGTTGTCCTTCACAACACCCCCCAGGCTGGTAAGCGGCAAAGCAAAAACAGCCGACAAGCCCCTGATATGGGCACACCTGGTACGCTGCAGGCGAGCACACCACGCCCGCTGTGGCTGTTGCAGCAACCAAGGCCTCTTCGTGGCCCGCCGCCCGCCTGGGAGCCCGGGCAAGCTCTGCAACTGCTCAGTGGGCCAGAACGCATCGAATTTGGCTGGTGGGACCAACAACCCTGTGTGCGAGATTATTACTGCGCCCAAGACACGCATGCTCGGCAGGTGTGGATTTATCGTGACTTGGAACAATCGGCCCAGTGGTTCATACATGGGGTGTTTGCATGAGTGGGTTTGCTGAACTGATTTGCCAAAGCAATTTCAGCTTCCTGAAAAGCGCTTCCCATCCAGAAGAACTGGTGGAGCAAGCTGCAAGTTTGGGGTACAAAGCGATTGCCATCACGGATGAATGTTCACTGGCTGGCATTGTGCGCGCACACCAACGGGCCACCGAGTGCAGCATTCAGTTGCTAGTGGGTGCACAATTCGTGATGGCCAGCCAGAGCGACTTTGCAGGCCAGGCTATTGTGCTGCTGGTGAAAAATAAAACTGGCTATACTCACTTGTGCCGGTTGATCACCCAAGCCCGCGCACGTGCCAACAAAGGAGATTACCACTTTAGCCACAAAGACCTGGCGGATTTGCCCCCCGGCCTCTTGTTGGTGTTGCAAGCGCAAGCACACACCCACGCGCAGTTCCCTGCTTTGCTAGGCTGGTGCGCGAAACGTTTTGCTGGCCGCATGGCCGTGGCTTGCCATGCGGGCTTTCAAGGATTCCAACACAGCTGGCTGGCCCATGTGCAAACGCTTGCACAACTGCATGGGGTGCCCGTGGTGGCCAGCAACATGGCGATGATGCATGCAGCCGAGCGCAAGCCCTTGCTCGACCTGATCACGGCAATCCGCCACAACTGCGCACTTTCTGAGGCTCGCCCACACTTGCAGCCCAACGCACAGCACCGGCTGCACACCCAGGCTGAACTGTTGGAACAGTACCCGCCCGCCCTGCTCCACAACACCCTGGCGTTGGCTGAGCAATGCACATTCTCCATGCGCGAATTGCAATACCAGTACCCGCGCGAAATATGCCCACCCCACTTAAGCCCGTTGCAGCACCTCACAGCACTGGTGCATCGCGAGGGCTTGAACCGTTATCCGCAGGGATTGCCACAGCACGTACTAAAAAAGATTGAATACGAATTGGCCTTGATCGGCGAACTGCAATATGAGGCCTACTTTTTGACGGTGTACGACCTGGTTAAATTTGCTCGCTCGCAAGGCATTTTGTGCCAGGGCCGAGGCTCAGCCGCCAACTCGGTGGTGTGTTATTGCCTGGGCATCACCGAGGTGGGGCCCGACAAACTCGAGAACCTCTTTGAGCGATTCATCAGCCGGGAGCGCAACGAGCCCCCAGACATCGACGTGGATTTTGAACACAGCCGCCGCGAAGAAGTGATTCAGTACATCTATCGCAAATATGGGCGCCACCGCGCTGCGCTGGCCGCCAGTGTGGTGGTTTACCGGCCCAGATCGGCACTGCGTGACGCGGGCAAGGCCTTGGGATTGCCCGCCGACCTGGTGGATGCAATCGCCAAATCCCAGGATGGCATGTACGCCCGTCAACTCAACCTGGAGTACCTGCGCAGCGCAGGCATTGACCCTTCGCAAGGGCCGGTGCGCCAGTGTCTGCACATGGCAGATCAGTTGCTGGGCTTCCCCAGGCACCTCTCACAACACACCGGGGGCTTTGTGATTGCACGCGACAGCCTGGATGAATTGGTCCCTGTTGAAAACGCCGCCATGCCCGAGCGCAGTGTGATCCAGTGGGACAAGGACGATCTGGACACCATGGGCCTCTTGAAAGTGGACGTGCTGGCCTTGGGCATGCTGAGTGCGCTTCGCCTGAGCCTGGAGGCCCTCAAACAAAAACCCGGCGCGCCCACACGCCTGCAAGACATCCCTGCGGAAGACCCAAGCACTTACCAAATGATTTGCAAGGCAGACACCATTGGCGTTTTCCAGATTGAAAGCCGTGCACAAATGGGCATGCTGCCGCGCTTGAAACCGAAACAATATTACGACCTGGTGGTGCAGGTGGCCATTGTGCGCCCTGGCCCCATTCAGGGTGGCATGGTTCACCCCTACTTGAAGGCACGTGACAACCCGGACGCGGTGACTTACCCCTCCGAGGCCCTGCGAACAGCCCTGGGCCGAACCCTTGGCG
>DASUEF010000283.1:0-4262 GCA_036275215.1 Limnobacter sp. | reverse complement strand
GACAGCCAGTTTGGCAAAAAGTATGTGTATTGGCGTGACGACGTAGACGGTGACCCCCACGAAGAATTGAACAAGGTCGATGAGTATTTGATTGACGGCAATTCAATCAAGATGCGCATTGTGCCACCGACCAGCGTGGAGCCCATGATTTTTAAAGATGGCACCATGCATTTTGAGCTACAGCCAGAGGGATGGGTGAAGATCTTCTTCCCAAAACGTGAAGACGAATTTGTAAAAATGGTCAGGTGCGAGTCTTCACCGTTCCCCTACTCCCCCGATGTGGCACCAACGCCACCCCGTTACCAAGGCATTGAGCCGGGGATTGTCGACCAGCCGAGGGGGGAGACATAACGCCACAAAAAAAAGATGCCCCGGCAGCATTGGGGCATTTAGATTGCAGGCTCAAAATGCCCGGGCAAACACAGCATGGACTCTGCGCCAGAGTGACCAACAATCTGGATGCTGTATTCAAGCGCATTGAATAAATCGACAATGGTCGGCACTTGCAAACAGCGCCGCGGCAACATCACGATTGGCTTGTGCGCTGCCAATGTATTCACAGCACCTGCAAGCACCGCTGCTTCAAAACCGTTGGTATTAATTTTTAATGTGGTCAGTGCGGGCAGGGTCAAGCTGTCAACGGTGAGACATTCCACTGCATAATCCGCTTTCTCTAAGGTCACCGCCTCTGCAAGTATGGTGCACGCGCCAGACCGGCTTGCGTAATGGTCTTTAAAACCCAGGCGGCAGACCACATCACCCAAAGCGATCTGCTTGACCTGCACACAATCGCCCACCAAATTAAATGCCACATTTGCCTGCAGGATAGAAGAAAAATGAATGCTAGGCTCCACAGCGATTACACCGCCACTTGGCCCCACTTGACGGGCCAAAGCCACGGTGTGCTCACCATAACTGCTGCCCACCTCCAACACCCAAGCACCCGGGGCAAGCCGTTTAATGAGCCACTCGATGGCGCTGCCCGCGCATGCATCGTTGTCAAATGCCTTGGCTACAACCGCATCCCATCGCGGTATTACAAAATCCCCAAACGCGGTGCTGATTCGACGCAAAGCCGAAGGACGCTCTGGCAAGCGGGGCGATTCGACCACAAAACGCTGGTAATCGATGCCACTCTCGCGTGCAAATTGGGCTGCGCTTTTGTGACAGCCTAGCCCATACTTGCCCAAGGACACATCGCCCTGGATCAAGCGCGTCAAGCGCCTGTTGGATTGCTGCATGAGTGCATCGAACCGGATTGGGCGTTGTGCATCCAGCGATTGTTGCCAGTGATGGCCGGTGTGCGCGGTATTGGGTTGTTTGTACAAATGATAGAGTGGAATGTGGCAACCTTTGGGGTGCAAAATGGTGTAGCCGTGGGTGTAGGCACGCAAAGCCAGCGCTTGCTCTTCGCCGTGGAAATACAAGTAGGGGTCGTAAGGCACCTCCTCCACAAAACCACCACGGGTGAATATGAATCCGCCAGCCACGTGGTGACCTTCCAAAAAATCAGCTTCCGATTGCTGATGAGTCACCGCAAATCCAAGGGTGGGTTTATTCAACGAAAAAGTTTCACCTTGTTGCGGTCGCAGCACGTGAACCCAGTCGTCTTTGGGGTAAAGCGCCACAGGATTGTGGGCGGCGTCCAATTCGAAAGGCGGTGGATAAGTGGTGATCAAGGGCTTGTTGAAACGCTTTTGCAAGCTGGCCATTTGATCCAGGAGGGTTTGATCCCAATCCACATCGAACAGGGTGTGCGAATCCACCTGCAACAGAAAATCCTCCCCACGGTACAAGCCAAAAGCCAGATTGCGCGCCCAAGACACACCAAGTGAGTCGACTGGGGAGGTTTGTAGATACCGAAGGTTTGAGTAAAAACTTTGCTGCGCAGCCCACTCCCGATTGTTGTCGGCGGATTGGTCCACCACACCCACAAAAACCCGGGCTGGGTGTGTGGCCTTGCTAAAAATTTGCGTCAAAGTGAATTGAAGCAAAGGGTCGCAAAACGATGCGAGGCTAACAAAAATGGTTGGATGATCCAGCTTGGACTGCACCGCCAATCCTCTCAATCTTTTTGAGTGAAAAACAAAGGCCTACAAGCAATGCCGGAAGGCCTTTGTTACATCAAGAACGATTATGCCGCAGGGTTAAGCGAGGTCAAAAACCCCACAAAGCCCATGCCTGCACCAGCGAGTGCACCACCGGCCCCCTCCAGTGTAGAAATGGCTGCTCCGGCAAGGGCGGGTTCATAAGTTTGGGGGTTTTCCGGCGGAAAGGCTTCGCCGTCGCTGTAAACCGCTGCACTCATGGCGTCGTAACCATCGGCAACTTCATTCAATGCGGTGCCCACACCCGTGAACAATTGATCCACACCCCCAATAATGCCGCTGGCCAATGGGTCGTCCACATTCTCATTGAGGGGCCCAAGCACCGTGCTCCCTCCCTCATTGCCGCCGTCGCCGCCAAACATGCCGCCCAAAAACCTTGCGCCATTGGCTGGCTCAGACAACACACGGTCAGCGGTGTCCAGGGCGCCCGAATTGTCTTCCACATAATCGGTGTCGGCGGGTGCATCCACGTTGCCACCAAAGTCAGTTGCACCTTCACCGACTTGCGCTTCTTGGATAAACGTGGGCAAAGCATCCAAAGCCACATTGCCTATGGCGTCGTTGGTGAGTGGAAATACATTGGCTTCAACTGCCTCTTGTACGCCGTTCAAGTAACCCTCCTCGGTAGGCGGTGCCGTCAAAGCGGCTGCAATAGTTTGCTCCGGGGTGGGGGGTGGGGTTTCACCACCTGGATCTTCTCCGCCGTCCTCAGGCATGTAGCTTGCTGGGTCAAGGTATTTTCCCGGCGTGGGATTGCCGCCATCGACGCTTCCAAAATTTGCAGAGAACGCTACAAGATTTTCGGCGATCGGGGCGTAGTTGGCAAAGGCTTGCTCTCGCTCCGACGTAATTCTTGTGATTGTTGACATGATGTTGATATCTCCTGATTCCACAGTGTTGTAGGCCATTTTGGATAGCATTGATGCGTTGGCCAATACGCCCAATGTGCTGCCGGCGATTAAAAATCCGGCATTAAAACTCTTGATGGTGATTTCTGCGAGGTTGCGATCCACCTTGCTGGCAGACTGGAATACACGCTGTTTGGCAAGGGCAGCACCATCTGCCAAGCCACCGGAGGGCAGCACCGCGATACCAGCCAACGCCTCAGCCGGAAGGGTTGGCAGCCCCTGCTCCCCGATGGCACCAGCCAAGGGCTTGCCCACGGCCTGATCAAATGCATTGATCGCCTCCACCGGCGCATTGACCAGTTGCACAGCCAAACGCCCAAGGTCGCCAGTGGCGGTTTGCTCACCGTCGCTTGGCAGGTGTTGGCGAATGGCTTGGTCTGTGCTTTGCGCACCTGTTGAGAAGGCCAGCAACACCGGCCGGGCCGGGCTGGTAGACAACTGAGCCACACCCGCATCCAAACCATTGGTGAACATGGTGATTGCTGCATCGGCTGCAAGTACAGGGGGAGCGGCACCGTTAAACGTACCCACCATGGGCAATGCAGCCTCACCAACAGAACCTGGCGCCACCTGCACACCGACCACTGGCGGTGCAGAGTCGTCGCCCAAACGCGCTTGTGTTGCACGGGCTAGATTTAAAGACACAATCGACAACACATTCCCGAGGTCTTGTAGGCGTGGCTGAATGGACAGTGAATCGAATTTGCCAACCGGCCCCAAATCCCAAGAGGCCTCAAGTGCCAAATCGCCCTCATCAGACAAAACCACCGAGGGTTGCCTGTCCTGCAAATAAGCCAATGGGTCTGCAGCCACAGCACTCAAATCGCTTGTGCTGGTTGCCACCAAGGCCAAGCCCTTCACACTCAGCACTGGGGTTTTGTCACTGGTGGCCAACTCCACATCGGGGTCTACCGCATACCCAGCTGCATCGCTCCCATTGGTTGCAAAGCTCAACAAGCTTAGGTTGTCGATGCGCACATACGCTGTGCCGCCACTCACTTCGCTTGAAGAAGGATTGAGCACAGTAAAACCTGATTCGCCCCCGGCTGGCGTAGGCGTAGGCGTAGGCGTAGGCGTAGGCGTAGGCGTTGGCGTTGGCGTTGGCGTTGGCGTTGGCGTTGGTGTTGGTGTTGGTGTTGGTGTTGGTGTTGGTGTTGGTGTTGGTGTTGGTGTTGGTGTTGGTGTTGGTGTTGGTGTTGGTGTTGGTGTTGGTGTTGGTGTTGGTGTTGGAGTTGGTGTTGGTGTT
>DASUEF010000282.1:0-4079 GCA_036275215.1 Limnobacter sp. | reverse complement strand
GCACATCCCGAAACTGGATCACAATCTCTGCAAACCGCCGAGGCATGCGCTTGCCCGTGCGCACCAGGAAGGGCACACCGGCCCAACGCCAGGTTTGCACCTCGGTGCGAAAGGACACATAGGTTTCGGTGGTCGAGTTGGAGGCAACGCCTTTTTCATCCCGGTAACGCGGCACCGCCTGGCCTTTCACATACCCTTCGCCGTACTGGCCCACCACAATCTCTGGGATGCCCGTGACCTGCGGCACCTTGAGCGAGCGCAATACTTTGAGCTTTTCGTCCCGCAAGGAGTTGGCCTCCAGGGACACGGGCGGCTCCATGGCCACAATGGCCAACAACTGCAGAATGTGGCTTTGAACCATGTCGCGCAAAGCGCCCGCATGCTCATAAAATCCGGCTCGGTCTTCCACACCCAAATCTTCGGCCACCGTGATTTGCACGTGGGCCACATGCTCGCGGGTGAGCAAGGGTTCAAAAATCCGATTGCCCAAACGCAAGGCCAGCATGTTTTGCACTGCCTGTTTGCCCAGGTAGTGATCGATGCGGTAAACCTGCGTTTCGTCCAGCTTTCGGGCCACCGCCTCCTCAATTTGAGCCGACTCGCGGGCGTTGAAACCCAGCGGCTTTTCCAGCACCAGGCGAAGGCGATTGGGGTCCCGCACCTCGTCCAGGCAATCAATCAGATCGATGAACCGGGAGGAGGGCAAAGCGGCGTAATGCACCACGGGCTCGGGCCCACCAGCCACAGCTTGCTTCAAGGCAGCGGCAGCACCTGCACCGCCCAGACTCAATTGGCATGTGCTTAAAAATGGCTTCAGCGCAGGCAGGCTTTGGCGCGCGGCCTCGTCCCCGGCTTTTTGTAAAAATGCGTCCACCCCTTCAAGCGCCTGCTCAGGTGTTTGCGGTTCGCGTTGAACAAACACCACCCGCGACTGCAGCGCAAAATACCCGGCTTTGGCCAGGTGCGCCAAGGCTGGAATGATTTTGCGTTTGGCCAGGTCTCCCCCCGCCCCATGCAGCACAAAGGTGAAAGCGTCCACAGGCGAGGGGGCCTGGTCGCTGGAAGGGCTGCTTGCTTGGCTCAACATGACGGTCTCCGTGACAGAGCGATTGGATGGGAAAAACAGGAAACGAGATTACACAATTTGCCTGATTGATGTAATTATGTTACAAATAAGCATCCAAGGCAAACCCATCATACACACCCTCACTGGGGCAAACACATGGCCACCTCTCTTCATCCCAAGCTGCTGGCATTGCGTGACCGCATCGAAGCGCGATCAAAAAAAACGCGTGCTGCTTACCTGCAAAGCCTGCCCCAAGGGCCCCAAGACCGCAACGCTGTGGGTTGCGCCAACCTGGCCCACACCACAGCCATTTACCCAGGCAGCGCCAAACGCACCATTGCCCTGCACAAGGCCCCACACCTCGGGATTGTGACGGCCTACAACGACATGTTGTCTGCTCACCAGCCATTTGCAAACTACCCACAGGCGATTGCCGAGCACGCACGCAAGCTCGGCGCCACCACCCAGGTGGCGGGCGGCACACCCGCCATGTGCGATGGGGTCACACAAGGCCGCGAAGGCATGGAGTTGTCGCTCTTCTCACGGGACGTGATCGCACTGTCTGCCTGCATTGGTCTGTCCCACAATGTGTTTGATGCGGCCATTCTGCTGGGGGTGTGTGACAAAATCGCCCCGGGCCTCCTCATTGGCGCTTTGGGATTTGGGCACCTGCCCTGTGTGTTCATCCCGGCCGGGCCCATGGAGACAGGCCTGTCCAACCAAGACAAAGCCAAGGTCAGGCAACTGGCTGCGCAGGGCAAAGCCAGCCGCGACGAATTGCTGCAATCGGAAGAAAAGGCGTACCACAGCCCGGGCACCTGCACGTTTTATGGCACGGCCAACTCCAACCAATTGATGCTCGACTTCATGGGCTTGCAGTTCCCCGGAGGAGCCTTTGAATTGCCCACAAGCCCCCAACGGCAGGCGCTGATTGCAGACAGTGTGCGTGCCATTGAGAGCGCCACACGCAACCCAGCCCTTCGGCTTGGTCACGTGGTGAATGCCCAATCGCTGATGAACGCGCTGGTCGGCCTGATGGCCTCTGGGGGTTCCACCAACCACACCATTCACTGGGTCACCGTGGCCCGGGCAGCGGGCTACCTCATCGACTGGACCGACATGGAAACCATCTCCAGCGTGGTGCCTTTGCTAACGCGCGTGTACCCCAACGGCAGCGAGGACGTGAATGCATTTCAGGCCGCCGGGGGCACCGCCTCACTGTTGGCAACACTGATAAACGGTGGCTTCGTGGATGGCAGTGCCCTCACCATGTGGGGCAAATCCATGGCCGACACCGTGGGCGAGGTGTTGCCCAGTGCAGAACGATTTGCCACCCGCGCACCCAGCGAATCCCGCAACCTGGCGGTTCTGCGCCCACACCATGATCCTTTTCAACCCGACGGTGGCATCCGCCTGATGCAAGGCAACCTGGGGCGAGGCGTGTGCAAAGTGTCGGCCGTGAAAGCAGAGCACCGCCGCGTGCAAGCCCCCTGCAGGGTGTTCACCGACCAGCAACACGTGATTGACGCCTTTAACCGTGGCGAATTGACGCAACCCGTGGTGGCGGTTGTGATTCACCAAGGACCTCGCGCCAACGGCATGCCCGAGCTGCACAAACTCACCCCCATCCTAAGCGTGTTGCAAGACCAAGGCTTGGCTGTGGCGTTGGTGACCGACGGGCGCATGAGCGGCGCATCCGGTAAAGTGCTGTCGGCCATCCATGTATGCCCAGAGGCCAACATGCAAGGTCCCTTGGGCCGCTTGCGCGATGGCGACCTGGTGACCGTGGATGCCAACACGGGCGAACTCAGCACCACCGCCAACCTGGCCATGCGGGACCAACACCCACCGCCCGAGCAGGCGGTGAGCCTGGGTCGCGCCTACTTCCAGATGTGGCGCAACACCGTGACCAGCGCCGAAGAGGGCGCAAGCAACCTGTTTGCACCCATGGCATCCACAGAGGAAACAACACCATGAACAAGCCCCCACACACCCCAGACCGCATTGAATACACGCACACCTGGCTGTCGCAAGGCGTGCTGCCTGTGGTGGTGGTAAGCAGCGCCAAGCAAGGGCTAGAAATCGCAGAAGGCCTGTTGCAAGGCGGGATTGATCAAATGGAAATCACCCTGCGCACCCCAGATGCTCTGCAAGCCATACGCGACATTGCCAAACATTTCCCAACCATGAAGCTGTCGGCAGGCACTGTGCTACAACCCGAGCAGTTTGAACAGGCGGCCGACGCAGGCGCAAGCCTGTTTATTTCACCCGGTCTAACCGAAACCCTGGCTGCTCATGCCCTGAAACACCAGCACGCCTGGGTGCCCGGTGTGGCGACCGCCTCGGAAGCAATGCGCGCCTTGGAACTGGGCTTCGAGCTATTGAAATTTTTCCCAGCCATGGCCGCGGGTGGGCCCAAGGCCCTCGCCGGAATCACCGCAGCCCTGGCCAGTGCGCGCGTGGTGCCCACTGGCGGCGTCACCGTGAGCAACCTGCCGGAGTGGCGGAGCATCCCTGCTGTGCAAGCGGTGGGAGGCACCTGGATCACGGCGGGGCTTGAAGACGGCGCACGGGTGGCACCAGTTGTTGCCCAGCGCGCTGCGCAGGCCTTGGCGGCGTGGCAGGGGCATGTGCTTGTTTAGGCAGTGAATGCGCCACCTTATTGCCGGCCCTAGGCCGAGCTACATCTATGGCCACAGGCCGAGCCTCGTTACTTGCCCGAGGCTGAGCTACATCCATGGCCACAGGCCGAGAGAGTTACCTTTCTGGCCCGAGGCCGAGCAGAGGCTTGTTTCTCGCTGAAAACCTGTTGATCCCTTGGCTCCGCCTGAAGAGACCTGGGCCCAGAAGCGCACCGGGGCCATGCCCCTTGGCGACGGCCAATCTGTGATTCCCTCCCTGAGCCTGGCCTGAACTGAGGCCCACCCTCCAAAAAAGAGGTCGGGCTGGGCCTCTGCCCCGCTGGGTCACCGTTCATGCACGGCACGGTCGGGCAGATTGTCCTGAAGGTCGC
>DASUEF010000281.1:0-2961 GCA_036275215.1 Limnobacter sp. | reverse complement strand
AGTAAGCTGGTTCATCAAGGTTTCAAAAAACTTGACGTGCTCCAGGTCAAGGCTGCCGTGCGAGGTCAAATATGAGAAAGCAGAATCGGGCAGGGCCAAATTGGTTTGGATTTTCTCGGCAGCCAACGTGGCCAATGCCGTACTGGTACCCTCAAGCACATGCACCATGCCAAAAAAGCCCACCGGGTTTTTTCGATCCACTTGGTGGTAGGCATAAGCCACCATAGCCTGGGTGGTGATGTGGGGTTTGGAAGCTGCCGCTTCAGCAGGGTTGCCACCCGCGGCGGCGATGTCATTCAGAATCCACTGCTCGTGACCATATTCTTCTTCAATGTACTCAGTAATCGCCCGTTTCAGCCATTCATGTGAGGAGGAACCCAAACGGCTGCCACAAGCCATTAGCAAAGGGACGGTGTGGCGAACATGGTGGTAAGCCTGCCCCAGGAACGCCAGGTACTGCCCGCGTGTAACTTCGCCACGCAGTGCGTCCTGAATAATCGCTGACTGAATCAGTTGCTGGCGGCTTTTTTCCGTACTGACCTGAAGGGTTTGAAAAAATGAACTCATGCTGTTTCTCCGTTGAGTTGACTGTTGTAGGCCTGCCAAATGGCGTCTCGTCGTATGCGACCATTGGCTGTGCACAATCCGTTGTTGAATGAAAAAGGTTCCTCGATCACCAGATGGGCCGAGATGCGTGCGTAATCAGGCAGTTGGCGGTTGATCTGTGCCAAGGCGTCGTCCACCCTGTTCACATCGCGTGGATCGCGCAGCACCAGCATGGCGGTCAGGCCTGTTTGACCTTCGCCAAACACCGCGGCTTGCAAAAACAAACCAGTGGACAGCAACAAGCCTTCGGGCCATTCCGGACTGATGTTTCGCCCAAACCCGGTGATGATCAGATTCTTTTTGCGACCATGAATGGTCAGGTATCCATCTGCATCCAGTTTGCCGAGGTCTCCAGTGGGCAACCATTCGCCTTGTGCAAGCGCATTACCCTTGCCCGCTTTCAAATCGTGAAGGTAACCACTGAAGTGCCTGCCTTTCACCCAGATTTCCTGATCGGCGTCCACTTTCACTTCGACACCTTGAATGGGCTTACCGACGGTACCGAGACGGTTGTTTTCAGGTGTGTTCAAACACACCACCGAGGCACACTCACTTAGGCCATAACCCTCATAAACCGGCAAGTTGAACCACTTGGCCAACGTCAACAGGCCCATGGGCACCTTGCCACCGCCCACAGCAATGAACTTCAGGCTTTTCCAGCGGCTGTCACCGGGTGTACTGGCTTGCAACAAGGCCATCAGCATTTGGGGCAGAAGGATAATGCTTTCAGCCTGATAACTTGCAATGGTGTCCAGGCATTGCTGCGCATCAAATGAAGCGGCGCCTTTCAATCCGGTTTGCGCCGGCGGTGGGCAAACAATGTCCGCACCCGCCATCATGGGCGCGTAAACACCCGCAATGTTTTCAAGCAACACACCGAGCGGCAACAAACACAAATGGCGTTTTATGCCCAGGCTTTCGGTCGCGTGCATTAAACCCTCGGCCACAGCCAACTGCTGGGCCTCAGTCAGGCACACCCCTTTGGGTTCGCCGGTGGTGCCTGAGGTGAAGGTGATTTTCTGAATCTGTGCGGGCGTCGATCCGTCGAGCTGCAACCTGCGCAACATCAGCATGGGTGCATCCAGGTTTTGTGGAGTCAACTGAAAACCAAGTTGCTGCGCGCGCTGGCCATGGTCAGTGACCAAGGTGCTGATGCCCGCTTCGCGTATGGCGTGTTTCAGTTGCTCATCTGTAAAAAAGGCAGGCAATGGCACCAAGGCAATGTTCAAATTGGCGCAAGCCAAGTCCAACGCAATCCAAGCGGGGCTATTGTCAGCCAAAATCCCGACTGCCTGCCCAAGGGGGTGGTTCTGTGACAAATGGGTAATCCAGGCTTTAACCTGCCCACGCAGCGCGTTGGTATCAAACTTCCGATTGGGGCCTTCGTGGATTTCACCCGTGTACTGTTCGAGCAATGAATAGAAAGAATTGAACTTCATTGCTGGCCTCCCAGACGGGCGTGGCCAAGCTGAATATCACCAATCGCAACATGCGGGTTTTGCTGGTAATAGCTGCCCCACGCGCTGGGATTTTTGACACGTGCCGGGCTTGCTGGCGCCAAAATAACGGGGGACAAACCCATGCGATGAAAACTGTTGATCAGGCTTTTGGTGGCAGTGAATGCCACCCATCGACGCCCTTGCTGATGCAGTCTTTGGGTCATCAACTCAATCAGCATGCGAGTACCACCAGCTTGAAGCGCAGCCAAGTTTCCAACTTCGGCAATTTCAGACCGGGTAATGTCCATGCCCAGTTGCTGCTGAATCTGCTTCTCCAGTGGCAAGTCAAGGTACTGTTCCAGAAACAGGGGACCCTCTTCGGCAAGGTTGTATCCTGCTGCAGCCAGCATGGTGCCTTGCGGCGAGCAAACACCAATCAACCGGTCGCAATAGGATTCGATGGTGGCGCCGTAGTGATGCATGAATGTATCGGCAATGAACTGACGAATTTTTGAATCTGCACAGGGCTCCTGAATCACTGGCAGCGACCCGGTGTGATGCTGACGGGTGTGGTATTCAAACGGTTTCATGCCTAACTCCTGCTTGTTGATGTGTGCAGGTTAGGGTTCGAAAATTAAGGCTGAATTAACTTTTGGAAATAATCGCAGTTTCAAAAAGTAATGAATTAGTGTGACTTCTCTGCATACACCCTTGATTTATCATCTTGCGTCAAATATCATCTCCACACTCATTGGGGAGTAGCCTCTTTCCGCTTGGAAAGGCTTACGTCAACACACTTGGCCTAACATCTTATACAGGCTATGGCGTAAGCGGTTTTTGAACTTGGCAAGACCTTTGACTACACGGCTTCCAGATTGGCCTGGAGAAGCTGCGTGGTCATTCGGTTTTTCCAGGC
>DASUEF010000280.1:0-18155 GCA_036275215.1 Limnobacter sp. | reverse complement strand
TTTCGCAACCATAATTGTCCTGAAGCCACTTCAGGATCACCGAGGTGTCCAAGCCGCCGGAGTAGGCGAGTACTACTTTTTTTACGTCACTCATGATGCTCAAATCTAAAAAAGGTTAGCAGGCAAAGCGCAAGATCACTTACGCCCCAACAAAAGAAATTCCATCAATGCTTTTTGCGTGTGCAGACGGTTCTCGGCCTCGTCCCACACCACGCTTTGGGGGCCATCGATCACCTCGGCAGACACCTCTTCCCCGCGGTGCGCGGGCAGGCAATGCATAAACAGGGCTTTGGGATTGGCCACGCCCATCATCTCGGCATCCACCTGGAATTCTGCAAAGGCTTCCATGCGCGCCTTGTTTTCTTTTTCAAACCCCATGCTGGTCCACACATCGGTGGTCACAATGTCAGCCCCCTTGCATGCGTCCATGGGGTCGGCAAACCACTCATGGTGAGTGCCCTGTATGTTCACTTTGCTGGTGTCAATGTTGTAGTCGGCTGGGGTCGATATATTGACCTTGAAATCCAACAATTCGGCCGCCTGGAGCCAGGTGGCACACACATTGTTGCCGTCACCCACCCACGCCACGGTTTTGCCTTGAATGCTGCCCCGATTCTCAATAAAGGTGTAAATGTCGGCCAGTGTTTGGCAGGGGTGGTACTCGTTGGTCAAACCGTTGATGACGGGCACTCGACTGTTTGCAGCAAAGCGTTCTACGATTTCCTGCTCATAGGTCCGAATCATCACAATGTCACACATTCGTGAAATCACCTGAGCCGCATCTTCGACGGGTTCGCCTCGACCAAGCTGAGAGTCCTTGGTATTCAGGTAGATGGCGGAGCCCCCGAGCTGGTGCATGCCCGCTTCAAAGCTAAGCCTTGTGCGGGTGGAGGCCTTTTCGAAAATCATCACCAGCGTTCTATCTTGCAGCGGATAATAAGGCTCGTAACGTTTGAAACGTGCCTTGACGTCCCGAGTCGAGTTCATCAAGTAATCGAACTCATCCTTGGTGATGTCGCTGAACTGCAAAAAGTGTTTGATCGGCATGTGCTTCCCGGCTCAACTCGCTGGCCGGTTTCTCCTTAGGCTGTCTGTGCCAGAAAATCTTTGATCAGCGGAGCAAGCTCCACAGCAAGTTTCTCGGCTTCTTCTTGTTTGATCACCAGGGGGGGGAGCAGTCGCACCACATTGTCTCTGGTCACGTTGATGATCAATCCCTTGTCCCGTGCAATGGCAACCAGCTCCGCGCAGGGCTTCCACAATTCAATTCCAACCATCAGGCCGCGACCGCGAATTTCCTTCACGCCGGCAATGCCAGCCAATTCGCGTGCGAGGGTAGCGCGTATCAGCTGCCCCATGGCTTCAGCATGCTCCAGCAGGTGCTCCTCTTCCATGATCTGCAGGGTGGCCAGCGCGGCGGCCGACACAAGTGGGCCACCGCCAAAGGTGGTGCCATGCGTGCCGGGGGTCATCACACCAGCGGCTGGGCCTGCGGCTAGGCAGGCGCCAATCGGCACACCCGACCCCAAACCTTTGGCCAGGGTGATCACATCGGGCTGAATGCCAGCATGTTGATAACCGAACCATTTGCCTGTGCGACCGATGCCGCTTTGAACTTCGTCAATCATCAATAGCCAGCCTTTGGCCGTGCATAGCTTGCGCAGGGCCTGGAGGTACTCCGACTCCGCCACATTGATGCCGCCTTCGCCTTGTAGGACCTCTAGCAGCACCGCCTGAATTTCCGGATGCTCATCGGCAGCTTGCTCAATGGCTGCAAAATTCTTGTAGGGGACTCGAACAAATCCACCGGGCAATTCGCCAAAGCCCACCTTGGCCTTGGGGCTGTCGGTTGCAGCAAGCGTTGCCAGCGTGCGGCCATGCCAAGCACGCTCCATCACGATTATTTTTGCATTCTCGATACCACGTTTGTGACCGTAGTGGCGGGCCAATTTGATGGCTGCCTCGTTGGCTTCCGCGCCGGAGTTGCAGAAAAATGCCTCTTGCATGCCAGACAGTTCACACAGCTTTTTTGCAAGTTCTTGCTGCTCGACAATCCCGTATAAGTTGGAAGTGTGGATCAACTTACCAGCCTGATTGGCAATCGCTTGGACCAGTTTTGGATGGTTGTGCCCAAGTCCATTAACAGCGATGCCAGCCAATCCATCCAGATACTTTTTGCCATCGGTAGACCACAACCAGACACCATCCCCATGGGTGAAGGCTATGGGTTGACGGGCATAGGTTTTCATCAGGAAGTCGGTCACGGCAAAACTCTCAACGGTGGTGCGGTAAAAAAGGCTTGGCTCTAAAAGCAAACGCAGCCATGTCAAAACTTGGGGCGGCTGCGTTGTTCAAACTGAAATTGTACGATGAATCAAGGCTTAAGGGCTAGTCTTGGCGGTGGGCACTGCGCCGGAATTCATCCAAATCCGAGGGCAAGTGGCGTGCTTTTAGGTAAACCGGGGCAACCATAGACAAATTTTCATAAATTGGCAGCGGGAAGATCCGTCCCGATGTTCTAACGTTGTCAATTTTCATGGAATCCACATTGTCGCGGCTCATGAGCGGCTCTCCTGGCGCCATTTCCATCAACAAGGCTTGTGCTTTACCCAGGGCATCTGGAATACCAAACACCATGGGATGTTTGCCAACAGCTTGGGCAGAAAGCCGGACAAGCTCCTTGAGTGTGTAAATTTCTGGCCCCACCACATCATAGGTGTTGTGCAAGGTGTCTTTGCCAGGGTCTTGAACACAGTGCATCACAGCCTTGGCCACATCACCCACGGCCACTGGCTGAAAACGCGCGTCTGCACCTGCCAATGGCAACACTGGGGTGAGCTTTGCGAGACTTGCAAAGGTGTTTAAAAATTTGTCGTCTCGTCCAAACACCACAGATGGCCGCAGAATGGTCCAGCCCAGACCGCTGTCTTTCACCGCTGCCTCTCCGTCTGTTTTCGAGCGTAGGTACATGGAGGGTGCCGGGTTTTGAACACCCACGCCCAACGCACTGACGTGCACAATACGCTTTACGCCGTGTTTGGACATGGCGGTGCACAAGGCCTTGGGAAACTCAACGTGGTTAACGCGGAAGTTTTGGCCGTAAGGTCTACCCGGTTTGCTGTGCAGCACCCCCAGTAGGTTGATCACCACGTCTTGCCCCGTAACCAAACGCCCCAGTGTGGCGCGGTCGTGAATATTGCCCTCAATCACCTGGCATGTCGGCAAGGTTAGCAAGTGTTTGGCATTCTTGTAGCGGCGGGAGGGCACTGTAATCCGGTACCCATGCTTGGCAAGTTCATTGCACACCGCCTGCCCAATAAATCCAGATCCACCAATCACCAGGGCATTTTTTGATTTGTTCATGACACCACTTCAGCGTTTATCATTCAGACCCCTGAATGATACCCAGTCTTTGTTTCAAAGGTGTCGAGCCATTGTTCAAAAGCAGAGAATAGGCCACGGTGTTGGACAATACATTCTTGACGTAACCCCGTGTTTCGTCGAAAGGAATGAGTTCTGCGAACATTGCCCCTTCCATGGTCCGGCCTGCACCCAATCGACGTTTCCATAAGCTTGGGCGGCTCGGTCCCGCGTTGTATCCAGCAGAGGCAAGCACGGGTGAACGGTCATGTTGCTCAAACACCATCTTCAAATAACTGGTGCCCAGGGTGAGGTTGGTGTCAATTTCTGTGATGTCTGCAGGTTTAAAGTCCGCCAGGCCAATTTTTTTTGCCACGTATTTTGCTGTGGCTGGCATCACTTGCATCAAACCGCTGGCACCCACACCCGATCTCGCAATGGTTACAAATCGGGACTCCTGGCGGATCAAGCCATACACCCAGGCCTCGTCCACACCAATGCTCTGTGTTTTGGCTTTCATGTTGTCGCGAAACGGCGTGAGATACCGAAGCGATAGATCATGTTGCACCTCGGTGCGATCTGCCGCCGCGATGGCACGGTCGTAAAGCTGGTTGCGACTTGCCCAAGTGGCAGCGGCAAGCAGCTCGCGATCGTTCATTTGGGCAACTTGGAGGTTGAACTCCCAAAATCCTTCAGTGCGTAGCCCCGCGTCGTATAACATCAAGGCACGTTGCAATCCTTTGTTGGATTTGGCTTTGTCCAACTCAGCCGCTGTGAGTAAATCGGGCCGTGGAGGAGGCTGAATCGTATTGCCGAGTTCCTCATGGGCCAGCTTGCCGTAAAATGAAAACGGATGCGAGGCTTTGATCCATTCCTGGCGGGCTTCCACGATCTTGCCCGTGGCGGCCAGTGCACGACCGCGCCAGTAAACCCAGGCCCTGTCTTCTTTCAATTCAGGATTCATTTCTTGAGTGGCTTGGTACACCTGCGGCCAGTCTTGATTTAGCAACGCAGCTCTGACCTTCCACTCCATGTGCTCGTTGCTCATGACGTCGGGATTGCTGCGCCTGAAATAGGACAACGCATCCCGATTCCAGACCAAGCCAGCCCGGTAACCAATGTGCGCCCAAAGCCACTGCTCCGTTGATTTGGAGAGCGTTTCACGATGTTTTCGTTCTATGCCGTTTGCAACCAAGTCGAAATCTTCAATGGCTTTGCGTGTCAGAGCTGCGGCCAAATACAGATCGGTTCCATCTAGCCCTGCATTGCGTTTTAACTGGCCATCGGGGTTTGACATTGCATTTTGTAAAGTTTTAACGTCAATGGACCTCCCCCATGCGGTGTCAGAAAGATCGTCTACAAACTTGATTGCATTGCTGAGTTGATTGGCGGCCACCAGGTGCAGCACGTGCCTGTCGAGGTCGTTGGCCGATATGCCCCCCATGCGATACAGGTTTTTAAGTAGCGTTCGGCAGGTTCTGGGCAGTCGCTTGTCATGGCTGATCACTGCATTCACTTTATAACGGATCAACTGACCTTGCTCCGCAGCGTACATCAAGTCTGCGCATTCGACTCCTTGGTCTGGTCTGTATCTCAATTTGTCGCGGTGCTGTACAAACAACTCCCATTGTCCCGATCGCGCCAATTGCTCTAACCAGTCTCTGCGCAAGGTCTCCGCTGGCCAGGTGTTGTCATGTTTCTCAAGCAGAGTTAGCACACCCTCAGTGGGCCAAATCAATTCCCGATCTGGGAACTGTTTTTCTTGCCCTTTTTGAAAGAAGCGGAACTGCCAAATGTCAGCATACGGCCGAAAAAGGTGATTTTGCGGCAGCTGTGATACGAGCCGTGTAAAGTTGTCATAATGCCCATCGCTGTAGGCAGATTTGATTTGTTTGATCAAGTCCTGGTGTGTATCGCTGGCATGCGCATGCGTTGCAACTAGGCCAAGGCCTAGCGCCGATGAACAGAGTAAACGAGTAATCAAATGGGTGAAATTCATCGTGTCCGAGCTTAAAAAGTCGTTGAGGCAGCGCGCCTTGGCGCATCGCGAGCAGTTGGATAACGTTGGCAGACTGATGGCCAATGACCAAATGCAGGCCCTATTGATTAATGTACTCCAAAGCCGCGTGCACTGCACTGTGGCGCTGTATTACCCCACTCGCGGAGAGCCAGATTTGTTGGCACTTATGAAGCATCGTGCGTTGCAAGATACGGCTTGGGCTTTGCCCGTCTGTTGCGATACTGCAACAGGTTCGCTGCTGAGGTTTGCCCAAACATTTGCGGCTGGGCCGCTGGTTGTTGGCCGGTATGGCATTCCAGTGCCGGCTGAGTTGGAGTGGTCAATTCCTGACGTAATCGTGGTGCCTTGCTTGGGGTTTCACCGCAGTGGTTATCGACTCGGTTATGGGGGAGGGTGGTATGACAGAACTTTATCTAGCCTTCCAAATCAACCTTTGACCATCGGTATTGCCTTCGCGGCGACCGAGGCTCAGGAGAATTTTGCTGAGCCCCATGACCGTCCCCTGGACATGATCATCACCGAGCACGAGACGATCCGAGTCAACACCACGACAGGTTTTCAGTAGCCCAAACTGTCCAGAATAGACAGCGTGGGTTGCGCATTGTTCATGGTGTAAAAGTGCAGCCCTGACACCCCTTCGCGAATCAGGCTTTCACACAGGGTTGTCACCACCTCCAGTCCAAATGAGCGGATTGCCTCGCGATCATCGCCAAAATGCTGAAGACGGTTCCGAATCCAACGGGGAATTTCTGCGCCACATGCATCTGAAAAGCGGGCCAATTGACTGTAGTTCGTGATTGGCATGATGCCCGGAATGAGAGGGATATTCACCCGGTTTTGCACCTGATCCCTGAAATATAAAAAAGCATCCGGATTATAAAAATATTGGGTGATTGCAGAGTTGGCTCCGCATTTCACCTTGTGCACAAAGGCGTCCACATCAGACGCCGGGCTTTTGGCCTGGGGATGGGTTTCGGGGTAGGCAGCCACTTCAATAAAGAAGTGATCCCCCGTTTCGGCACGAATAAACTCAACCAGTTCACTGGCGTAGCGGAAATCGCCGCTGCCCATGGTGCCAGATGGCAAATCACCGCGAAGTGCAACAATTCGTTTGATGCCATGGGATTTGTAAGTATCTAGCAGGGCGCGAATTTTTTCGCGGCTTGCTCCCACACACGACAAGTGGGGCGCAGCCTCATGCCCCATGCTCTGAATGTTGAGCACCGTGCTCAGTGTGCCGTCTTGGGTGGTACCACCCGCACCAAAAGTAACAGAAAAAAACTCTGGTTTGCGCTGCGCCAGCTGTGCGCAGGTGGTTTGCAGCTTGGCTGCACCTTCCTCAGTTTTGGCTGGAAAAAATTCAAAGCTGATGTTCATATTCATGATGAAACTTGCAAATTGGATGGGTGTTTTTCCAGGTGGAGAAAAAACTCTTGATTGCCGTCACCTCCTTGGATGCGGCAAGGCAAAAAACGCTTCACTTCCAAACCCAAAGCCAAACTGGCGTGGGTCATGTCGCTCTCTATGGTTGGCAACAGCGATTCCAGGTTTTTAACCAAACCATGCTTGCCAATGTGTTCCGGGCCCAGCTCAAACTGAGGTTTTACCAGCAGTATGGCAGAGCAGGGCGCCGGCATCAGCTCAGCCAAATGCGGTAGCACTTTGCGCAGCGCTATAAAAGACAAATCGGCCACCACCAGTTGCAAGGGCAAAAAATCAGGGCAGGCTTGTTGTAGACCTTCCATGATTTCTGCTGGATTGGCTTTGTACACATTCACCCCTTCAATGGCGTGTACCTGCGGGTGCACTTTGAGCGTAGGGTGCAATTGGCCATGACCGACATCCAAACCCACCACGCTTGCTGCGCCTTGTTGCAACAGGCAATCGGTGAACCCACCTGTGGATTGCCCCACATCCAGGCACCTAAGTCCTTTGGGATTCACACTCAAATCTTGCAAGGCACCCAGCAATTTAAGTCCCCCTCGTGAAACGAATTCCGGTTCCTCTGAGGTCTTGAGTTCGAGGGATTGATGGACTTCAATCGTTTGAGAGGCCTTTCTAACAAGGATCCACCCTGCAAGTGCAGAGGGGCGGTAGTAAACCCGCCCCTTTTCAATGCATTGTTGGGCCTGTGCACGGCTGGTGCACAGGCCACGTTCCACTAGCGCAATGTCTGCACGCAAGGAGAGGTTTTTCCTTCAGGGCATCAGTAGCGGTAGTGGTCAGGCTTGTAAGGGCCGTCTTGCTTCACACCAATGTAGGATGCTTGGCTTGGGCTCAACTCGGTGAGCTGGGCGCCAATCTTCTTCAGGTGCAAGCGTGCTACTTTTTCGTCCAAGTGCTTGGGCAACACATATACGCCGACCGGATACTTACTGGTTTGTGTAAACAGCTCAATCTGGGCGATGGTTTGGTTGGCAAAGCTGGAAGACATCACAAATGAGGGATGGCCTGTGCCGCAACCCAAATTCACCAGGCGACCTTCGGCCAGCATGATGATGCGCTTGCCGTCTGGGAAAATGATGTGATCGACTTGGGGCTTGATGTTTTCCCACTGATACTTCTTGACGCTGGCAATATCGATCTCGTTGTCGAAGTGGCCAATGTTGCACACAATCGCCTGGTCTTTCATCTTGGCCATGTGGTCGTGGGTGATGATGTCTTTGTTGCCCGTGGCGGTTACAAAAATGTCAGCCTTGTCGCAAGCGTAATCCATGGTCACCACGCGATAACCTTCCATAGCAGCTTGCAGCGCGCAAATCGGGTCAATTTCTGTTACCCAGACTTGCGCAGACAAAGCACGCAGCGCTTGGGCAGAGCCCTTGCCCACGTCACCATAGCCAGCAACCACAGCCACTTTTCCAGCAATCATCACGTCGGTTGCACGTTTGATACCGTCCACCAAAGATTCGCGGCAGCCATACAGGTTGTCAAACTTGGACTTGGTCACCGAGTCATTCACGTTGATGGCAGGGAAAGCCAATTCGCCGCGCTTGTGCATTTCGTACAAGCGGTGCACACCCGTGGTGGTCTCTTCTGTCACGCCCTTGATGTGAACGATTCGCTTGGAGTACCACTGAGGATCTTTCTTCAGGGTGTCCTTGATCGAATCGAACAAGCAAATCTCTTCTTCACTGCCTGGGTTGGCCAGGACAGAGAGATCTTTCTCAGCCTTCACCCCCAAATGCAAGAGAAGTGTCGCATCGCCGCCATCGTCCAAAATCATGTTGGAGTAGCCGCCATCAGCCCATTCAAAAATGCGATGGGTAAAATGCCAGTAATCCTTCAAGCTCTCGCCTTTGTATGCAAACACAGGGATGCCTGCAGCAGCAATTGCGGCAGCAGCGTGGTCTTGTGTTGAATAGATATTGCACGAAGCCCAACGCACTTCAGCCCCCAAGGCCGCCAGCGTTTCAATCAACACAGCAGTCTGGATGGTCATGTGCAATGAACCAGTGATTCGCGCGCCTTTCAAGGGTTGGCTGGCAGCGTATTCCTGACGAATTGCCATCAAGCCTGGCATTTCGGTCTCGGCAATTGCGATTTCTTTGCGACCAAAATCAGCTTCGGACAGGTCTTTGACGAAAAAATCGTGTTCGCCAGTGGCTGTGAGAGGTTTTACAATGGCGTTCATCACGCCCTCCTTTATAAAGTTCAAAAAGAAAGAAGCGTGAGCGCCGTTGTTGTTTCCTGTTCGAGCCTAGCACCACTTAATAGCGGTGTCGCAACGCTCCTCGAACCTTGCGATTTTAGCAGCGATAGCCGCATTCGTCACCCCATGTGAGGGGAAATCCCCTCACATGAACGGATTAGAGCCCAGCAGCCGCTTTCAAAGCATCCGCTTTGTCTGTGCGTTCCCAGCTAAATTCTGGCTCTTCGCGGCCAAAGTGCCCATATGCAGCCGTCTTCGCATAGATGGGGCGCAGCAAATCAAGCATTTTCACGATCCCCTTGGGGCGCAGATCGAAATGGCTGCGAACCAATTCGGTGATGGCTGCGTCGGAAATTTTACCGGTTCCAAAGGTGTTCACCATGATCGACGTGGGGCGAGCAACGCCAATCGCGTAGCTCACCTGCACCAAGCAGCGTTCTGCAAGGCCGGCAGCTACGACGTTTTTTGCCACGTAACGTCCCGCATAGGCCGCAGAGCGATCTACCTTGGATGGGTCTTTGCCTGAAAACGCGCCGCCACCGTGTGGAGCCGCACCGCCATAGGTGTCCACGATGATCTTGCGCCCAGTTAGCCCGCAATCGCCTTGTGGACCACCAATCACAAATCGGCCTGTTGGGTTAACCAAAAAGTTGATGTTGCCCTTGACCAGCTCCTTGGGTAACACCGGCTTGATCACTTCTTCGATCACCGCTTCCCGCAGCTCGGCCAGCTCAATGTCTGGTGCGTGTTGGGTAGACAACACCACGGTGTCAATTGCGTGGGGTTTGCCATCCACGTAGCGCACAGTGACTTGGGATTTTGCGTCTGGACGTAGCCAAGCCAAGCGGCCATCCTTGCGAAGCAGGCTTTGGCGCTGCACCAACTGGTGAGAAAGACTGATCGCCAGGGGCATCAATTCACGGGTTTCATCGCAGGCATACCCAAACATCAGGCCCTGGTCTCCGGCGCCTTGGTCCAGGCCATCGTCATGCGCCTTGTCCACACCTTGAGCAATGTCCGGGCTTTGGCGGTCGTAGCACACCATCACGGCACAGCTCTTGTAGTCAATGCCATAGTCGCCATTGTCGTATCCAATTCTCTTGAGAGTGTCTCGGGCCACGTCAATGTAATTCACCTGAGCGCTGGTGGTAATTTCACCGGCCATCACCACCAATCCAGTGTTGGTCAGGGTTTCTGCTGCCACGCGGGCAGTGGGGTCTTGTTCGAGGATTGCATCTAGAACCGCATCAGAAATTTGGTCAGCCACCTTATCGGGATGGCCTTCTGAAACAGATTCGGAAGTGAAAAAAAATTCGTTCGACATGAAAAAGCTCCAAAAAAACAAGGATTTAGGCGAGGCCGACCTGTTTTTTTGAAGCTCGGCGACGCTTTAGCGGAATTTTTTTCGTTCGCCCCGCAAGTTGTCCAATTAACTCAGCGAACTGCGTGAATATACAACAGACGCGTTCACTGCGAAAGACCAGACTCGTTACAATCACGCCATGGTTAAATTCGTTTTCAATGTTCTTGCACGTTTGCCTCTGCCATTGTTGCATGGCCTGGGAGCCATTCTTGGTTGGGCCGTGTACGGCTTGTCAGCGGGCTATCGATTCAAAATCGAGCAGCATGCCCGCATTGCTTTCCCAGACGACGAGCATGCAAGACTTCGGGCCATGAGGGGCTCCGTGTCTCATGCTGGCATGGCCCTCATGGAATTGCCTTTTCTATGGGGCCGATCGACCCTGGACGGGGCAGCCGCAGTCACCGACATCAAAAATTGGGATGTTGTCGAACATGCACAATCCCTGGGCAAGGGCATTATTTTTCTTACCCCGCACATGGGCAGTTTCGAGTCCACGGCTCAGGTTTTCTCGACGCGTGCACCCATCACCGTACTTTACCGTCCAAACCGAAAACCGCAAATTCAGCAGATTATTGAAGCGAGTCGGGCTCGCAACAACGTTGCCATCGCACCAACTACCATTGCTGGTGTAAAGATTTTGCTCAAAGCACTCAAGCGTGGGGAGGCGGTTGGAATGTTGCCCGATCAAGTACCAGCTGAGGGTGAGGGCGTGTGGGCTGAGATGTTTGGGGAACAAGCTTACACCATGACGTTGCCTGGGCGCCTGCAGCAAGCCACCGGTGCTGCAATCGTTTTGGCTGCCGGTGTACGCAAGCCAAATGGCGCTGGTTTCACTCTTGAGTTGTACCCTGGCCCGGAGCAGCTTGCGACCGATCCTGTTGAAGCGGCGGCACAAGTCAATCGGGCCATGGAAGCGCTCATCATGAAATACCCAGACCAATATTATTGGGGTTACGAAAGATACAAACCTCCCAAGTCCAATTTCAGGGGAAGCTTTTGACTCGTCTGTTGATTTCTGTCTGGTTTTCGCTCGGACGCTTGCCCTTTGGGCTTTACCGAGCGGTTTCTTCCTCGCTGGCCGTCCTATTGACACTCATTTTGTTTGCGCTTGCCAAAGAGCGTCGTACAGTGACTTTGACCAACCTGAAGTTGTGTTTTCCTCATGTGAGTCCGTCTGCTCGCCTACTTTGGGCGATACAACACATGTATTTTTACCTCCGTACTTTTTTGGATCGAGCATGGCTTTGGGATGGTCGTTCTAGCGTCGTCCGTGATCGAGTCCAGATTGAAAATCCTGAGGTGCTTGAGGCACTGGCGGACGGTCAGCCAACCATCTTCTTGGCCCCGCATTTTTTGGGATTGGACGCAGCCTGGTCCAGGTTGTGTATGGAAGTCGACATGGTAACCATGTACTCCAACCAAAAAAATCCTGACTTGAACTCACTCATCCTCGCCGGGCGCTCTAAATTCGGTAAACCCTTGTTGCTTTCTCGCCAGCAGGGAGTTCGCCCTTTGGTGGCAGCCATGAAGCAGGGGCGTCCCCTTTACTATTTGCCCGACATGGATTTTGGAGAACGTGACTCGGTGTTTGTCTCGTTTTTTGGGGTACGAGCGGCCACCGTGACGGCGGTGTCCCGGTTATCCAAAATGTTGCGGGCCAGAGTGATACCTGTGACCACCCGATATGGATCTGGTCGATACACGGTCCGTATTCACGCGGCATTAGAAGACTTTCCTCTTGAAAACGAGGAATCTTCCACGCAATACATCAATCATTGCATCGAGGATTGGGTAAAAGACAACGTCGCGCAATACCTTTGGTTGCACAAGCGTTTCAAAACGAGGCCTCAGGGCGAACCCAGAATATACTGAGACCAGCGAACAAATTTACATTTATCCCGATTGCAAGCCATGCCAAACGCCAAACCTATTTCTTTCACCAAAATGCACGGTGCGGGCAACGACTTCGTTGTGCTCAACAATCTTCAGGGAGACTTGCCGCTCAATGCGGAGTTGGTCAAAAGGCTTGCAGATCGTCACTTTGGTGTGGGGGCTGACCAAGTGCTCATCGTGGAGTCGCCGTCTCAGTCAAACTGTGACTTCAAATACCGCATTTTCAATGCAGATGGGCAGGAGGTTCAGCAGTGTGGCAACGGAGCGCGGTGTTTTGCACAGTATGTATTTGACAAGGGTCTCACCAACAAACAACGAATCAGGGTAGAAACCCAGGCCGGTGTCATTGAGCCTGAGCTGATTCGTCACAACTGGGTCAAGGTCAACATGGGACCTGCCATCTTTGAGCCCTCAAAAATTCCTTTTGTTGCAGAGGGTCTTTCAACACGCCAGGTGGGGGCTATAACGCAATACCTCCTGCCCGTCGACGCAGGCGTGGGCCGACAAGACCTTTGGGTCAGTGTGGCCAGCATGGGCAACCCCCATGTGGTTATTCAGCTCGATCATCCCGCCTCAGACCACATGGTGAAAAATCTCGGAATCACCCTGGAGAGTCACCCACGTTTCCCTGAGCGAGTGAACGTTGGCTTCTTGCATGTGGTGGACAAAAGTCGCGCCCATCTCAGAGTGTTCGAGCGAGGGGTGGGCGAAACCTTGGCATGTGGCACAGGTGCATGCGCGGCTGCCGTGTGCGGCATGAAAATGGGTTTGCTTTCCGAACGTGTAGACATCATCAAAGCCGGGGGCACGCTGACCATCGAATGGTCTGGGCATGAGGACAGCGATGTGCTTATGACTGGCCCCGCACAAACAGTATTTGAAGGAGAGTTTTATCTATGACCGACGAAGCCCTTCAGGTGGCCGATTTTCTCAAGGCCAACCCGGATTTTCTGATCAAGAACCCGGGTATTTTGGCGTTCATTCGTTTGCCGGAACAAAGCCACGGCAATGTGGCCTCGCTCCATGAGCGTCAGGTTCAAACCATGCGCGACAAGGTCAAAGCGCTAGAACATCGCATGGTTGAAATGACCCATGCTGCGGTGGAAAACCAAGCCATCATCAACAATCTTCAAAACCTTAGCCGATCACTGCTGATGGTGAAGTCTCCAGATCAGCTGCCGTTGGTGCTTGTCGATCAAATTCGCAAGCATTTTATGGTGCCCATGGTGGGGTTGCGCCTTTGGTGTCAGGAAAACGCAGCGGACGAAAAGCTCAAAGAGAAGGTTGATGAAATGCCTGGGCTTTATTGCGGATTTGCCGAAGATGCGCCAGATCTGTCCGTATTCAAGGAAGAACAGTCCGCCCCTCGCTCCGTGGTTCTGATTCCGTTGCGGATAGGCGCGAGCCCCGAAAGCTTTGGATTGTTGGGTTTCGGTTCGCCCGACAAAGACCGGTTCGCACCCACCCTCGAAAAAGATTTTCTCAATGCTTTGGCTGAAATTGCATGTGCAGCGCTAAGTCGCCTACAGCCTCTCAAAGGCTGATTCAGCAATATCTGGATCACCTAGCGCTAGAGCGGCGTCAGAGTCCTCACACGGTCACAGCAGTTGCGCGTGATTTGGCTGAGCTGGGGGGCGATGTCATTACACTGACCCCTCAGCAGCTTAAAACAATCCTGGGCAGACGCCACGCTGCTGGCGTTGCCCCCCGAAGTCTTGCTCGCATGGCTTCCAGTTGGCGAGGTTTTTTCAGGCACTTGCTTGCGCAGGGGCAAATCGCAACCAATCCAACGGACGGGCTAAAAACCCCCAAGGTGCCCAAAGCTCTGCCCAAGGCCCTGAGCGTTGACGAGGTCAGTGGCCTATTACAGCCTCCAAAGTCGGAAAGCTTCTCTGCCCGCCAAGCACGTTTCCTGATTGAGTTGCTGTACTGCACCGGCATGCGAATCAGTGAAGCGCTCTCATTGAACCTGATTGTGGATGCCAAAAGCAGCGAGTTGTCTCACATTGACATGTCGCAAGCAATGATTCGGGTGACGGGGAAAGGCAGTAAAACCCGTGTAATTCCGATCATTGAATCGTTGATGGATTCTCTTCAGACCTATCTTTCGTGTCGGCGCATTCATCTGGAAAAATGCTCAGATGGTCGCGATATTGCACACCTATTTGTCTCAGTCAGGGGCAAACCGTTGTCGGTCCGGCAGGCTCAATTGGACGTACAGAGACATGGCCTTCAAGCGGGGTTGACTCAGCATTTGCATCCGCACATGCTACGACACAGTTTTGGCTCGCATGTGTTGCAAATGTCTCAAAATCTTCGGGCTGTTCAAGAATTGTTGGGCCATGCATCCATCGCGTCCACCCAGGTTTATACCGCGCTCGATTTCTCGCATCTCACCCAAGTCTATGATGCGGCCTTCCCACGTGCCGCCGGCACAACAGATCCCCAGCAAACTCACTCTGAAGACAAGCCGTCTGCCTAAAGTGCTGCGAGCAATCGCATGGCAGCCTCGCCCACGCTTTCGTGTTGTTGGCGACGCACAGGATTTACCAAAACGCGTTGTAACACATCAGCCGTATTGTGAGTGGGGTCCGTTGCACTGTATTGGGCTCGTGCACGAACCATGGTTTGAATGACATTCGGTGCTCTGTCACCGGTGTTTTCTATTGCGTAAATCATGGCGACGGTATCGGCAAAAAGCTCCTGCTTGTACACCATCTCCGGTGCGGGCCCCAAGCCCCCGGTGCTACGAAGACCCCGGAACTGTTTCTCATCCACATCGAAGCTAGCAACAAAGTCGCGACTTTCTCTCAGGCAGTGTCCCATCTCATGGGCCACTGAGGTGGCCACAATCGCATTCCAGTCTGAAGTGTTTGCCCGATTCAGGAAGCGACCCCACTGTGCCCACGCATCCACATTGGTGTTGACAATCACCACGCATTTTCCATTCGCGTAGCTGATTGCACCCAAAGGAGTTGCCTCTGGGCGTTCAGTCACAACAAGGCTAGGTTTGACACGCATGTCTTGTTGCAAATCGGCCATCACCACTTTTGCAATCTGCTCCACGCGCTCAGCGGGCAGATCATCCAGACCGATTGCAGAGAAACCCAAAGAGATCGATAGAAGAAAGGAAAGCATGGTTGAATCCAAGCATTGAACTTGAACCCAGTTTCCACTGCCAAGAGTGCATTCCTTTTCTGAATAAAAGCCTTTTAAATCAAGCTATTTATCGAAAGTAGGAGTCTGCTGATCACGCCATGTCAGAAGTTCCTTTACAAGCTCGGGGCCTTGCATCAACTGCCTCCTCCAACGCATGGCATGCTGCAGGAGTGTGGGCCAGTTTGAGCGCACCTCAAGCCACGTGCTTACAAAGTCCTGGGTGTCGTCCAATCGATTCCATAGCTGCCAAAAACGCCACATGGCCTCTTGTTCTGGTTTTGCCCAATTGGCGCTGTAAATATCGAAAAACGCCTTCAGTTTTGCAGCGTGAGCACCGTCGTCCGTGGGATAAATTTGCCAAATCATTGGTTTTCCCGCCAACTGAGCGCGAACAAAAGAGTCTTCTCCCCGTACAAATAAAACATCATGCTCCACCAGTCGCTTATCAAATTCTATTTGCGGGCAAAAGGGCAGCGCCTGCCAATGGTCGGGCAGTTCAATCATCCGATCGCCTGCGCTCGCAAAACCGATTTGATCGCCAGATTCGATGGTTGCTGCCATTAAAGCGTCCAGCGGTGCATTTGAATAGCAAAACACAAACAGCTTCAGGTTCCCCCTGTTGTCAACACTTTGAAGAGGCTCCATGGGTGGCGCATCACAGTGAATCAAACCCGCTGTGTGATTCCCAAACCCAGGATAGAAGTAGGTCACACGGTGACCAGTACGTGGGTCAATCGATTGGCTTTTGTGAAAATTTTCCACCCAGGTTTCTGCGGACAAGTAATCCAGAAGCACCCAAGGACAGTCGGGAAAATGTGTTTTTAAAGGCAACTCATGTCGATGCGTGACATGTTCAGCGGATGTACCAAACGGTTCAACAATCAAATCCGGTGTAGGAAGGCTCTCGATCGAATACCCCTCATCCAATGCGTTCAAGAGTTTCAAATGCGCTGGGGGCTCACATTCCAAGAGCTTTTCAAATGCCATCGGATTGTCGTGAATTAAAGTCACCGAATGGGCTTGTTTGGCAATAGCCCGCGCCAGTCGTAAACAAACGCCCGCATCCCCAAAGTTATCGATTACTTTGCATATGATCAGCACATGCATGTTTCACCCCCCCCAAAAAAAACAAAAGGCCCCTGCTGGGGCCTTTTCAAATCAACTTTGATTGGTATTTATTTCACGCGGTTGCGGTATTCGGCCGTGCGGGTATCAATTTCAATCTTGTCGCCAATCTCAACGAAGGCAGGCACCTGAATTTCATATCCTGTGGGCTTGATTCGAGCCGCTTTCATGATTTTGCCAGAGGTGTCGCCTCGAACGGCGGGTTCTGTGTATTCGATCTCACGAACCAAGCTTGTTGGCAGCTCTACCGACAGTGCCTTGCCATCATAAAACACCACTTCGCACGCCATCCCATCTTCCAAATAGTTCAGGGCGTCACCCATGTTTTCAGCTTCCACTTCAAACTGATTGTAGTCAGCGTCCATGAACACATACATTGGGTCTGCGAAGTATGAGTAGGTTACCTCTTTGCGGTCCAAAACCAGCAATTCAAATTTCTCGTCTGCTTTGTAGACGCTTTCCATGCCTGCGCCAGTCAGCAGGTTTTTCAGCTTCATTTTCACAACAGCGGCGTTGCGGCCGGATTTGTTGTATTCAGTTTTTAATACCACCATGGGGTCTTTGCCCACCATGACTACGTTGCCGGTGCGGACTTCTTGCGCAATTTTCATGAGAATGAGGGGTTCTAAAAAGGAAGTCCCGTATTGTACTCGAAGTCATTGATCAAGCAAGAGACTTCCAGTTGGCCCAGGTGGACTTTAGGAACTGGTTGAGTATTGCTCCAGCAGGGATGGATCCAGTTCACAAAACTGGCCAGGTGTCAGCGTTTCCGGCAAGGCATAAGGCCCAACCGTCTTACGGTGCAGAGCCACAACATGGTTACCTGCGGCCGCCAGCATTCGTTTAACTTGGTGATACTTCCCCGTCGTAATGCCTAGCTCAATGGTGCATGCATCCAACTGGGTCACCTGGCTGGCTGCAATCGGTTCTGGCTCATCGTTCAAATTTACCCCGCACAACAATGCTAGCCGCTGCTCCTCAGTGAAGGGGGACGCCGTCGTGACCTGGTAAATCTTCTCAATACTGTATTTGGCACCCGTCTTCCCGCTAATCAGGCGATGAATAAAATGCCCGTCGTCAGAAAGGATCAGTAACCCAGTGGTATCCACATCTAGGCGACCGGCAGCTTGAATTCCTCGTGCCCTATAGTGTGATGGCAGCAAATCGTAGACTGAGGGGTGTCGACTAGGCTTCTGTGAGGTCTCATAGCCGGCTGGTTTGTGCAGCAGCAAATACTTGAACTCTGTAATTTCCAGCAGCAAACCATCAATTTCAAGCCTATCGCCGTAATTAATTTGGTCTATTTCTGGGTTCAAGCGGATATGATCTCGAAAAATATCGCTTTCCCAAAAAATTTTTTCACAAATTTTTCTGCTTCCAAGTCCTTGTGACTGAAGAATTTTTACGCTTGGATGTACTTTCATGGGCTAAGAATTTAAAAGTTTTTCGCCAAAAGTGTTTGACAGGTTGGAAATAGGTGTGCATAATCTCGTTTCTCTGCTGCACGAGACGCAGCGCAGAACGAAGCCTGAAGCGGTTTTGCAAGAGATTCGGTGAATAAGAAGCCGGATTGTACAGCAAGG
>DASUEF010000279.1:0-23625 GCA_036275215.1 Limnobacter sp. | reverse complement strand
GGATTTTTAGTGTAGAGCCTCAGGTTCAAAACCTTTTATTGTGTAATCGATTTCCCTATAGTGCGAAGTGTCACGAAACTTGATACCCGCTACCCAAGGAGAAACACGATGTACGCTTTCGAAAAAACAGCTGAGCTGCTCACCAAAACCAACTCCGAGCTGAAGGCTCAACATCAGGCCGCCTCCAAGGCCCTGAACAGCCTGGTACAAGCCCAGTTTGGTCTGCTGTCGCAGGGTTTGGGCAATGCATTCACTGCCGCTGAAAAGCTGCCTCTGGCCGACAAGCCCATCGTTGTAAGCACCCGCACCGAACTCAAGCAAGGCCTGGAAAAGGTTGTTGGCGTGAGCCAAGCTTACACGCAGAAAGGTGTAGAGCTGTTTGAAACCCAACTGCCTGTTGTGATCGACAAAGGTTTCTCCTACGCAGCCTTGGCCCTTTCCCAGGCCGAGTCACTCACCGAGAACGCCATCACCATGGGCGCCTCTGCCCTGGAACAAGCAAAAAAAAACGAAACACTGAAGCCAGCCATTGAACAAGCTGAGCAAATTGCTGAACAGCTGTTTCAGAAAATCGGCGTGAAAACCGAAGGCAAGAAAGCCGCCGCCAAGAAGCCTGCAGCCAAAAAAGCTGCACCACGCGCAAAGCGCGCAGCCGCTGCACCCAAGGCATCTGTATAAGCAACCGGCTGCTCAAGAAGTGCAAAAAGCCCTCGAATCCATTCGAGGGCTTTTTACTTTTGGAACGCTGGTTGGAGATGGGTTACAACAACCAGAGAATAGCCCCGTAACAAAACGCGGCCCCCACCACCCCGACAAACCACTCGCGCTTGGATTCAAGCTCACCAAGTACAGGCAATGCGACCGAGTTGTTGGCGAAATCGTCCATGTGAATCCCCTTTTGCTTGTGCATTTGTGCGATGCCTTATTTAATAACGTTTCATGCGGTGCGTCTTTCCCACAAAGGGGGCCACCATATTCGACTAACCCCCCTCCCCCAACTTCACACATGATCGAGATCGCACCCGCCACCGCCCTGGCCATCATCAATGCAGGCTTGTTTCTCACCGTTGGTCTACTCAGTGGCTTGTGGAAATTTACACAGATGTGGACAAGCCCTCAAGCCCAAGCACACCCTTACCTGGACATTGCGCACAGGGCCAGCCTACTTTATGGCTTTGCCTGCATCACACTGGCCGTGCTTGCCAAATTCAGCACCTTCCCGGCCACACAAAACCTGCTGGCCGCTGGCCTTGCAATTGCATTTTTTTGGCTCGCCGTGTTTGGATACCTGCTTCAAGCGGCCTTGCATGGCCCAGACAATCAACTTGCACAGCCTCACAAATTGGGTCAACACCCCATGCCACGCAATGGCATCTTGATATTCATGCTGGCGCTGGTGGCCAGTGAGATTGGTGGCACACTCTTTTTGTTGTGGGGCGCTTTGCAGAACCCTTTGTTGCATTTCTGGTCTTACTAACCAATATTTTTTAGAACCTCAATCAGCCATGAAAGCATTTTCTGCCAAGAGTTCCAAAGTGCTCCTATTCTCGGCTTTGACCGTGAACGCGGGCTGCACCACCAACGCCCTTGGTGATCAATACCCCGCCAAAGCGAATTGGACCAGCTCGTTCTTGAGTCATGTGATCGCCGGTGAACAAATGCCTGCTGGAGTCAACAATTGGGAATGCCGCCCAAAGCCGGGCGACTCCCCGGTGGTGCTTGTGCACGGTACGTTTTCAAGCACCATGTACTCGTTTGGCGCACTGGGGCCAGCCTTGGCAAATCGGGGACTGTGCGTGTACGCCACCGACTACGGTGCAAGCGCACACACGTGGTTCAAAGGCGTGGATGCGGTGGACGTTTCAGCCAAGCACATTGCAGACTTTGTGCAGTCTGTGAAGGGTGCAACAGGCCATGACAAAGTAACCTTGGTGGGTCACTCACAAGGCGGACTCATCGGGTTCTACTACCTCAAGATGCTAAACGGCAATCAAGATGTGAACCGTTTTCTGGCGTTGGCCCCAAGCGTGGGTGGCACAGTGATTTCAAAAACACCTAACCGCGACAGAGTCGATTATTGCCTGGCCTGCGCAGACCAACACCCCGACTCAACACTGTTGAAACGTTTGCGCAGCGGGCAGATCACCGTGCCGGGGGTTGAGTACACGGTACTGGCCACCCGCAATGACAAGGTGGTGCTGCCCCTGGAGAGCCAATTTGTCCGCGAGCCAGGTGTAAATAACCTGTTTATTCAAGACCGAATACCAAACAGCCGTGTGTCACACAGTGGCATGCTTTACAACTCGGATACGGTTGAGCTGATCGCTGACCTAACCCAGAGCAAGCCGACAACTCAACTCTCTGGTAGAAGCGGGCAATAGGTACTCCTCGCCGCATCTAGGGCGTACACCGGCCCCTCCCCGATCGACACATCAAAGCCCTCTTTTTTAAGTTTGGCCTTTTGGTGTTTAAATGTCCCGGTGGTTTCTAGCTGAGGCAACACCCGCACGTACAACGGCACGGCATAACCGGGTAACTCTCGGCACAGGTGGTCCGCCAAGCCCCTGCCATCGAACGATTTACCTGGCTGCAATGTGATCGCAGCCATGCCAGCCCGCCCATCTTGACCAGGCACCGTCACGCCATACACCACGGCATCGGTCAACCAGGGCAACTTGGCCAAAACGCCCTCCACCTCCGAGGTGGCCACGTTTTCCCCTTTCCACCGAAACGTATCGCCCAAGCGATCAACAAACTGGATGTGATGCCACCCCTGGCGTCTTACCAAATCGCCAGAGTTAAACCACAGATCACCCTTCTTGAATACGTTGCGCAATAACTTGGATTCGTTGGCTTGGGGATCGGTGTACCCATCAAAAGGGCGCAGCTCGGTTACCTCGCTGATCAACAATCCAACCTCCCCCACAGGCACCTTGTTGCAAAACCCATTGCCCTGTCGTACCGGCTGCTCCGTATCCGGATCACATGCAATGATCTGGTAGGGCATTGGAGAGAATCCCACGGTTTCACGCAACCCAAAAGCGTTCATGAACCCCAGGTTGGATTCGCTTGCACCATAAAATTCGAAGATGTCAGAAATACCAAATCGATCTTCAAAGTCTTTCCAAATCTCGGGCCTCAAACCGTTTCCCAATATCAGCCTCACCTCGTGATTTTGATCGTTCAATGTGGGCGACTGATTGAGCAAGTAACGCAGCAACTCTCCGATGTAACAAAAAGCAGTGGCGCGATGGTGGCGGATGCGATCCCAAAAGCGACTCGCACTGAATTTGGTGTCCAGCGCAAAACAAGCACCGCCAGCAATGGTTACGCCAAGAGAAACTGTGAGCGCGTTGTTGTGGTAAAGAGGTAAGCAACAATAAAGCACATCCTGCGACGTTAGACGCACCGCACTCCCTAAGCCCCCCATTGCCTGGAGCCAACGGTAATGGCTCATCACTGAAGCTTTTGGTAAACCCGTGGTACCCGATGTAAATATATAAAAACATGGTGAACTGGCCAAAATCTGACTGGTTTGCGCCAAGTTGTGCCCAGGCTGTTGGACCCATGCGCTTTCAAAATCACTGGTGGGCAGGCGCTGGGATTGGCCATCCAACGACAAACATTCGATGCCCTTCAACAAATCCGCATGGGTGTCTGAAAGCCCCTGCAACAAAACGATGCCCTGTTTGCAAGCCAACAACAGTTTGGGTTTGACCAAGCCAATGCTATGTGCAAGCACATGGCCCTGCTGATTCACATTCAACAAAGCCGCCACCGCGCCTAGTTTGGCGCAGGCCAATACCACAAGCAGTAACTCCGGACGGTTGGTGGCCAGCAACCCGACCACGTCCCCTGGACGCACGCCCAATCCGAGCAATCCACGCGCCATTTGATTGGCAATGGCGTTTGCTTGAGCATAGGTCCAAGTTTGATCCTCAAACGCAAGAAACAGCCGATCGGCGTGCCGATGAGCCGCCGCCTCAAACACCAAACCCAGGGAACGCTTGGACTGCGGGCGCAATGTTGCCATGTGCAACAGGCCAGGTAGCAACCTGGGTACCTCGGGAAGCAAAGCCAATGCACCAGCGCCAATTTCGAATGCAGATACAGTTTTGCCCTTTGACGACATATTTGTACGTACTCCCCGGAGGTTTACTGTGTTTTTTTACTAAGAAAAAGATACACTCTTTGGGTCAACGAAACTTGTATTCACACCGTTTTACCAATGTCTTTTGGCCACTCCGTGCTTTGGTTGCCCATGCCCGCCTTTAAGTTTTGCATCAAATACGGTTTTTGTGCTGCGGCAACTGCAATCTTGTTGCTTGGCAATGTGGCCCATGGCAAAACTTTCATCGGATACACCGGTAAAACCTGGTCAAACGATTATGGTGTGTTGCGCGGCCAATGCGATGCCCAAGCGGTTCACGCCGAGACCTTGGCCAGTGGCATGGTCACCGGCATGGCCAAGGTTGAAATAACGCCAACTTTCCAAGCATTGTTTGCTGCACCCAGCGACAGCAGCTTGGCCAATCAAATCGATTCATATTGCTTCGGTCACACCCTGGAGCTGGTGCCCTCTGGGCAGGCAGTGCGTTGGCGTAACCCAGCAAACGGCATTGGCGTGTATTTGTCCCCTGGCGCAAAAACCGACACCTGCCGCAGCTATCTGGGCGTTATCTTCAACAATGGTGAAAAAAGGAAGTTCCGTGGCGAAGCATGTGCCCAACAAGCAGGCCAGTGGCGAATCGAAGATTAAGCTCAAACTTGATGAAGTGATAAGGCACGTTCCAAACGCTCAATCACTGAGGCCTCACCCACCAACACCAAAAAGACCTTGGCACGCGTCATTGCCACGAAGATCTTACGATAACTGGCCAAATCAAATTCTTCAAACTCCAGCTCGGTGACAATCACCGCTTGCGCACTTTGGCCTTTGAAGCGGTACACCGATTCTGCATACACTGAGCCCGGCGTAAACAGTTGCGCACCACGTTCATCATACTGCCCGGTGAAGTGTCGCAGGCTATGCGGTCCCAAACTGCCCTGCCGCAGCACCTTCGATTTTTCATGCCCACGCAGAGTTAAAACCACCAGGTTCTCCCTCGAAAAACCATGCTTAAGGCACACAGTGATGGCCTTGGCGGTTTGAGCCAACAATCCCTGTTCGTCGTGGTAATGCAGTGTTTCAATTGGCAAACCCTCCAGGGGGCATGCAGCCTCGATGTCCGGTGGCATGTCGCCTCCCAGATCAAACTCCTTTTGCATCAGTTGCAAGGCCTCTACCACGCTGCGCGGGTTGCGATAATTCATGGGGCTGTGCAACCCCACCCACCCCGGCAACTCCAAGGGTTGCTTGGCATATAGGTTTTGCATCGGGTCTTCTAGCCACAACCAGCGCGTATGGGGGTGGGCGCAGCGCTGCAGCACTGGCAACCAAGCCTGCTCAAAATCTTGGCCTTCGTCCACCACAATCGAATCAAACACCCATCGTTTGTCGGGTGGAAGCGCCATTACCCGGCTAGGCAGGCTTTGAAATACACCAGGCTCGTTGTAATCCAATTCTTGACCTGAGTCTCTCAACATTCGGTCGCACAGGGCATGAAAGTTATAGGCTTGCGCCCCCATGGCATGCAATTCACGCAGCTGGTTCGCCATGTGAGCCGCAAGCGGGCGGTTGTAGCACAGGTACAAGGTGCGGGCTTTGCGCAGGCTGTTGCGCGCCACTTCGGCCAAGGCCAACTGAGATTTTCCACTGCCTGCAGTGCCTGTGATGCGCAAGCGAAACGGCTCAAAGTGCAGGCGTGACACCCATTCATCCAAACCATGGCTCAACCGAGTCACCAATGTTTCTGCAGCCTGGGACAAAGCCCCCACCTCAGGCACCAGCTTGAGCTGATTGCACAAAAAACCGTGAGTTTGAGTAACCAGCCCCGGCGAGGCAGGATGCCGTTGACCGATGTCGGCAATCACCGCTGCGAGTTGGTCTTTGCGGCTTGCATCCACAATGCGCTCGGGATGGTGCAGCAAGCCATTGACTGTCGGCACGGTGTAGTCTGGGCAATACAACACGTTTTCTACCTGCAAGAGCACGCTGTGTTGGGCTGCGTACCGTTGTTTCAGCAACTCCGCCTGTTCGGCTGTTGCATTGGCCAGGTCTTGCTGCTTGCCACCAAGCTGCTTAATCAATCGCCCTTCATCCACCTTGAGCAAACCCGTTTTCATCAAAAGGGCCACCAACACCCCTGAAGGACAGAGCACCAAAAACTGGATTCGCCCCAGCACTGTGAGGCCGTGCTCAAGGCGAGACCAATGCAAACCATGGTAGACCGTGTAATCAGCGGGAAGCTGTTGTTGCAAAACGAGCAGCAAATCCCGCTCGCGGGCAGCTACCCCATCCAGCGAAAGGCTGCCAAATTCACTGGGGTATACACGGGCCATGCGGTTTACACCTCTTTGAACTGTTGCTTGATTTGGGCGCCCGAATAACGGTCTGGCCCAGCCTGAATGCGAAAGCCCAGCATTACCTTTTGAGTAGTGCAATACACCTGCTCACGCAGCCACTCAATAATCTCTTTGCCCTCAGCAAAGCCCACCGCTTCTATTTCCCACACCCGGTCCTCTGCGTTCCAGCGAAAGCCTTTGGCCTTTAAAAAGTCCTTTTTCTCGAAGGGTGCTTTGAGCGCAGCAATCTGGTAGATCGACTCGTTGGCGCTCTCAAACAACACCTGCATGGGCATGCGTTGTGATGTTTTGAGCGGCAGGGCAAGCACATGGGCCAAAGCGTTGCAGTCTTCAACCGCCCGGTGCGCACCGTGAAAATAGCCACAATCCGCAAGCAAGTACTCCAGCTTGCGGCCCGAATAATTCTCGGTGGTCCAGGGCAATTCCCGAAAGGTACACGCCCACACGCTGCCTTGCAGCCACGGAAACCTGCGCAACAAAAAAGGTTTGTCGAAGGCCGCATTGTGCGCCACATACAACTCAGCTTGCTCACACAAGGTTTGGAAGGCCGTTTCATCAAACCGCAAGCCGCGCACCATGTCATTGGTAATGCCATGTATCGCCGAGTTTTCGGGTGTAATGGCTTGTTTGGGTTCTTCCAAACCACCAAAACTGCCCAGGCAAGCACCCACGGCGCCGGTGTCCCGGTCCACTTCGAGCAAAATGGCTCCCACTTCGATCAGTTCGCTGGTCTCTAAATCCAATCCGGTGGTTTCGGTGTCCACCACCAGCACCTTGACTGGCTGCTGCACCTGGCCACCAAAGTGTGTGCGCATGGCAATTCGACGCAGCACCTTGAACTGGCCGGTGGCCTCAAGCCACTGGGCAATGTGTTCGGGATCAATCTGGGCTAAGTCGGGGGCAGTCAAACAGGCTCCTTGTGTAATTTTGCGTGGCGATTGCGGACTTGCACCCACCAGCCATGTGCCACTTGGCGCTTGCCACCCTGTGGCAATGCAAGCTGACGTTGCAATTCAAGCAATTTGGCATGGCCACAACGCACGCCTTGCCGCCTTAACCAGGCATGGAGCAACTCCCGCTGGGCCTGTGTATTTTGGCTACCCCATGCCTGAAGGTTAAGCTGGCCGCCGGGGCTGCTCATATGGGCCAACTCCAAACCCACGCGCCCATCACTTTCACGATAGTGTGCCTGAAAATATGCGGCCAAATTCAGGATGCCTTTGCGTGCCTGGGGAAACTGCACCTCCAGTTCTGGCAACAAGGTTTGTCGCATCCAATTGCGGCGAATCTGCAAATCGGTGTTGCTGGGATCCTCCACATGGACCAGGCCATGGTGTTGCGCATACGCCTGTAGATCCTTTTTGCTCACATCCAGCAAAGGTCTGCCTAGCCAAAGGGTAGTGCCCACTGTGCCAAGTGCAAGGGGCCACCCCCCCAGTGTTGGCATGCCCGCCAGCCCCCGCAATCCCTGCCCTCTCAGCAACTGAATAAGCACAGTTTCAATTTGGTCGTCTTGATGGTGAGCACACAACAACAACACCGTGTTATGGGCCTGCATCCACTCTCCCATCGCTTGATATCGCGCTTGGCGGGCCTCGGCCTCTAGACTGGCTTTGGTGGTGTTCACATTCACATCCAGCACATCCAGCGCAACGCCCATGGCATTGCACACACTGCGGCAATGGGCAGGCCAAGATTGGGCGGCGCTTTGCAGATGATGGTTAACATGCAAAGCATGGAGAGCAAGCCCAGCTTGCCTCAGCGCGTGCAGGAGCACTGTAGAATCCAAGCCTCCCGACAGCCCCACCACCCATGGTTGAGGCAAATGAGCCGCCTGCTTCACAAAGGCGCTCACTGCGTCGGCCACGGCAGCTTTGGAAGTGGCCTGCATGGCTGGTTTACTTGCTGACTTTAAAATGCCCGTAGCTCATCAATCGGTCGTGCCGAGCATCAAGCAGGGTTTTGGGTTTGTAAGTGGTGAGCAGGTTGAGGGCAGCCTTGATGGATGCTTTCAGGTTTTGCGCAGTTTGGGCGTGGTCTCGGTGTGCCCCACCAAAACTCTCTTTAACGATCTCTTGCACCAAACCCAAATCACGAAGGCGTTTGGCCGTGATGCCCAAAGCCTCGGCGGCATCGGGTGCCCGTTCAGCACTTCGCCACAAAATAGAAGCGCACCCTTCAGGCGAGATCACAGAATATGTTGCGTACTCCAGCATGATGACGTGGTCAGCCACAGCCAGCGCCAGCGCACCACCCGAACCTCCCTCACCAATGATTGCGCTCACAATGGGCACTTGGATTTGAGCCATTTCAATCAAATTGCGACCAATCGCTTCCGATTGACCACGCTCTTCAGCGTCAATCCCCGGGTATGCTCCCGGCGTGTCCACCAGGGTCACAATGGGCAAACCGAACTTCTCAGCTGTTTTCATCAATCGCAGGGCTTTGCGGTAGCCTTCTGGGCGCGACATGCCAAAGTTGCGGAATGTGCGTTCTTTCACATCTCGGCCTTTTTGGTGGCCAATCACCATGACGGCATCACCATCCAAGCGAGCAAGACCACCCACAATGGAGGGGTCATCCGCAAAATGCCGATCGCCATGCAATTCATGAAAATCGGTGAAGGCATGCTCGATGTAATCCAGCGTGTAAGGGCGCTGTGGATGGCGTGCCACTTGCGAGACCTGCCAGGGTGTCAATTTGGCGTACAACTCCTTGGTCAAGCCGTCGCTTTTAGACTCCAGCCGACGAATCTCTTCAGAGATGTCAACCGCGGAGCCATCCTGCACCAGGCGGAGCTCTTCAATCTTGTTTTTTAGCTCGGCAATCGGTGCTTCAAAATCCAGAAATGTTTGCTTCATGAGGTTCTCTTAATAATCCACCACAGCGGGATCCAGGCTGCGCCACAAATACCAGGCTGCCACAGTACGCCAGGGTTTTAATTTTTCCCCGAATTGTAGTGCTTCTTTGGGCCCGATGGGTTGCCCATCCGAAAATTGTACCGAGATGCCACGCTGCACCCCCAAATCATCCACCGGCCAAACATCGGGTCTGCGCAAACAAAACATCAGAAACATTTGGGCGGTCCAGGGGCCTATGCCCTTGACCTGGCACAAGTGTTTTGTGCATGCCACATCGTCTAAAGCTGCCAGCGTTGCCAGCGCGAGGCCGCCCTGTCGGTCAAACTCGCTCAGCGCCCTGGCGTACAGCACCTTTTGACGGGAAAGACCGGTGGCACGGAGACTCTCCTCCGTGAGAGAAAGCACCCGACCGCTTTCAATTCTGTCCTCCAACGCCTGCACCAGCCTGCTCCACACCGCATCAGCGGCCTTCACTGAAATTTGTTGGCCCACCAATGAGCGCAAAAGGGTCTCAAAAGGTGCACCCCGCGAACGCAAGGCGCGCTCGCTGTGACTCTCAATGAGGTGTTGCCACACGGGGTGCAAGCGCACCAGAGCCTGGCAGGCTTGCTGCCAATAATCCGGCGCTTCGGGATCCCGGTTCAGGCGCGACGCCATTCGGTGGCACCGCCCCGCTTGTCTTCCAGCACCACGCCCGCATCCAGCAACTGCTGCCGAATGGCATCGGCCTTGGCAAAGTCGCGGTCTGCTTTGGCCTGTGCTCGGGCGGCAATCAGTGATTCAATATCGGCAGGGCTCATGCCCTCATCGCCCCCCACACCCGCCTTGGCAAAGGCACTGGCACTGCGCCCCAACAAACCCAGCACGCCGGCCAATGTTTTGAGTCGGGCTGCCAAGACCAAGTCCCCAGTCCGGTTCACTTCATTGGCCATTTCAAACAGCACAGACACGGCAACTGGGGTGTTCATGTCATCGTTCATGGCCTGGGCAAATCGATCCTCAAAATCGAGGCTCCAATCTATCTGGGCCACGGGCTGGACATCGCCCACCGCATTGTACAGACGACCCAACGCGGCCTTTGCATCTTGCACATGCCCCTCGGAATATGTGAGCGGGCTGCGGTACTGTGCACGCAAAATGAAGAAACGAACCACCTCCGCGTCGTAAACCTTGAGGATGTCCCGAATGGTGAAGAAATTGTTCAGGGACTTGGACATTTTTTCGGATTGACCATTGCTTTCAACCCGAACAAATCCGTTGTGCATCCATACCCGAGCAAACCCCTCACCCGTCGCACCCACGCTTTGGGCGATTTCGTTTTCGTGGTGGGGAAATTGCAGGTCTGCCCCTCCGCCATGAATGTCAAAGGTGTTGCCCAGCAGTTCGCAGCTCATGGCGGAACATTCAATGTGCCATCCCGGGCGCCCCACACCAAATGGAGACTCCCATTTGGCGTCCGCAGGCTCCTCAGGCTTTGCGCTCTTCCACAACACGAAGTCCAGGGGATCATTTTTACTGCCCGACACCCCCACACGCTCTCCAGCACGCAGCTCGTCGACACTCTTGCCCGACAAACGGCCGTACTCTGGAAAAGCCCGCACCGCAAAATTCACGTCTCCCGAGTCATCCCGGTAAGCCAAGCGCTTGTCCATCAAAGTTTGAATCATGGACTGCATTTGTGCCACATACTCGGTGGCTCTTGGCTCGTGGTCTGGGCGCTCAATACCTAGTGCGTCGGCGTCTTGGTGCATGGCAGCAATAAACCGATCAGTCAGGCTGCGGATGCTTTCGCAGTTTTCCACGGCTCGGCGAATAATTTTGTCGTCAATGTCAGTGATGTTGCGTACGTATGTGACTGGGTAGCCACTGGCACGCAACCAGCGTTTTAGCAGGTCAAACACCACCATCACCCGAGCATGGCCCAAGTGACAGTAATCGTAGACAGTCATGCCACACACGTACATGCGCACGTTCCGCGGGTCGATGGGCGAAAAAGCCTGCTTTTTCCTTAGAATTGAATTGTAAATGTGGAGAGACGATTTCATGAGGCTTTGAAAAAGGCTGTGGCGGCCACCCAATGGGCCGGTGGTTGACTGCCAACCCCCAGTGTAGGGAATTTTCCAATCAACCCGCTCTGGGGCTTGTTACAATAGCGCTCGAGTATATCATTTACCAAGTTTGAGATTTACCCACCAATCCGATGAACCGGGGATACCCGCAAAGGCACAAGCGAATGCAGGCTAACAACACCAATCGCAACAGTTTCATTTCCAAAGGCAAAACGGCACTTTTGTGCGCCCTCCTGGGCCTGGCCGTGGCCGGTGCAGCACCCAGCATGGCCAACGAGGCCGACGAAGTGACCAAACTGATTCAGCAAGGGCAATACGATCAAGCCCTGGCTCGCGCTGATGCATTTTTGGCCTCCCGCCCAAACGACGCCCAGATGCGCTTCCTCAAAGGCCTCATTCTCACAGAACGCAACAAAATTGGTGAAGCCATCACGGTATTCACCAAACTCACCGAAGACTATCCAGAGCTCCCCGAACCATACAATAACTTGGCGGTTCTTTATGCAGGCCGGGGCGAATACGAAAAAGCCCGTGAGGCGCTTGAAATGGCAATACGCACTCACCCCAGCTACGCCACAGCCCACGAAAACTTGGGCGACGTGTATGCCAAGCTGGCCAGTCAATCTTACGACAAGGCATTGCAACTGGATGGCCGCAATTCAACGGCACAAACAAAGCTGTCCATGGTACGCAACCTGATTGCTGGACAAGCACCCACGCAAGTGGCCGCCACACAACCAGCGGCCAAACCGGCGACGAAGGCGGTAGAACCTAAATCCCCCGTGGTTGCCGAGGCGCCTGCCAACAAACCCACCGCAGCACCCACACCGCCCGTGGTTACACCGCCCGTTGTGACGCCTCCTGTGGCTGCAGCGGCCCCCTCCGCGCCGGCTGTTGCCGCAAGCAAACCAGCGACTGAGCCCAAGCCCAACACCATCGGCATGGACAGCGCGGTGCTGGCCTCCGTCGAAAAATGGGCAAAGGCATGGTCGGAGCAAGACATGGCAAATTATCTGGGAGCCTACAGCAAAGATTTCAATACCCCCGGCAACATGACCCGCAGCAATTGGGAAAAAATGCGCGAGCAACGCATCGTTGGCAAAGAAACCATTCGCGTGGTGGTTGAAAACCCGCTCATCACCATCAGCGGCGACACCGCAGTCGTGAAATTTAAGCAAAGTTATTTTTCCAACCGCTTGAACAACGTGTCTGGCAAAACACTGACCATGAAACAAGAAGACGGCACCTGGAAAATCACGAGCGAGCAGGTGGGCGGATAAATGCAGTGGGCAGTGATTTGGGGGTGTACCAGCAAATTATTCAAGCTGGTCGCACCTGTTGCATTCTGGATGTTTACAGCCGCACCATCCTTTGCGCCCAAGGATCCATTGGGTGGTGTGGCATTGGCCGCGTACGGCTATCCACAGAACAGCGCCAATTCACTGGCTGGGCAGCTGTTCGACCGGCAAGGCTACAAACCTGTCATCGACTCCGCAGTGGAGAGCATCTACAACGCATTGAGTGAAAACGACCTGAACGCCGCACTGGAAGTGGCCAATCGCTTGGTGACCGAATTTCCAAATTTCCATCTGGGCCACATGTTACGGGGCGATATTCTTTCCATGAAAGCGGGCCGCCCTGTGCAGGCCATAGGCGACATTCCCAATGTGCCCAAGGGCAAGCAAAATGAGCTGAGGGAACTTCGAGAAGAGGCCGTTGCAAGGTTTAAAGCGGTCAAGGATCGTCCCAGAAAAGACTTGATACCTGCGGAATTGGTTGCCCTGCGCGATGATCAAAAATTTGTGATATTGGTGGACACCTCCCGATCGCGCTTGTTTCTTTACGAAAACACATTCCCGACACCCCGTCTGGTGACCGACTTTTACGTGTCGCAAGGCAAAATGGGCGCCGTGAAAGAGCGTGAAGGCGACAAACGAACCCCGATTGGCGTGTACACCATCACCGAACTGCTACCCAAAGAAAAACTGACTGACTTTTACGGCCCGATTGCCCTGCCAATTGACTACCCCAATGCTTGGGACAAACGCTTGGGCAAAACTGGCTATGGCATTTGGCTGCACGGCATGCCCAAACAATACGCAAGCCGTCCACCCAAGGCCAGCGATGGCTGCGTTGTGTTGGCCAATCAGGACTTGCTGGCTCTCAAACAGTTTGTTGACGTGGGCACCACGCAGGTCGTGATCAGCGAACGCTTGGACTTTGTGCCCACCGATGTGTGGAAGAGCCATCGCAATGCCGCACTGCGCATGGTGAAAGCTTGGGAGGAAGACCTTGAAAAAGGATTCTCCAAGGGCATCTACCACTACGCCAGCAACGTCAAAATTGACGGCATGGATCTGCTTCAGTGGCAACACGCCAAGCAGGTCAACAGCAGATCGTTCGGCAATATTCAAATTGACGACTTGTCGGTGATGCGTTACCCCAGTGACAAGGACATGATGGTGGTGTCTTTTGTCCAACAAGACAAACTTTCCGGCAAAACCCGCAAACAGCAATACTGGATGAAGGTGGGCACCAACTGGAAGATTGTCCAAGAAGATTCACAGCAACTTTGAAATAAGGCAACGGCAGTGATTCAAAACAAGCGTGTTTTTCTCAAATGGTCGATGTTCTCGGCGATTGCTGTTAGCATCGGAAATTCTTCAATTCATTCTGCGTTTGCAAAAACGAAAAAGCGACAAATGGTTAAGCTCAAAACAAATTTTGGTGACATCACCATCGAACTGAATGCTGAAAAAGCCCCAGCCACCGTGGCCAACTTTTTGGACTATGCAAAGAGCGGCTTTTATAGCAACACCATCTTCCACCGCGTGATCAATGGATTCATGATCCAGGGTGGTGGATTTGAGCCCGGCATGAAACAAAAAGCCACCAAAGCACCCGTCAAAAACGAAGCGGACAACGGCTTAAAAAACGACAAGTACACCATCGCCATGGCCCGCACCAACGATCCGCATTCCGCCACGGCTCAGTTTTTTATCAACACCGAGAACAACGAGTTCCTGAACTTCAAGAGCCCCACACCACAGGGCTGGGGTTATTGTGTGTTCGGCAAGGTGACCGAAGGCACCGACGTGGTTGACAAAATTGTGACTGTGCGGACCAGCTCTAAAGGCTTCCACCAAGACGTGCCCGCAGAAGATGTGGTCATCCAAAGCGTAGAAGTGCTGTAAAAAGCCTAATTCATCTTGATTGAAATCCCTGCCCAAGGTGCAGCCTACTTTGCCTCAGATCTGCACCTAAGCGAGCACACGCCCAAAACCCTGGAGGCCTTTGAACACTGGCTTGCCAGCGTTTCACAACCACACGCCCTTGTGTTTTTGCTCGGGGACGTGTTTGAAGTGTGGTACGGGGATGACCATCAAGATGAGGTAAGCCGCAGGGTGGCGAATGCCACCCAGGCAGCCACACACAGCGGTGCCCGAGTGTTTTTCATGCACGGCAATCGGGATTTCTTGCTGGGCGAAGGTTACGCTGAACAAGGTGAATTTGAGCTGCTTCCAGACCCGGAGTTTATACAAACACAAGTCGGGATTGTTTTGCTCACACACGGCGACCAATTTTGCACCGACGACAAAGCCTACCAACAATTCCGCGCACAAAGCCGCAATGAAGCGTGGCGGGCCGGATTTCTGGGCAAGCCTTTGAAAGAACGGCAGGCCATTGCCCAAGCCATTCGCACAGAAAGTAAACTGCACAAATCCAACAGCACGATGGCCATCATGGATGTGAATCGCCACGCCGTGGAGCAAACCTACGCAGGTCACTGGCCAGACGGTTACTACGTGGGCAAATGCCAGGCCATTGTGCATGGCCACACGCACCGATGCGCGGTGCACAACACCTTAGAATGCCCGGCACCAGCAAGCCCAAGCAGTGTGCAAGGCACACTGGCCAATGGTGTACGCATCGTGTTGCCCGATTGGGATTACGACACCCCAAACACCGACAAAACAAAAAACCGCCACAAAGGCGGTTTTTTGAAACTCAAGCACACCGGCGAATATCAACTCACCGTGTTCAACTAGCTCTTTGCGGTGGCTATTAATTGTCGACCAGCTTATTCAGCGCCTTCAACTCCTCGCAGTCCGCAGACCCAGCCGACTCACCCGCTTTTGTCGGCTTGCCTTCGGCCAGTCGCTGTTCCAACAACTCAATGCGCTGCTGTTGGGCAATCGCCTGGTCAATTAAGCCATGCATGGCCTTGATCAGTGGATCATCGCCATTTTTAGATACACCGTAAGCCGCAAACTCTTCTCGGGTTTTGGCGGCACCGGTGGGGGCAACGTCAGCCACATCTGTTTTTACAATCATTCTCGCAGGGTTACCCACCGCAGTGGCCCCAGCAGGCACTGCCTTGGTGACCACCGCATTGGAGCCAATTTTAGCCCCTTCTCCCACGGTGAATGGGCCCAGCACTTTGGCGCCCGCCCCCACCACCACGCCTTTTTCCAGCGTCGGGTGACGCTTGCCTTGTTCCAGCGAAGTGCCGCCCAAAGTGACGCCTTGGTAAATCGTACAATCGTCGTGAATTTCAGCAGTTTCGCCAATCACAACGCCCATGCCATGGTCAATAAACACACGTCGCCCGATGGTGGCACCGGGATGAATCTCGATGCCCGTAAAAAAGCGCCCCAAGTGGGATAAAAACCGCGCCAGGGTGGTGAGCCCGCCATGCCACGCTCGATTGGCCAAACGATGCCAAATCAGTGCGTGCAAGCCGGGGTAACACAAAAACACCTCCAACCGGCTTTTGGCCGCTGGGTCTTTTCTCAGAATGGTGTCAATGTCTTCCCGAAGGCGAATCCACATGGGCGCAACAGTCCGTGTAATCAAAAGTTGGTAGGACGCAGTGTACCAGCAAGCACCCAGCAAATTCACCGGGAATCGCCCTGCCGCCTCTCATGCGGATACAAACGGCCTTCCGCCACACGAATCACATCGCTCAAAAACCCACGAAGCATGTCCACCTCTTCCTGCTCCAATTGTGCTTTGCCCAAGAGGCGCCCCAAACGCTGCACCAACTTTTTGGGTTTGCTGGGGTTTAAAAAATCCACCGCCTCCATGGCTTGCAACCAGTGGATTTGCAAATCGTCCACCGCCTTGACTGTTGCAAGGTGGGTCGGGCTCACGTCGCGCTTCTCGCGGTTGGGCAACTGCGGAGTATCTACCGGGCCAGCGTCACTGGCCACCCGCAATGCATAACAAACAATTTGCACCGCTTGGGACAGATTCAGGGAGTTGTACACCGGGTTGGAAGGGATGTACACCTGCCGATTACAACGTTGAACGTCCTCGTTGCTCAAGCCCGTTCGCTCCGCGCCAAACACAAAAGCGGCATGCACCCCCAGCCCCACTCCTGCGAGCGCCTCAACAGCAGCCTGCGCTGGGCTCTGCAGCGCAGGCCCCAATTCTCTTAACCGAGCCGACAAAGCATAGGCCCGCTGGCAATCCACCAGCGCATCGGGCAGGCTGGCATACACACGGCTCTGCGCAAGCACGTCGGCTGCGCCACTGGCCAGTGCAATCGCCTCTGGATCGGCCGCAATGTCTACGGTTTTGGGTGCCACAAGGCGCAAATCATGCAAGCCCATGGTTTTCATGGCCCGGGCCACCGAGCCCACATTGCCTGGATGGCTTGTTTTTACAAGAACTATCGAAATGGATTCAAGGGAATCGACTGGGGTCATTTATAATGGGCGGTTAAACGCAATTACATTGAAAGGAAAGGCCATGCATCCGATGCTCAACGTGGCGGTCAAAGCCGCACGCGCCGCTGGAAAAATCATCAACCGGGCAGAGCTGGATCTGGATCAGGTCAAAGTGGGGGTCAAAGGCCCCAACGATTTTGTCACCGAAACCGACCAAGCCGCCGAAACAGCCATCATTGAGGTGCTGAAACAAGCCTACCCCGACCACGCCATTTTAGCTGAGGAAAGCGGCGCCTCCGGGAAATCCGACTACGAGTGGATCATCGATCCCATCGATGGCACCGCCAACTTCATCCACGGGTACCCGCACTACGCCATTTCAATCGCCCTGCGGGTCAACGGTAATATTCAGCAAGCCGTGGTATACAACCCAGCCACCAACGACCTGTTCACAGCGTCCAAAGGCGAAGGCGCGTTTTTGAACAACCGACGCATCCGTGTTTCCAAGCGCAGCAAGCCCAATGAGTTTTTGGTGGGTTTTGCATTTCCCAGCGGCAAAAGCGAAGGCGATCAAAGCGTGAAACGCAAAATGATTGCACTCACCGAAAGCACAGCGGGAATTCGCAAATCGGGCTCGGCCGTGCTCGACTTGGCCTACGTGGCTTGCGGCCGCCTGGATGGTTACATCTGCTTTGGCCTCAAACCCTGGGACCTGGCCACCGGCGTGCTGCTGGTGTCTGAAGCAGGTGGCCTCATCACCGACCCGCAAGGCGATGCCAACTACATGGACACGGGCAATGCGGTTGCCGGCAACCCCAAAGCCCTTCAATACCTGTTGAGCTTCAAATAAACCACAGTGACAGAACCCCTCCAAGCAGGCACCGGCGCGGCGTTTGAAAACCACACGCCGATGATGCAGCAGTACCTCGGCTTAAAGGCTGAGTACCCAGACAAGCTGCTGTTCTACCGCATGGGCGACTTCTACGAGCTGTTTTTTGAAGACGCCCAGTTGGCGGCACAACTGCTGCGCATCACCCTCACACATCGCGGGCAATCTGCAGGGCAAGCCATTCCCATGGCGGGCGTCCCATTTCATGCGGTCGACCAGTACCTGGCCAAATTGGTGGCGCTTGGTTATTCAGTGGCCATTTGCGAGCAAGTCGGCACGCCTGGCCAAACCAAAGGCCCCATGGAGCGGCGCGTTGCGCGTGTGGTCACACCCGGCACACTCACTGAATCGGCGCTCTTGCCCGACCAGGAAAACAAACCGCTGGTGAGCCTCTATTCCGAGGATGGCAAACAATGGGGGCTGGCATGCTTGGCCTTGTCCGCTGGTTCCGTTCGTTTGCTGGAATGTGATGCAGGCAGCTTGCCCGCCCACCTCAGCCGCTTCAATGCCGCCGAGGTGTTGGTGAACAACAAGGCTTGGGCGCGGCAGTGCGATGTTTCCCTGGCGATGGAGCGGCCCGCCTGGCATTTTGATGCCGGTGTTGCGCATGCCCATCTGCAAAGTGTGTTGCAAGCCAGCAGCCTGGAAAGCCTAGAGCTTTCCAAAGCTGCACTTGCAGTGCCAGCCATGGGAGCCGCACTTCAGTATGCCAAAGAAACACACCTGAGCATCGAAACATTCAAGCACGTCTCCGACATTCAGGTGGAAGTTGACACCGATTATTTGGTACTCGACGAGGCCGCGCGCCGCAACCTGGAGATCACCGAGACCCTGCGTGGCGAGCCTGCACCCACCCTCTTTTCAAGGCTCAACCGCACAGGCAGCGGCATGGGTGCACGGCGGCTTCGCCAGTGGTTGCTCGAGCCGCTGCGCAACATTCCGGCCATTGAGGCGCGGCAGGCCATCGTTGAACGGCTCATGGGCACACGGCCACAGGGTGCCGAACCGGTGTGTGCAGAGCTCGTGAGGTTGTTGCGCAGCTTGGCAGACATTGAACGCATCAGCAGCCGGGTGGCCATGCAAACCGCCAAACCCCGGGACCTTCTCGCACTGCGGGAGAGCCTACACGCACTGCCTGGTATTGCAGAATTGCTGGCGCACGCCGATGAATCCCCCCTTCAACCCAAGGTGTTTGAACCTGCCCTGCAGGCCATGGTGCAACCACCGGGTTTGCTGCAACAGCTTCAGGCCGCGCTGGCCGACAACCCGCCCGTGCTGATTCGCGACGGTGGCGTGATTGCAGATGGATTCAATGCCGAACTGGACGAACTGCGCAACATCCAGACCGGCAGCGGCCAGTTCCTGATTGAACTAGAACGCAAAGAACGCGAGTCCACAGGCATTGCCAACCTGAAGGTTGAATACAACCGCGTTCATGGTTTTTACATCGAGGTGAGCAGTGCGCAGGCCGACAAGGTGCCTGCACACTATGTTCGCCGGCAAACCATGAAAAACGCCGAGCGCTACATCACTGAAGAACTCAAAGCCTTTGAAGAAAAGGCACTGTCGGCCAAAGAGCGAGCACTTAACCTTGAAAAAGTGATTTACGAGCAATTGCTTGCCTGGTTAGCGCAATTCACGCCCTTCATGCAGCAGTGCGCCAAGGTTCTCTCGGAGCTGGACGCCCTGGCGGCCTTGGCGATTGTCGCTTTTGAATCCAACTGGACTCGCCCCCAACTGCTGCCCCAACCCATCCTGAACATCCAACAAGGGCGGCACCCGGTTCTGGAAACCCAGGTAGAACAGTTCACGCCCAACGATTGCGCCCTGTATCCAGGCAAGCACATGGCGCTCATCACCGGCCCCAACATGGGTGGTAAAAGCACGTACATGCGCCAAACAGCGCTCATCGCATTGTTGGCCCATGTGGGCGCATTTGTGCCCGCTGCCCAGGCCAATATTGGTGTGCTAGACCGTATTTTTACCCGCATCGGCGCCTCAGACGATTTGGCCGGTGGCCGCTCCACGTTCATGGTTGAAATGACCGAAGCCGCCACCATTGTGCGCCAAGCCACACCGCACAGCCTGGTGGTGATGGACGAGATTGGCCGTGGCACGTCCACATTCGATGGTCTCTCCCTGGCCTGGGAAATCGCCCGCCGCTTGGCCAGCCACAACCGATGCCTCACACTGTTTGCTACCCATTACTTCGAGATCACAGCACTGGCCAGCGAACTGGACAGCGTGTTCAATGTCCACCTGTCGGCCACCGAGCACCAAGGCAAGCTGGTGTTTTTACACCGCATTGAGCCAGGCCCCGCGAGCCAAAGCTATGGCCTTCAAGTGGCCAAGCTGGCAGGGCTTCCCGCCATGGTGGTTAAAAACGCGCAGAAGCGCTTGGACCAACTTGAAGCAGAAAAACGTGCAATGACTGCCCAAGTCGATTTGTTTGACGCCCCCACCGCCCCCGCCTCGGGTTCAAACACCGGAAGCCCAATGCCTGAGCATCTGCAGATGATTGACGAAAAACTGGCTGAAATTGACCCAGATGACCTCAGCCCCCGGGAGGCGCTACAACTTCTATTTCAGCTCAAGGGTCTACACCGGCAGGGGCATTGAACTGCGGGAGGCATATGCATCGAACTGGACCAAAAACGACCATGTGCTTGTGCTTCCTGGGCTTGCTCAGCCTGCTCGGAGCTGCGCCGGCGCTGGCATCACAGCCCGGGCAAAGCGAGGCACACCCAACGGAGATGGCCTTTGGTTTGATAGGCGATCAACCTTACAGCCCAAGGTTTGAACAAGCCACCACTGAGCTGATCCAGCACATGAATCAAGATCCCGACATTGGCTGGATTGTGCATGTGGGAGATATCAAGGGCAGCGCAGAACCTTGCTCGGGTGCGCTCATGGAACAACGCATTGAACAATTGCAGCGCAGCGAAAAGCCGCTGGTGCTGGTGCCTGGCGACAATGAATGGACCGACTGCCACCGCCCATCCAGCGGAAATTTTGACCCACAAGAGCGCCTGGCACACCTGCGCCAATTGGCCTACAGCACGCAAACCAGCCTTGGGGGCAAGCCTTTGCAACTGCGCACCCAACGCGATGCAAGCCACCCAGAACACGCCATGTGGACAGAAGCAGGCACCCTGTTCATCACATTCAACATACCCGGCAGCAACAACGATCTTCAAAACCCGCCGAGCCGCAACACAACTGCCAGAAAGGTTTTACAGCTCTACCAGCAACGCATGGCTGCGGTGCAAACATGGTTTGAGGAAGCTCGGCAGGTCATGCACGGTGCCAACCCACCGCAACAGGTGGTGGTTATGATTCAAGGCAATCCCTTTGAGGGCTCTGGGGCACCGTGGTCACACGGTTCATTCACCACACGCAGTGGATACGAACAATTCATGGTGCACTTGGTGGAGTTCATGGTGCACACAAAGCGGCCGTTGCTGCTGGCGCATGGTGACACCCATCGCTTCCGGTGGGATCAACCGTCGCTTGAATCTTTCGGTGCCCCCCGGACCCTGGCTGAGCAATTCTATCGGGTTGAGGCCTGGGGTCATCCTTTTGTGAACACGTGGGTCAAGGTGCATATAAAAAACGGGGCAAAAGCCCCGTTTGAAGCTGAACAAGTCAGCTTGCCGGTTGCACCCAATACAAACTGATCTACAAACCCGCTTGAGATTCAGTGCAATTTTCCGGCATCGGGATTGGGTGCCACGCTGAAAAGCGATTGCGCTGCGGCCCCTTGGGCCTTTTCTTCCTCATTGGCGTGACGGATGTCCGTGATCTTCAAGTGGTAACGCAATGCCATGCCCGCAAATGGATGATTACCATCCAGCACCACCTTGCCCTCGGCAATATCGGTCACCGTCCACACACGTCCAAATCCAGTGTTGCTCTCATCGGCTTGGACATCGGGCTCGTTTTCGTCGTCCACAGGCACTTCTTCAAGCTGCATGCCGATGGACAGGTCATCTGGGAAGTTTTCTACTTCCTCAATTCGCATCAACTCGGGATCAAAATCGCCAAATGCATCTTCAGGCTCCAACTGCAAAAACACCTCGTCACCCACCGACTTTCCTTGCAGTGCATCCTGGATTTTCGGAAACACCTCATTCTCGCCACCCTGCAAATACACAATGGGTTCGCCACCATGTGGCTGGATCATCTCGCCCTGCGCATCACGCAGTTCAAAATCCAGGGTCACCACCATGCCGTCTTCAACAATCATTGCCTAAACTCCGTATTTGGGCACCCACCGCTTGAGTGCCTCACAAGGTCGCCTATGATACGCCTATTCCAACTTCAGCAAAAATCAAGAACCTTCAGCCATGATTGAACCTCTCCGCCAAATCAGCGGTGTCAACGTTGCGCAATTCATGCGTGAAGACTGGCACGTCCGCCCTCGCCTGTTCCGCCAAGCATTCCCAGCGTTTGAGCCCCTCTGCGATTTCGAAACCATTGCCGACATGGCCTCAGATCCCGACATTGAGAGTCGACTCATCAAACAGGGCAAAGAGGGCTGGCAACTGGAGCATGGTCCCTTTGAAAAACTCCCGAGCTTGAAAACAAAAGGCTGGACCGTGCTGGTGCAAGGAATCGACCACCACTTGCCAGAGGCTTACGACCTGCTGCAACAGTTTCGATTTGTGCCAGATGCCAGACTGGACGATGTGATGCTGAGCCTGGCCAGCGACACAGGTGGTGTTGGCCCACACTACGACTCCTACGATGTGTTCTTACTGCAAATGCATGGCACCCGACGCTGGCAAATCGGTCCGCTCCGGGACACCACCCTCAAGGCCGATTGCCCACTCAAAATTCTTGAGCGCTTCGTGCCCACAGAGGAATATCTTCTGGAGCCAGGTGACATGCTTTACCTGCCACCGAATTACGGACACGACGGTGTTGCACAAGGGGTGTGCAGCACCCTGAGCATCGGCTTTCGGGCACCAACCAAAGCCGAGATGCTTGCATCCACCCTCCGAGATCTTGCGGACCAAGTCGAACAGATACCCGAGCTGTGTAATACCCTTTTTTCTGACCCGGTGAGGGGCAACACAGCAACTCCTGCAGAATTGCCCGATGACATGCTGAATTTTGCGCATCTGCTTTTACAACAATTCAAGCCTCAATCCGCTCAAATACTGCGCAGCGTGGGTATGCAACTGACTGAACCCAAGCCCCATGTGTATTTTGAAAACAACACCGACGACATGCAATTACAAGAAATTGTGCGTGTACTTGGCGAGCGTGGCATCGCATTAAGCATGAAAACTAAAATGTTGTACAAGGAGTCGGTATTTTTCATCAATGGTGAGCAAATCGAACCCAAAAGTTCTGACACTTGCAAACTGCTCCAATTGCTTGCAAACCGCCGGGAAATGGCGTCTACACAGGCGATTGCGGCACTGCAAAATTCTGAGTTTCAATATTTTCTGGTGGGTTTTGCAAAAGCAGGCTGGGTAGAAACCCTGACATAAGAATTTTGCTTTAAAATCTGAATCGACTCGGTGAAGTCAATAGAATGTTGCTTCGAAAATTTGATCAAAACAATGACTTGAATTTGACGGGCCTTTCGATAGAATTCACAGAGTTTTCCGCTTGAGTGCTTGAACACCCAGCAGGAAAATGGGTGATTCTGGGTTCTCTTG
>DASUEF010000278.1:0-5970 GCA_036275215.1 Limnobacter sp. | reverse complement strand
TCCATTGAATGCAAGTTTGCGGCTTGTGTGATGCGCTGGAGAAGCGTCGGGGGGTACACCCACCAACTGCAAAGCGCATTGAAAGCCGAAAATGGCTACGTGGTTCAAATCAACCGGGCCGATCCCTTCAAAGCAGTGGTGCTGCGCAACTTTGAGGTGCCCATGAGCGGCCCGCAATTGTGGAACGAACTGCCCAACAAAGCAGAACTGGACAATTGGGCGCTCAATCAGCGCCAAATGTATGAGCTCTCCAAACTCAAAATTGAAATGTTTGCAGAACCTGAAATTTGGCCTGTTGGTTATCCAGACATTGCCAGGGAAGGTGCTGTGGTCCGTTACCGCTTCAGATTCCAAGGCGGCGTGTCCAACGCCGAAGCGTTCATCGCCGCCCAAGAAAAATCAACCTATTGGGACAGCCTGACCATGCGCTTTAACAACGAAACATCGGGCACGCCCAACATTGAGCTGGATTTGCAGGGGGCCTACTATGCGTATTAAGGCGGGTGTGTTGCTCATTGCAGTGTTGGGTGCGCATGCAACCCCTTGGGCACAAGAGGCCAGGGAAGCAGGCAGCATCAGCATTCGCTCGTTGGCAGAACATCAGCGCAAAATCGAGCAGCAAGAGTTCCTCAACAAACTCTCGGGACAGTCCTCGTCCGCGGGACGCAGTGCGGAGAGCAACGCCCCGGCTCCCGATGGCAACCCAGCGACCCAAGCGGTGCAAGGCGCATCGTTTGCGTTGGAAGCCCTGATGGAACAGTCGTACACGCCCAAAAACACCATCTTGGCAATCTATGGACCCGTTGAAAAACTGACCATGGAAGTGGCCGACGGCAAAGGTGGAATTGAGTATTTTACGCAGGGCCAGCGCTGGGGCGCCTACCGCATTGTCAGCATCGGCCAACAGGGGGCCGTGCTGGAGCCGGTCAATGGCAAGGGCAAACGGCTCACCGTGCCGTTGGGGGGGCAGCTGTGAGCAAACCACCCGTTGTCGAGGTCATTAACTCGCTGTCTGAGCTGCCCTTCTACACCGGCTTGCTCAGTGGGCGTTCTGCCTCGTCCCTGGTCTTGCTGCCCGCAGCCATTGAGCACCACTTGGTGGTCATCGAGACGGGTGTCAAACGGGCCTTGGTGCTCTTCAACCCCGATGCGCCAGTGCCGCTGGCTGCATTTTTGGCGCAGGCCAAAGGCCGCTTGATCGCCAACAAATACGTGCTGGAAGGGGCCGACAAACCCTGCTCCCTGAGCGTGCTGGAACACCTGATTGAATTGGGCAATGCCACACGCACCGACGAGGATGGCGGGGAAGAAGGCGGCTTTTCGCAAAGCCAGGCTCAGGAAATTTTTGAGTCTTGGGTGAACGCTGCCGTGCGTGAAAAGGCCACCGACATCCATGTGCGCGTGGCCAACAATGTGGCACAGGTACAACTCAGGGTAGACGGGGACCTGGAGCCACTGCGGGACGGGCAAAATGGCATTTACACCCCCCTCCAGGCGGAACGTGCGATGGCATGGGCATACAACAATGCCTCGGGCAAAGGCTCCAACAGTGAGTCACAGTTTTCTGCCACCGAGAACCTGTATTGCATGATCGAACCCCGGGAAATCGGCGGCCAACGCGTGGCGTTGCGCTACCAGAGTATCCGTGGCTGGTCTGGCACCAAGCTGGTGTGTCGCTTGCTGTATGTCGATGTGGACTCGCCCACGCTCAGTTACGAGCAATTGGGTTACGCCCGCTCTCAAATTCAAGATTTAAAAAACGCCTCCAACACGCCTTCGGGGTTGATCATCTTTTCAGGCGTGACGGGCTCTGGCAAAACCACGTCCCTCAAAACATTCATCGAAACCCACCCGGCCCTTGGAGCAGACGCCTTTTACTCGCTGGAAGACCCAGTGGAATACCCATTGAAGGGCGTGCATCAAATCCCGATTCAGCGCGACCTCATCAACAAACAGGCCTCCATGGCCAAATTCTCAGAGGTGATTGCCGCCTTGATGCGTGCCGACCCAGGCTGTGTGATGATGGGTGAAATTCGCGACCCGGCCAGTGCCATGGCCGCCCAGCAAATTGTTGAAACGGGCCACATGGCGTGTGCCACGGTGCATGCGCACTTGATCTCGGGCATTGTGCCTCGCTTGACCAACGACGAAATCGGCATGAGCCGGGAAGTGCTGACCAACCCCAACATCCTCACCTTGGTGGTGTACCAAGCCTTGGTGCCCAAGCTTTGCACCAACTGCCGTGTCAATGGTTCTATTTATTCGCGCAACTACAGCGACTCGGAGCACATTTACGACATCCTTGGCTTGGCCGAACAGCGTTTTGGTTTGAGCCGTGACCGCTTCTTTTTCAAAAACCCGCGGGGGTGTAGCCGCTGCCGAGGCCGGGGCACGGTGGGCCTCACCGTGGTGGCTGAGGTGCTGGCGCCCGATGTGAACTGGTTGAGCTTAATCCGCCAATCCAGGGACTATGACGCTGTGCAGTACTTCCGCTCCAAATCGGATGGCAAATTTGATAGCCCAGACATGACTGGCAAAACCGTGTTTGAACATGCGCTGTACAAAGCGCTGCTGGGTCAAGTGGACTTGCGGGTGTGCGAACGATTCGACAGCTTCCACCGGTTTGAGATCCCAAAACCCAAGGGGTCCGCGGAGGTGGCTGCATGAATTTGTCTCAGTGGGTTCAAAACGCATGGACATGGGTTCAATTGCTTGAATTTCGCAGCAAGCGCGATGAGTTTTACATTCAACTGGCCAAATCGATTGAGCGCAAAGAGCGCTTGCGAACCTTCTTGGTGGAAGAACAAAAAATTGCCAAAGCGCGGGCCACCCGAGACTCCTCGCGCGAGTTTGCCATGCAGCGCATGCTCGCCAAATTGAGCCAAGGGCAGGATTTTCGCATCAGCCAAATTCTTGCCGAGGTCATGCCCAAAGAAGACCGGTTGATGCTGTCTGCCGTGGATTACTCCAAAGACAAACCCGAAACCCTTCGCTCCCTGGTCACCGCCATCCGCGAGCAAAAGCAAGCCAAAGCGCTCATCACCAAGGCGATGTTCCCTCCGCTGGTGATGTTGCCCGGTGTTTTTATATTCAGCTACATCCTGGCCACACAATCCATCCCGGTGATCTCAAAAATTGCGCCACCGGAAGTTTGGACCCCATACAACGCGGCGGTGCGTGATTTTTCTGAACATGTGGCCAATCACGGCTTCAAGGTGCTGGGGGCCATGGCTGCTTTGATTGGATACATGGCTTACCAAATGCCCCGCTGGAAAGGCAATTGGCGCGGCAAGATTGAGCGCATTCCCCAAGGGATTGGCTTGCTCATATTCCCGGTGTTTCCGATCGCATTGCCCCTGTCGATTTACCGAGACTTTCAGGTTTCGCTTTTGCTCACCTCACTGGCGGTGTTGCTCAAAAGTGGCAGCACCCTCACAGGCGCGCTCGACAATTTGCGTACCACCGCGCAACCGTGGATGCAGTGGCACCTGCGCCGGGTGAGCAGGCACCTGTACATTGCACCCACCGAGTATGTGGAGGCTTTTGCCAACGGGCTGCTCAGCCCAAAATTGCTTGCACGCCTGGCCACCACCATTCGAAACGACAGCCGGTTTGACCGCGTGTTGATTGAACTGGGCACCCAAGGCATTGCCGAGGTGCGCAAAGAAATTGAAAAGACATCCAAAGGCCTGAACACCATGCTTTTGATTGCCGCAGCGGCCTGTGTGTTGTTTCTATACGTCGGGCAACTGTCGATTGCGCAGAGCATGACCGATGCATTGGACCCAGTTAACAAGATGAAACAGTTTTAAACAACCATTCATTTATTATCGCAATAATCAAATTTTGCATTTTTTTGTAGTATCGCAGTACTCAGCAGTGTTTTTCTAACCCAAGCAGTGCCCCATTCTTTTTAGACAGGAAAGACCATGAACATCCAAACCCTCAAAGCTCGTCAACAACAAGCTGGTATTACATTGATTGAAGTCTCCATTGGCCTGATCATCGCCGCCATCGTGGCTGCCGTGGCCTTTATTGCATTCCAGAACAACGCACGACGCAACGAAGTTCGCGAAAACGTGACTGCGATCACCGAGATCATTGCAGAAGCCAAACAAAAGTTTGGTCGCACCAACCAATACACCGCCCTGAACGGCGCCAACAACACCACCGACCCGGCGATTGTGTCCAACACCATTCCCCGCACCATTTCAAACTCTGGCAACAGCTACGGCGTGAAGCCCATTCTTTATGGCAGCGGTTTGGACGGCAAGGTTGAAACAACACCCACTGGCACTTACGCCACCCTGGCTTGGGGCGGTGTGGATGCAGCACAGTGCTACGACGTGATCAGCGCTGTGGCTCAAGCAACCAACGCCATTTATGTGGTGAACTCCGCCACCGTGAGCATCGGCGGTGCAGCGGGCACCAGCGTGGTGAGCACCACTGGCGCAATCAACGCAGCAACTGCGACCTCAGCATGCAACGGCATCACCACATCGGCCGCTTTGTACTTGGTGTTTGACCGCGGTTAATTGAACTGAGGGTTTGGTGAGGGGCTTGCTCGTTCCACGATCAAGCCCCCAACCACCCGCTGTGGCATCGCCCGTGAACATTTACCCATGTCGCCCCAAGACGCGAAAACGCATCGCGTGGGGATTCATTAGCCTAGAAATCACCCTGGGCCTCATTGTTGCGGCGGTGGTGGGCTACTACGCCATTCGCACCACCTTCCGAGACAGCACCATCAACAGCGCCTACATTCAGGCGGATCAGATCAAAGCCATTCAAGACGGCCTTTCGTCTTACGCAAAGATCAATGCGAGCGCACTCATTGCAGGCAGCGCCATTTCGGGTGTGGCCATTGCGACACAACCCACTGTGACCGAACTCACCAACTTGCAACTGCTGCCCCCTGGCTCCAGCAGCCTTGCAACACTGAATCGAAGTCCGTTTGTAACGCGCATCAACATCTCTCCATCGGGCTGCACCTTGGGCAGCTGTGTCATTGACGGCTATGTGTATGTGCGGGATCCCTTCTTGGCCAAGGGCGATGTGGCGGCCAACGGCCAGTACGATGGCACCAGTGTTGGCGCCATGCTGGACCGTTTGGGGGGCGATGCATTCGCCCGGGTTGTGCCCAATGCCAACCTGGTGAGTGCTGCGGGCAGTTTTACTTACACCAACGCCAGCGCATTTGCGCACCCCACCATCACGGTCAGTGGTCAGCCCTACCCGGCGGGCGTGGTGGGCATGCGGATTCAACCCTTCACACCCGATGGCGTGTCCACTGGCGGGGCGGTGGTGGCAGGCCCATGCCCTGGCGGCAGCATCAACAACGTGGAAGCCGCCGGCACCGGTGGCACGGGCAACGGCAACCAATGTTTTTTCACCTATCCCACAGTACAATTGGGTTCATCCGCCACGGTATTGAACACACAAACTTCCACACTGGGCACACTCACTGTGCGATGTTTGGCGGTCAACGGAAGCTCGACGATCAACATTGCCTCTTTAACATGCGTGAAAAAGTAAACCGCCGGGCAGTTCTGCGCTTCGCTGGTGCCAGCATGGCCCTGGGGGGAGTTGGCGCGCTGTTGCCGGGGTTTGCACTGGCGAGCAACCGCCCCATCTGGCTGGACCTGCAGCGCAAGCAGCAGCGGTTGCGCATCAACCTGGCCGAAGACGATGGTTACGCTGCAGCGGCTTGGATGCTGCGCGACATTCGTCAAAACAACACCATCGGCGTGCCCGATTGGCAATTGCTGATCCGCCTGGCCGCGCTGCAACAAAGCATCTTTGAGCACCGCAAATACAGCGTGTTTGAAATCACCTCGGGCCTGCGCACCAGCGCCAGCAACGAGGCCACCGAAGGCGCTGCGCACCACTCCAATCATCTTCCAGATGCAGGCCTGCGCTTCAGTGCTGTGGATTTTCGGCCATTGGGTTTGCCGCTGGAAGATCTGCATG
>DASUEF010000277.1:0-2450 GCA_036275215.1 Limnobacter sp. | reverse complement strand
GGTGGGGCAGCCGTACTTTGAGGCGGTGTTCGCCCCCATCTTGTTGCCCGCTGTGTTGCTCATGGCGCTTGGGCCCGATAGCCGCTGGCGCCAAACTCCCTTGGCGCAATACATGCGGCCTGGCGCGGTCGCCATGGGTGTGGCGGTGCTGGTGCTCTTGGGGGCCGCCTGGTTGCATGGTCATTTCTCGGTGGTGTGGGCGGTGGGGGTGGTGTGCGCAGTGTTCATGGCTGTGGCCACGCTGGCCCACGCTGCACAAGCCACGCACAAGGCCGGCGCTGCCATGCCGCACAGCGGCTTGTTGTATAGGGCAAGGCGATTGTCGCTTTCTTATTGGGGCATGGTGCTTGCGCATTTGGGCGTGGCGGTGTTTGTGGTGGGTGTGGCTTGGGTTAAAACCTTCGAGACCGAAACCGACGCCGTGCTCAAACCCGGGCAAACCAGCGAGATTGGCCCATGGCGTGTCACCTTCATTGGCGTGGATTCCATTCAACGGCAAAACCACGTGGCCGCTTTGGGCGTGTTTGAGTTGACCCGTGGCGAAGGCAATTTGATTCACCTCATCCAGCCCGAGAAACGCCGTTACCAAAGCTCCGAACAAATCATGACCGAGGCTGCCATACACAGCGACTGGTTCAGCGATGTGTATGTGAGCTTGGGCGACCCTGTGCAAAGCAGCAGCACAGATGCAGGGGCATGGGGCATACGCCTATATTACAAGCCGCTCATTAACCTGATTTGGTGGGGCTGTGCATTGATGGCGTTGGGTGGCCTGGTCACGGTGTGGGACCGCCGCTACCGCAGCAAGCCTGCGCAGGAGGCGGCATGACCAAGGTACCACGCTGGCGCTTGTCTTTGCCGCTGATTGTGCTGCTGTTGCTGGGGGTGTTTTTGCTGCGCGGCTTGTGGCTAGACCCCAAAAAACTGCCCTCGGCCTTGTTGGGCAAACCTGCACCCACTGCCAGTTTGCCAGTGCTCGCCTTTGAAGGGCCCGAGGCCAACACCGTGCAAGTGGCGCAGATTGCCACCCTGCAAAGCATCGATGATTTGCAAGGCACACCTTGGGTGTTGAATGTGTTTGCCTCCTGGTGCCAGGCCTGCCTGGTGGAGCACCCGCATTTGCTGGCCCTTGCGCGCCAAGGCAAAATAAAACTGGTGGGCTTGGCCTACAAAGACGACCTGGCCGACACCCGCCGATGGCTTGCGCAATACGGCAACCCCTACAGCCTGGTGCTGGTAGACCAGCAAGGCCAATACGGCATTGAGTTGGGCGTGTATGGCGTGCCCGAAACGTTTTTGATGAATACTCAAAACAAGATTGTGCACAAGCACGTGGGCCCCGTGCCCGCCGATTACTGGGACAGGCTGGCCCAGCCAGCCCTGGAGGCATCGCAATGAATGTGAATGAACTCACGCCCCAAGAACGCGAGCAATACAAAGAAGTGGCCAGCGAATTGCGCTGCCTGGTGTGCCAAAACCAATCCCTGGCCGACAGCCACGCGTCCCTGGCGGTGGACCTGAAAGAAAAAATTGCAGAGCAAATTCGCCAAGGCAAAACCAACGCCGAAATCAAGACCTACATGCAAGACCGTTATGGCGAGTTTGTGATCTACAAACCCGCTTACAGCCCCGAAAACGCTGTGCTTTGGTTGGGTCCATTTTTGGTGTTGTTGTTTGCCGTGTGGCTGGCCCGGCGCACCCTACGCGCGGGTAGGGTGGCCAAAGCCAGCGCTGGTACGGGTGTTGGCGCTGCGCACCTTGCCTCTACGCAAAACCAAGCCTGGGCAGAACGCATGTACCGCCAAAGCAAACGCGGTGGCAGTGGGCAAGACAATGGGGATGGCGGTGGCGGTGGCGGCGGTGATTAGCCTTTAATCACTTGTGGTGAGGCATTGAGCCACTTTTTGACAGCGCCACTGCACCGGGCTTGAATAGCAGGCTGTTTAACTTTCAGCCCGGTCCATGTTTAACTCCAGCTTTGGCAAGCTCTCGCTCACGCAACCGTCGTTTTACATTCCCCAGCCCAGCCATTCGCTTCACGACGTGATTGCCCACAGCTATGGCATACGCCCAGGTTTATTTGCTGGCACTCAACCCCTCAATTAAAAACCCGCGCATGGCTTTGGGCAAACAGGCACCACGCACGCTTGACTTCATTTCCCACAACCCACACACCATCGTTTGCATGAACCCGCAAGCGGTACTGGAGCGAATCCGCCAAGTGGTGAACGGTGGCGGTGAGTTTGCCAAAGTGGACTTGGCCCGCCAGTTTGTGCCAGGTGACCCTGCCGAGCGTGGCATGTACGAAATTTTGGCTCGCGCAAGCAGCGACTCTCAACACGTGACTGACTTTGCAGGCACAGGCTTGGGGGTGCTGGGTTATTTGAGTGGCACGCAAAACCAGGCCGTGATGGGTCGCCTGCAAAGCCTGAATGCGCAGCGCCTGGCCG
>DASUEF010000276.1:0-3901 GCA_036275215.1 Limnobacter sp. | reverse complement strand
CAGACTTGACTTTTTCTTTTTTCACTTGCCAAAAAACGGAATCATGCTTTCAAATCGCGCACTTACGATCAAACCCTCTCCCACCCTTGCTGTAACTGCCAAGGCCGCCCAACTGAAAGCCGAGGGCAAAGACATCATCGGTTTGGGCGCGGGTGAGCCCGACTTTGATACGCCAGACCACATTAAAGAAGCTGCCAAGAAGGCCATTGACGCCGGTTTTACCAAATACACCAACGTGGGTGGTACACCAGGCCTTAAAAATGCTGTGATTGCCAAGCTCAAGCGCGACAACGGGCTGGACTACAAAGCCAATGAAGTGGTGGTGGGCGTGGGCGGCAAGCAGTGTATTTTCAACATGATTCTGGCCACCATCAACGATGGTGACGAGGTGGTGATTCCCGCCCCTTACTGGGTGAGCTATGCAGACATCGTTGAAATTGCCGGTGGTGTGCCCAAGCTGGTGTTTGCGGGCATTGAACAGGGCTTTAAAATTACGGCAGCCCAACTGGAAGCCGCGATCACCTCCAAAACAAAAATGTTCATGATCAACAGCCCCAGCAACCCCACGGGCGCTGTGTACACAAAGGCTGAGTTGGCCGCTTTGGGCGAGGTGCTGCTGAAGCACCCCAACATCATTGTGGCCACAGACGACATGTACGAGCACATCAACCTGACTGGCACACCATTTGTGAACATTTTGAATGCCTGCCCAGCGTTGAAAGACCGCACGGTGGTGCTCAATGGCGTGTCCAAGGCTTACAGCATGACCGGCTGGCGCATTGGTTTTGCGGCAGGACCCGCCAAGTTGATTGACGTGATGACCAACCTGCAAAGCCAGTCCACCTCCAACCCCACCTCCATTTCACAGGTGGCCGCAGAGACGGCGCTGAATGGTGACCAGGATTGCCTCAAGCCCATGGTGGCAGCATTCCGTGAGCGCAATGAGTTTGTGACCAAAGCCCTGAACGCTGTGCCAACCATCCAAACCCTCAAGGCAGAAGGCGCTTTCTACGCGTTTGTGGATGCACGCAAGGCGATCGCGAAGCTGGCCGAGGAAGGCAAAATCAAAGCGGCCAACGACCTGGAATTGACGGCCTACCTGCTGGAAGCCGGTGTGGCTGTGGTGCCTGGTTCTGCATTTGGTGCAGAAGGATACTTCCGCATTTCGTTTGCAACCAGCATGAGCAACCTGGAAAAAGCCTGCGAGCGCATTGCGAAAGCCTTGGGTTGAAGGCCGGATTGACCAAAGATTAAGCAGGCTGGAAGGTTTTTGTTATTGATTTGCCTTAAATGACCACTAAGTGGCTATTTAGGGTTGCGCAAAAAAATTTCGCTGCTATAATCTCGGCTCTTTCCCCGATAGCTCAGTCGGTAGAGCGACGGACTGTTAATCCGCAGGTCCCTGGTTCGAGTCCAGGTCGGGGAGCCAGAATACAAAAGGCTTGCAGCGATGCAAGCCTTTTTTGTTTTGGTGTTTTGGCCATTTGATAGCGCAAATGATAGCGATTGATAGCGCTATCAACGACCAAGGTCTGCGCCATGTTGCGCTCGGTTGCGGTCAAGGTGTGTTCGGCCCACTGCCATGTGGGGCAACGCGCTAGCCAAATTAGCCACAGCATCTAATCATTCATTGCATTTCCAGTTTCCCAATTCAACTGGAGCTCAATGCAACATGTCCAAATCCACCAAGCCATTTCGATACCGTAACCGCTGGCGCGCAACGGTCACCTTACCCAACGGCACGCGTCCCGCCCGAGACTTTGACACTTACGAAGAGGCGCTGCAATTTTTAGCCCAGCAGCGAGCCTTCGTCACAGACTTAACAGCGCCTGAGTTGGGTGGGCCCACGACCGCAAGCTTAGCTGATGCGCTTGCCCATTACGCCAGGCTTATGACAGTGGCTAAAAAAGGTGCGCGTGCCGAATTGAATCGTATCAATCACTATTTGAAAGCTGCCGGGCTGCCTATTTATAAGTTGGTTTCTGTTGCGGAAAATTCATGGGCTTTACAAACCTACGAGCCCGCCGTACCCAAAGGTTTTAATTCTCACTTAAAGCGCCGCCAAGCCCAGGGCAAGATGGTTACTCAGGCGATTAGAAAGCTCGCAGTGATGCGCTGTAGTCAACTCAATGGGGTTCGGTTTCGCGAACTGATGACCGCGATGCGAGCCAGTGCGCTGTCCGAGAGCACCATTCAAAAAGAAATTGCCTTGCTTCGACACATGTTCAATGTGGCTCGAGCCGAGTGGGGATGGAAGGGGTTTGAAAATCCGACTCTTGGGTTAAAACTTGGCAAGTCCGAAATTCGTTTTGTGAAGCTCACAGATGAACAGCGCCATGCACTCTATAGTGCGTTGAAAGAGTGCCGAAGCCCTTACATTTGGCCCTTGGTGCAAATCGCTTTGGAAACCACCTTGCGAGTGGGTAGCCTTTTGTCGATGCGTTGGTCACAAACCGATTTGGATAATCGTGTCGTTGTTACCGAGAGTAAAACGGGATCTGTGGCCATTCCGCTTTCCATGCATGCTGTGGAGGTCCTTCAGGGGCTCTATGAACGCCACGCAAGAGACTTAACAGAGGACCGTGTGTTTCCCATCTCGTACAACGCCGTGCAAATGGCCTGGGAGGGTGTGCGAGAAAAAGCTGGGGTGCCCACTTTGCAGTTTAAAGATTTGCGTCACGTGGGCGCTACCGACTATGCCAAGCTCGGTTTTAACGCACATGAGCTTAAAGTCATGCTTGGACACAAATCCACCCGGATGGCCGAGGTGTATGTGAACCTGGCTGCTGTGGATTTGCTTCGCAAACTCGACACTGTTGGGCCCAAAGGGCCATCTAGGCGGTTTCAAGAAGGCCCTGAGCAGGCTGGTAACAAGGTATTGCCATTTGTGCCAAAGAGCCGACCTGCGTAGTTTTATTCGGCACAACTGTTAACCCAGTTCGAGTGACCCCATTGCAGGCATATGTTTGACATATGCCTGCAATCCTGTAAGCTTATCATGTGAGTAAAAATCAGCAGGAGAGAAACACATGAGAACAGTTTCCCTATTTAAAAATGGCAGGAACCAAGCGGTTCGTTTGCCCAAAGAATTTGAATTTGAAGGCGTATCCGAACTGGAAATTTCTCGCGAGGGCGATGCATTGATTCTGCGCCCAGCCCGCAAAAGTTGGACAAGTTTTGCAATCGTCGACAAAGCCGATGCAGATTTCTTGCTCGAACGCCCCGAGGTGATTGAAGACGGGCGGGTTGTACTTTGAAAAAAGTGTTCATGTTAGACACCAACATTTGCTCTTTTATTATTCGAGAGCGTCCACAAAGTGTCTTGGTTCGTTTGCAAGAAGAGGTGCAGGCCAAACATCGAATCGTGCTCTCGGCCATTACCTATGCCGAACTGCTTTACGGGGCGAACAACAAAAAAGCTTCTCCTAAGTTAGTGCAGGTGGTTCATGAGTTTGTCAGCCGAATGGATGAGGTGCTGCCGTGGGACCGCCATGCGGTGGAGGAGACCGCTCGCATCAAAAAAGCCCTGGAGTCATTGGGCACGCCGATTGGTGGTAACGACACGGCCATAGCGGGCCACGCGTTGTCCCAGGGGTGCACCTTGGTGACAAACAACATGGGCGAGTTTGCAAGGGTGGCCGGGTTGAAGGTTGAGGATTGGGTTTAATTAAGTGCCCCGTATTGAGCTGGGCACCAGGGGTCAATTTCTGTTTGACTTTTCAGGTTTCCGGCCGACATTTCTGTAACAAAAGTCTCATTTTGTAATGACCTAGTGAAATTCTGCTCAGGTGATAATGAAGAGGAAATCACAGATGAGCATAGAAATGAACGACGACATCAAGCGCTGGACAGCCAAGCGCAAAGCAGCCCTGGTCATGGACATTATTCAGGGCAAGACCAC
>DASUEF010000275.1:0-4956 GCA_036275215.1 Limnobacter sp. | reverse complement strand
GCGCTGTAATCGAGGTAAATCGGCATCTTCATACAAGTAACTCCAATCGACTGCTGTTATTTAGTGTGTTGTGCTTGCGGCAGCGGCATTAGACGCCGCTGGCCTTTCACGAAACTGAATGGTTCGTGTGGAATCTTTTTCACGCTGTTTGTCCACCAGGCATTGGATAGACACGGAGCCCAAATACTCCAGCATTTTGCGGTTGAGACTGCTCCACAGGTCGTGCGTCATGCACTGGCCTTCTTCGGTGCAGTTTTCTTTGCCGCCACATTGGGTGGCGTCCAAGGGCTCGTCCACGGCCAAAATAATGTCGGCCACGCTCACCTGGTGCAACGGTTTGGTGATTTGGTAGCCACCACCCGGCCCGCGCACGCTGTCCACCAGCTCGTGGCGGCGCAGCTTCGAAAACAATTGCTCCAAATAAGACAAGGATATGCTTTGCCGCTGGCTGATGCCGGCGAGCGATACCGGCCCTGAGTCCTGCTGGAGGGCAAGGTCAATCATGGCGGTAACAGCAAATCGGCCTTTCGTGGTCAAGCGCATGGCAACCTTCTTAATTCCGAGTATTTTGGTCAAGTATAGCAAATCCGACTGTTTTACTCAACTTTAGGAGTCGCAAAACTGAGCAGGGGGTAGGCCCATCAATTGCCGTGTCTTTGCAAACGGGCGGAGGGTTCACGGTGTATTTTTTGGCACACTGACATATTGCGCTTTGCAGGGTATTTTTGTGACAGACCATCAACCTTTGCGCCAATACAGCAACGAGCCAGTATTAGTGCCGCATTATGTGAGTCAATTCAAGTGTTTGGGCAACCAGTGCCCAGACACCTGTTGCTCTGGTTGGAATGTGTTTGTGGACCAATCCACTTACGCTGCCTACAAGCAATGTGGCGACACCTCACTGGCCAGTGCAATTGAACGGCATGTGGCACCTGCGGTTCAGCCCACAATCACCCACGCAGCCACGATTCAGCGAGACCCTGCCTCTGGCGATTGTCCCTTCCTTGCGGAAGGTTGGTGCAACATCCAGTCCAAGCTCGGGGAGGCTTGGTTGAGCGATGTTTGCGCCAATTACCCACGGCTCGATGTGCGTTTGGGGGATGCGTTGTTTCAATCCATGTCACTGTCTTGCCCTGAGGCTGCGCGCCTGGCACTTACTGAGCCGGACGCATTTGATTTTGAGGCTTTGCCCATGCCGATGCGTCAATCGGACATTCGTGTGGTTCCAACCCCGTGGGCCTTGAGCCATGAACAAATGCAGGATGTTCACTTTTTTTGCATTCAGATTGCTAAAACACAAGGGCTGGTGCTTTGGGAGCGTTTGGTTTGTATTGGGTTGTTGTGCGAGAACCTGCGTGACCTTTTTGCAAGCAACCGCTTCGACGGTTTGAATGAGGTGCTGGCAGGCATTGAGGCTTTGGTGGCCAGTGGGCAAGTGAGCGAACTGTGCCAAGCCATGGTGGGTTCTGCGGAGGTACAGGCCAGCTTTTTCCGAGCCCTGTGGCGCTCCGGGGGGAGTGATCAGGCAGGTGCAGTGCCCAATTCTGTGCGCCAGTTGGTGGATTCAGCCGCTTTTTGTAATACAAGCGGCTTACAGCCCACCCCCGAGATGTTAACGCAACACTACCAGCGGGGATTGCAGCGTTTGACAGAAGTGGCCGGGGCTGAAATGCTGCTGGAACATGCAGTGATAAACGACATGTTGCAAGACCTTTTTCCCTTCAGCGGTGCTGACCCGATGCACAACTTCTTGAAGTTGATTTCAAGATTTGGACTGCTGCGATGGAGTTTGGCTCAACTTTGTGTGGCCAAAGGCGATCAAGTGAAATTGGATGATTTGTTGCTCTGCACGCAGAAGTTTTACCGCACTTTCAGGCACAACCCTGGTTTTGCAACAGCCCTGCATGAATCTCTTCACAAGCTGGGGTGGGGCACCATGGAAAAGACGATCCCGATCATCAAGCCGGAGTTTGTTTAAAACCCAGGTGGTTTGCCACCTGGGTGTGTAAAACATTCATCAGGCTGCGGCGAATTGAAACACCCGCTTGCGCAGCACTTCCAGCAGGCCCGTGCAGCTGTCTTCAATGTAGTTCAGAACCGTGTCAAATCCATCGGGGCCACCATAGTAGGGGTCGGGCACGGTGGCTTCGTCATGCTCGGTGGCGTAACGCATCATGAGCTGAATTTTATGCTGGTACTGCCGTGGACATTGCTGTTGCAGCAGGCTCATGTTGTCCCAGTCCATGGCCAAAATGATGTCGCTGTCCCGAAAATCCTCGGCGCTTACCTGACGGCTCACCAAGCTGGAGAGGTCGTAGCCGCGTTTGGCCGCAGCAGCCACGGCGCGTGGATCTGGGTTTTTGCCCAGGTGGTAGGCGTGTGTGCCTGCAGAATCCACAGAAATTTCCTGGTCCAGTTGGGCGTCTTTCACCATTTGCCTGAATACACCTTCCGCTGTTGGAGAGCGGCAAATGTTACCCATGCACACAAACAAGACTTTGCTTTTCATATTGGCTTCCTTTGACTGAACCCACAATTTAGAAACATTTCAATGCAGCACTGTGCGCGATGCATCACGCGCTGCGCTTGGCGTCCAGGGAGGTGATGTTGCTCTCCCCCTTGCTGCCAAACACCTGTTCTTTCAACAGCCCAAGCTGGTCGCGCACTTGTGCTGCTTTTTCAAACTCAAGATTCTTGGCATGCTCCAGCATGAGCTTCTCGAGCCGTTTAATCTCTTTGGCCGCTTGTTTTTCACCAAGCGGCGCGGTTTCCAAAGCCTTTTCGGCTTTGCGGGTCTTGGAGGCGTTTGGATCAAATACGCCGTCGATAAGTTCCTTGACCTGCTTATTCACCCCGCGTGGCGTGATGCCGTTGGCCAGGTTGAAATCAATCTGTTTCTGCCTGCGCCGAAGCGTTTCGCCCATGGCCAATTCCATGGAGTCGGTCACTCGGTCTGCATACAAAATGGCCTTGCCGTTCAAATTTCGCGCTGCCCGCCCGATGGTCTGGATCAAGCTGCGCTCACTGCGCAAAAAGCCCTCTTTGTCGGCGTCCAGAATAGCAACTAGGGACACTTCTGGAATATCCAAGCCCTCGCGCAACAAATTAATGCCCACCAGCACATCAAACTCACCCAAGCGCAAGTCACGGATAATCTCTACCCGCTCCACGGTGTCGATGTCGGAGTGCAAGTACCGCACCTTTACACCGTTGTCGCTCAAGTAGTCAGTGAGGTCTTCCGCCATGCGTTTGGTGAGCGTGGTCACCAGCACGCGATCGCCTGCGCGAGTCCTCTCGTGGATCTCGCTGAGCAGATCGTCTACCTGGGTGGTGGCTGGACGCACTTCAATCACCGGGTCGATCAACCCGGTTGGGCGTACCAATTGTTCAACCACTTGGCCAGAGTGCTCTTTCTCGTAATTCGAGGGCGTGGCTGAAACGAACACTGTTTGACGCATTTTCCCCTCGAATTCCTCGAAGCGCAAGGGGCGATTATCCATGGCAGATGGCAGACGAAAGCCGAAGTTAACCAAAGTTTCTTTGCGGGAGCGGTCGCCACGGTACATGCCGCCCAGTTGCCCAATGGTCACGTGGCTCTCGTCGATGATCATGAGCGCGTCTTTGGGCAAATAATCCACCAGGGTGGGCGGCGGTTCACCGGGTGCCGCACCACTCAAATGGCGGCTGTAGTTCTCAATGCCCTTGCAAAACCCCAACTCCTGAAGCATTTCAAGGTCGAAGCGGGTGCGTTGCTCCAAGCGCTGGGCCTCCACCAGTTTGCCGTTTTTTACAAAAAAATCAACCTGTTGGCGCAGTTCTTCCTTGATGGTTTCGATAGCCCTCAACACCGTGGCCCGGGGCGTGACGTAATGGCTGCTGGGGTAAATGGTGAAACGCGGGATTTTTTGCCGAATCTTGCCGGTGAGCGGGTCAAACAACTGGATTCCATCGATTTCGTCGTCAAATAGGTCGATGCGCACTGCCAATTCAGAGTGCTCGGCAGGGTACACGTCGATGGTGTCGCCACGCACGCGGAAGGTGCCACGGGAAAAATCCAGGTCGTTGCGCTTGTACTGCATGGCAATTAGGCGCTTGAGGATGTCGCGCTGGCTCATTTTGTCGCCGTGGCGTAGGCTCAGGATCATGGCGTGGTAGTCGCTGGGGTCTCCAATACCGTAAATACAGCTGACGGTGGCCACTATGATGGTGTCACGCCGCTCCAGCAGACTTTTTGTGGCCGATAGGCGCATCTGTTCAATGTGCTCGTTGATCGAGCTGTCTTTTTCGATGAACAAGTCGCGGCTGGGCACGTAGGCCTCGGGCTGGTAGTAGTCGTAGTAGCTGACGAAGTACTCCACCGCATTTTTGGGGAAGAACTCGCGCATTTCGGCATACAGTTGGGCCGCCAATGTTTTGTTGGGCGCCAGCACCAAGGCGGGGCGGCCTGTTTTGGCAATCACGTTGGCCATGGTGTAGGTTTTTCCAGAGCCAGTGACGCCGAGCAGGGTTTGGAAAAACTCGCCGTCGCCAATGCCCTCGACCAGCTTTTCGATGGCCGTCGGTTGGTCGCCAGCGGGCGGGTAGGGCTGGTACAACTGGAATGGGCTGTCTGGAAAACTGACGAAACCTGGGGCCATGTTAAGATAAAGGTTTGGGTTTGCTGCTCTTACCCAGGGCTCTTAATACAGCTTCGTGATGTTTCGCTGCCACAATCGGGAAGAGAACAAAACGGCGATTCTGCAAACGGTTTCATGCCGTGAGGCATTGCCGTAGAATCATGAAGTTGCATTTTTGAGCCCCGCTTTGCAAAAAAACGCAAAGTTTGTGATAGGCCAATCCCGCATTATCGTCGGAAATAACTTTTATTTCCAGACTTGACTTTTTCTTTTTTCACTTGCCAAAAAACGGAATCATGCTTTCAAATCGCGCACTTACGATCAAACCCTCTCCCACCCT
>DASUEF010000274.1:0-3089 GCA_036275215.1 Limnobacter sp. | reverse complement strand
CAGTCGATTGAACAAGACGGTACCCTGACCGCCAATTCCAGTGTCTTGCTGCAAGCCAATCATGTTGATCTGGGTAACCAGGGCAACAGCTTCAACAGTCTGGTTCGTGTGGAAGGTGCAAGCGAGGCAACTTTGAGCAGTGCCGGTACCTTGCGGGTACAAGGTGCAAATTTGGGTAATTTGAATCTGCAAGCACAAGAGGCCAGTTTGGGTCAGCTTGGTGAGTTGCAGCAGCTGGATATAGCGGCTGCTGAAGTGCGCCAAACAGCAGCTTTGAATGTGGGGGGTGATACAAACCTGCGAAGCGGGCGTGTAGATTTGAACAATCCAGAGAACGATTTTATCGGGAAAATTGCGGTTCAAAATCCGGATTCCGCCAACGCAAGCGTGTCGATTACAGACAAAAATGATTTGTCCATGCAGGGTGAAAACCTCGCCCTGGCCGCACGCGTGTTAGGCAACTTTGAATTACAAGCCAACAATGTGGAGCTTGGTAGCACGCAAGTGGATGGTGCAAGCCAGATCGAATTGACTGGTGCATTAACCCAAAGCAGGTCGGTCATGTTGAATGATGCAAGCTTGACAGCAGCCCAAATCAGTTTGACCAATTCCGGCAACCGGTTCAATGGCAATACGCAAGTACAGTCAGGTGGTTCGGTTGCACTGGGAACCAGCGGCAACTTGAATGTCAATACCACCTCATCGACTGGTACTTTGGCCCTGAATGTAGGGGGTAATGCGGAAGTCAGCGGCATGCAGGTGCAGTTTGCGGATTCGCAAATCGATGGTGAACTGGCAGTTTCTGCCAATCAAATTTCCCAGATGGGGCGGTTGCAGGTTGAGGGCGATGCCAGGCTTGAATCAATCGGTGGCGAAATTGATTTGCAGCATGCAGACAACCGCTTTCGGGGCACGGTCAGTGCCAGTGCGGAGCAAACCCGTTTGTCGACCTTGGGCGACATGCAGTTGTTGAACCTGAACAGTCGGGGCGGGCAGTTGACCGCCGATGGCCGCATGCTTCTGCTGGGCACAATTGAGCAAACGGGTGGTGCTTTGACCTTCACTGCGAAAGGCGTGTCGCGACCATTGTCTTCTGCCGACATTGCTCTGGTCTTGCCACCTTCGCTGGATGTATTCTCCAGCAAAGAAGCGGTGAATCCATTCACAGGACTCGGTCGCATTACTGTGGCCAGCCCGATGATTCATCAACGTTCAGGGCAATTGCTCACCACTGCTGGTGCCACAACCCAGTTCAATTCACCTGAAAACGGTTCAATTGTCCTGACGCAGAATAACCAGATCAATGGTCAGGTCGGCGTACTGGCCGGGCAAAGCCACAATCAATCTTTCTCTTATGTGGCAGATCGTGGCGCGAGTCTGTTTGCAGTTAACAACGACGTGCGGTTGAATATTGGAGGGCAGGGTGCCGAGGCAGACTTGATTGCTGTTCGAGCGCGTGGCCTAGCCACACTGGGCAGTGATGCGGTGATCCGTGCTCGGATGCCTTACAACGACCTTGCTGTGGGTACAGCGCGCTCTTACGCAGGCCTGACACTTTCGATACCCTTGGGGGGAGTGAATGGGCAACCGGGTGGTTTGGCGACATTTGGCGAATCGTCTGGTTCAGGTCAGTCGGCAGGTGCCGGTGCCATCCGGGTTGAAGTTGGTGACATCAATCGTCCGGGCTTGGGTGGTTTCCTCACAGTACTACCCTTTGAGGGAAGTAATCTGTTGCCCGGGCAAGTGGTTTACCTGGCGGGCCCGGAGCGCAAGGGCACTCAAGCGTTTTTCTACGATGGGGCACGCAGTCTGGATCGCATTCCCGTGGTTTACAACGGCAGCTTGCTGCTTTCACCCCAAGAAGCTGCCGCCTTGACGACTGCCCAAGGCGCTGTGGTATTGGCTCGCCAGGAGCAAACCCGTTCCGTGGTTCGCACTGAAAACGTGGCTGGCAAAATTATCAATGGTGTGGTGGCGGAAGTGGGCCCGGGCAGGCCTGCAACCGAGGGCGAGGGTGGTGCAACAAAGCCGGGCACTTGTGATGCAGAAGACTCAGGCCTAAGCTGCGCACCCTGATAATTTTGCATTAGGGACTTCCTGTGTAGCCACCACAGGGAGTCTGCCGCATACTTCGCTTTGACATTTTTAATTCAAAACCGGAGTTAGTTCATGAAAACCAAAGCCGTCTTGTCTGTAGATGACGTACAAGCCATTTTGACTGCCGCTCGTGCGGAAGCCGAAGCCAACAACTGGGGCGTAACCATTGCTGTGGCCGACGATGGTGGTCATTTGTTGGGCATGCTGCGTTTGGATGGCGCACCCCCCATGAGCGCACACATTGGTCCATCCAAGGCCAAGTCTGCTGCCATGGCCCGCAAAGACACCAAAATTCTGGAAGACGTGATCAACAACGGCCGCACTGCCTTTGTAACCGCCCCTTACGTAGACGGCTTGCTGGAAGGCGGCGTAACCATTGTGGTCGATGGCCAGGTGGTGGGCGCCGTGGGTGTTTCCGGCGTGAAATCGGATCAAGATGCACAAGTGGCGCGCGCCGGTATTGCAGCACTGAAGCTGTAATAGTTGCCATTCCTGCAGTACACAAAACCCCGGGCATTGGCCTCGGGGTTTTTTTATGCCGGTGCGCTCGTCTAAAATGGGCAGGTACTTACCGACACTGGAGCGCTATGAGCTATCAACCTAATCCGGTTCCCAATCAGGAAGAGTCCAACCGCACCATCGTTTTGGTGGCCTATGTGTTGGGTGCTGTGGGTATATTCACGGCGTTTATTCCAATCCTGATTGCTCTCATTATTTGTTATGTGAAGCGTGGCGAATCAGCGGGCACTATTTATTACAGCCATTACGACTGGCTTATTTCAACCTTCTGGATTGGTATGTTCTGGTTTGTGGTGGCCATGATCACCATGGTGTTTGGCGTGGGCTTTATTGTTTACGGCATTTTAAGTTTGTGGTTGCTTTACCGCTTCGTGAAGGGTTTGCTCCGGTTTAGTGAAAGGAAGGCGGTTGTTTAATCAAGCTGTAGCTGTGTTTGGCCGATTTGCTGGCGTGTGCCTGCTGCTGTTGCTGCA
>DASUEF010000273.1:0-2394 GCA_036275215.1 Limnobacter sp. | reverse complement strand
GCGTGGTTGCCAAGATTACCAAGTAACTTGTGTTACTAGGGCAATAGCTCAACTGGCAGAGCGTCGGTCTCCAAAACCGAAGGTTGGGGGTTCGATTCCCTCTTGCCCTGCCAAATTTGGTAGGAGTGTCGCCGCTGAATAACCTCAGCGGCGGCTTACATTTTAAGAATATGGCTCAAAACGACATTCAAACCGTATCCACAGGGCAAGACAAGCTGATGCTTGCGCTTGCCGTTGTATTTGCAATCGGTGGTGCGGTGGCGTACCAGGTTCTTTCAAGCGAAGATTTTTTCATCCGTCTGGGCGTGGTGCTCGCTGGCGTGGTGTTGGCGCTTGGTAGTTTCCTGTTGTCGCAAACGGGCAAGCGGTTCGTGGCATTTGCCAAAGATTCCGTCACAGAGGCCAAGCGCGTTGTTTGGCCAACTCGCAAGGAAGCCACTCAAATGACGGGTGTGGTCTTTGTGTTTGTGTTGGTTATGGCAATTTACTTGCTCGCAGTCGATAAAACGCTCGAGTGGGTTTTCTACGATCTGATTTTAGGGTGGACAACATAATGTCAAAACGCTGGTACGTGGTGCACGCCTACTCTGGTCTAGAGAAGAGTGTGCAGCGGGCACTGCAGGAGCGCATTGACCGTTCCGAGATCTCCGATTTGTTTGGCCAAATCCTGGTTCCCTCTGAAGAAGTGGTGGAAATTAAGGGTGGCCAAAAATCGATTTCTGAGCGCAGGTTTTTCCCTGGATATGTGTTGGTTGAAATGGAAATGACCGATGATTCCTGGCACCTGGTGAAAAACACGCCCAAAGTGACGGGTTTCGTGGGTGGCACAGGCAATCGCCCCACGCCCATTTCTCAAAAGGAAGTGGATAAAATCATGCAGCAAATGCAGGAAGGGGCAGAGAAGCCGCGACCAAAAGTGCTGTACGAGGTGGGTGAAATGGTTCGCGTCAAAGAAGGTCCATTTGCGGATTTCAACGGCAACGTCGAAGAAATCAACTACGAGAAAAGCAAATTGCGCGTGTCGGTGACCATTTTTGGCCGTGCCACGCCGGTGGAACTAGACTTCCACCAAGTCGAGAAAGTGTAAATTTGTTGGCCCCTGTTTTAATTGCTGGCAGGAACATGGTCAGGTAAGCAATACGAGGAGCAACCCCTGGGTTGCGTTTGAACTCACGGAGAAAGCAAATGGCAAAGAAAATTATCGGCTTTATCAAGCTGCAAGTGCCAGCAGGTAAAGCCAACCCATCGCCCCCCATTGGTCCAGCCCTGGGTCAGCGTGGTCTGAACATCATGGAATTCTGTAAGGCCTTCAATGCCCAAACGCAGGGCATGGAACCTGGTCTTCCAATCCCCGTGGTGATCACAGCGTTTGCGGACAAGTCCTTCACTTTCATCATGAAGACGCCGCCTGCCACCACATTGATCAAAAAGGCGGCCAAGGTCACCAAGGGTTCCCCACGTCCTCACCTGGACAAAGTGGGCAAAATCACCCGTGAACAAGCCGAAGAAATTGCAAAAACAAAAATGCCTGACCTGACTGCCGCTGACATGGAAGCCGCTGTGCGCACCATCGCTGGCTCCGCACGCAGCATGGGCATCGTGGTGGAGGGTCTCTAATCATGGCAAAACTATCCAAACGCACACAAGCTTTGCGCGCCAAAATCGATCGCAATGCTGTATACGCCGTAGATCAAGCGCTTGCTTTGATCAAAGAAACTGCAACCGCCAAGTTTGATGAGTCCGTGGATGCAGCCATCCAGCTGGGCGTGGATGCTCGCAAATCTGACCAAGTGGTCCGTGGCTCTGTGGTTCTGCCCGCGGGTACCGGCAAAACTGTTCGTGTGGCTGTGTTCGCTCAAGGCGCCAAGGCTGAAGAAGCCAAAGCCGCCGGTGCTGACATCGTTGGCATGGACGACCTGGCTGCTGAGGTCAAGGCAGGCAACATCAACTTTGATGTGGTGATTGCCTCGCCAGACACCATGCGCATCGTGGGTACACTGGGCCAAATTTTGGGCCCGCGCGGCTTGATGCCGAACCCCAAGGTTGGCACAGTGACGCCAGACGTTGCCACCGCCGTGAAAAACGCCAAAGCAGGTCAGGTGCAGTATCGCACTGACAAAGCGGGCATCATTCACTGCACAATCGGTCGTGCCTCTTTCGAAGTTGAAAAGCTGAAGACCAACCTGTCCGCCTTGGTGGAAGCGTTGAACAAGTCCAAGCCAGCATCGTCCAAAGGCATTTACCTGAAAAAGATTGCCGTATCCAGCACCATGGGTGGTGGTGTGCGGGTAGACTCTGCATCCGTGTTGGGTCAATAAGAACTTTGGGCTGTCGCCCGTTCCTTTTGGGGCGGGGGGCAGGTTGTCAAAGACCGTTGGAAGACCTGCTGCAGTT
>DASUEF010000272.1:0-1678 GCA_036275215.1 Limnobacter sp. | reverse complement strand
ATCTGGATGCTCCTCGGTGAACAAGCGGTCGTAGAGGCGCACAGTGGCAGGCAATGCATCTTCAGCATCCACCCAATGAATGTTGCCTTTGACTTTGTAGTTGTCCGCCCCTGGGGTGCCGGACTTGCTGTCTAAAAACACTTGCGCATGCACGGCAGTTACCTTGCCGTTTTCATCTTTGTCGCAACCTGTGCACTCGATCACGTAGCCGTAACGCAAGCGAACGCGATTGCCTGGGAAGAGCCGGAAAAACTTTTTCTCCGGATTTTCCTGAAAATCTTCGGCCTCAATCCACAAGCGTTTGCCAATGGTGAACTGACGCATGCCCCACTCCGGGTGGTGAGGGTGGATCGGCGCTGTGCACAAATCGGCCCAGTCGTCGTCCACATTGTCCAGAATCAAGGGGATGGGATCGAGCACAGCCACCGCGCGGTGGGCCACGGGGTCGAGTGTGTCGCGCAAAGCGCCTTCCAGCACCGAATAATCAATCCAGGAATCGGCCTTGGACACACCAACGCGGGCACAAAACAATTGAATCGCCTCGGGTGTGTAACCACGGCGGCGCAGCCCCACGATGGTGGGCATGCGGGGATCATCCCAACCGCTCACGCGACCATCGGTCACCAGTTGCTGCAATTTGCGCTTGCTGGTCACCACGTAGGTGAGGTTAAGCCGTGAGAACTCAATCTGTTTGGGCAATGGCTGACTCAACAAGGGCTTGAGTACACCGCCTTCTGGCAAGGCATGCTCACGGGCCAAGTTGCCCAGCAACCAATCGTAAAAAGGCCGCTGGTCTTCAAACTCCAACGTACAAAACGAGTGAGTGATGCGCTCCAGCGCGTCCTCGATGGGATGGGCAAAGGTGTACATGGGGTAGATGCACCACTCATCCCCTGTGCGGTGGTGGCTGGCCCGTTTGATGCGGTAAATGGCCGGGTCGCGCATGTTCATGTTGGGGCTGGCCATGTCGATTTTGGCGCGCAGCACGGCCGCTCCGTCGACCAGCTCACCTGCACGCATGGCGCGGAAACGGGCCAGGCTTTCTTGCATGGGTCGGCCGCGAAACGGGGAATCCACACCAGGTTGGGTCAATGTCCCGCGGTTGGTGCGCATGTCCTCTGCACTTTGCTCGTCCACATACGCCAAACCAGCCTGAATCAGAAACTCAGCAGCTTGGTACATGAACTCAAAGTAGTCGCTGGCATGGTAGAGGTTGTATTCCCCGCCCTGCTCCCACTCAAAGCCCAGCCAACGCACGGCATCCAGAATGGAGTCTGCAAACTCTTCACTTTCTTTCTCGGGGTTGGTGTCGTCAAACCGCATGTGGCAGGCGCCACCGTACTCTTTGGCCAAACCAAAGTTGATGCAAATGGCCTTGGCGTGGCCCACATGCAAGTAACCGTTGGGCTCGGGCGGGAAGCGCAGGCGAATGGTTGCAGGGTCTGCTGGCGCACCGGCGTGCACATCCGCGCCACCGGGTCGACCCGCCCATGGCCGGTGTTGATATTCCGGCTTTTGCAGGTCCTGCTCGATGATATTCTTCAGGAAATTGGTGGCCGGGGCGTTTTCTGCCCCTGGGGTGTTGCTTGGCTTGCTGGACATCAGCGCATCCTTCTTAGGCACTACAGGGTGACGAATGCGCTGATGTTAGCAAAAACGGGGCTTAGGCAACGGCCAA
>DASUEF010000271.1:0-16414 GCA_036275215.1 Limnobacter sp. | reverse complement strand
GGAGCAGCAGGCTTGGTGCGAGCATCCAGAAAACCTGCCCTTGCGTGCCGCAAAGGACCGGTGCCGGTCAACCGACAGGTTGCCGGCAGGGGCCGAGCCCGACCGCGCAGTTTTGTCGGGGCGGCCCCAGGTCATTCAGGCGGAGCCAAGGGATCAACAGGTTTTCAGCGAGAAACAAGCCTCTGATCGGCTTGTGGCCAGAAAAGTAGCTCGGGCCAATAACGGGGCAAGCCCTCAGCCACCACCTCGCAAGGTATGCAAGCGAAACTGCCTCACAAACTCGTCCCGCTCGGGCATGGGCACCCCCGCCTCAAACCCAATCGACACGGCCAAGCGCTTCAAGCGCACCAAGGCGATGACTCGATCTGGCAATTCTTCCCAGTGAATGCGCGCCAACCCGCCCTGCACCTGAAAGTCTGCAAATGAGGGGGCGCTGTGTTGCATCGGATAGAGGTGGGCGATGAGCTCATTGAGCCATCGCAAAAGTTCACGCTCGGTGCACGACATGTCCAGCGTGACCGCATTTTGAATTTCGGGCATGCGAGCCTTTACCCACCCGCGATGGGCGGCCAAATGGCCAGCACATCGTCTTCGGTGAGCGTTTTGGTGATTCGGTCCGCAGGGTCCACATACACGCCATTGACCAACACCAAGTGTGTCAACTTTTCGGGCAGATTAAAACGGTCGATGATTTGTTGAACTGTGCTGCCCTCAGGAATCTGCAGGCGGACCGCGTTGTCCACGCGGCCCGCAGGCAGATAATCGGTCAGTGTTGCAAAGAGTTTGAAGGTAATTTCCATGTGCTCTGTGATTGTGCGCAAGCCAAGTAGGCTTCCATCAAGCGGGTTGGGTCTTCCAGCAAATGCTTTTTCCATTCACCGAGTCGAATTTTGCCCTGAATCAGGCCACGCATGACACCCACATGGTCCGTCAGGCCCAGACTTGTTGCACCAATCAGCACATCGTCCTTAAACTCCAAACGTAGGTAGGTGAAGGCGTCTTTGTTGCGCAGCTCAACACTCTCACCGCCTTCTGCACCCCACCATTGTCCAAAACTTGCAGCAATCAAACCCAAAGTGTCCAACACATTCATGGCCAGGCTTCCGGGTGTGGTGGTGCCCATACCCATCATGTTCTGCGCTGCGATGCGTGCATCGTCTGCCGCTGCAGGCTGAATCATGTTGACGGTTTTTTCGCCAGTGGAAAAATCACGCACTTGCGCAACATCGCCAGCAGCGTAAACATCGGCGATGTTCGTCTGCATGTGGTCATCCACCAACAGGCCCTGGTCCACTTGCAGTCCACTGCCTTCCAGAAAATCCAAGTTGGGTTTCACGCCTGTGGCGGAAATGATGAGGTCACAATCGAGCACGGTGCCGTCGGAAAGTTTGGCTCGCAAAGGCGCGCCCCCTTTGGCGGCAACCGCTGTACCAAACCCCAAGGCTGATCCGATTTTCGCGATCAAACCCTGCTCATCGGCTTGTGAACCATTCTCAATGGCCTCCACCTTGGTGGAGCAATGCACGTCCACGCCCTTGGCAATGCACCAGTCGCGAATCATGCTGCCAGCGCCTTCGGTCATCATGCGTGGCACCATGCGGTTGCCCATTTCCACCACGGTGAGCTTCACGCCACGCAAGGCAAGCGCCTCCATGATGATGCAGCCAATAAACCCAGCACCCATCTGCAAAACGCGTGAGCCCGGCTTGGCCAACTCAATAATTTGGCGGGCGTTTTCCAGCGTCCAACAAGGGTAGACGCCTGGCAAATTCACGCCAGGAATGGGCGGTGAAATGGGCCGAGCACCCGTTGCAATTAACAGCTTGTCATAGTGCAGTGTGTCGCCATTGTCGAGCTGTACCTTCTTGCCAGCCGTGTCGAGCTTGGTGGCCTTGGCACGAATTTCCTGGATATTCAGTTTTTTGAAGTGATCCGGATCTTTGCGCAAATACGTGCCACTCTCCCCCACCTTGCCGATCAGCAGGTAGGGGATCGCCATGCGGGAATACGGCGGCTCGGGCTCGCCCCCCACCATCACGATGGTGTCGCGGGGACGGTGCTTGCGGATCTGCTCCGCTGCCACCACGCCAGCCGGGCCATTGCCCAGAATGACGTGGCGGGTCACGCTTGCATTGCCACTCATAGACCCAAACGCTCCAGCGTGGCTTTGGTTGGGCGACCTTCGGTGTCCCATCCGCGCAGCTCATAATACTCGGGCAACATCTTGTCGATGCCATTGACCAAGCCTTTGGCGGGCCCCACCTTGGCAGCGTCTTTCTTCAAGCGTGCGGGCAGGTCGTCATCGGCTTTTGTAAAGCCAGCGGCGAGGTTGAACTGACGCTCCAAGTTCCAAATGCGCTCACCCATGGTTTCCAGATTCGCCATGTCAAACTCATCGCCGCAGGCCGCCGCCACCTGAGGCTGCACATCGGCCAAGGTCCATGCGAAGCTGGTGAACACGCAAATACCAGCCGAGTCAAAAATGGCTGTCGCGTCCTGGAATGCTTTCACCAAAGCAGGTTTGCCATCGGTAACCAATGGATCTGTTTTCACTGGAATACCCAATACCTCTGAGGCCACGGTATAAGAACGCAAATGGCACGCGCCACGGTTGGATGTGGCGTAGGTCAAGCCCATGCCCTGAATGCCCCGGGAGTCGTATGCTGGGAACTCTTGCCCCTTCACGCTCATCGACAACTCAGGGTGACCATATTTGGCGGTGAGGCGCTTTGAACCCGTGCCAACCTCCTTGCCAAAGCCTTCGCCGTTGCAAGTCCATTCGGCCAACTTCACCAGGGCCTGTGCAGAACCAAACGGCGCTTCAATACCGATTTGTTCTTTGGTAAGCACACCCATTTCGTAGAGCTCCATCACCGCAGACACGGTGGCACCAAAGGAAATAGGATCAATTCCATGCTCGTTGCACAGGAAGTTCACATAGGTGAGGGCTTCCAGGTCGTTCACGCCGTTGGAGGAACCCAAGGCCCAGGCGGCCTCGTATTCCAAGCCGCCAGATGCACCAAAGTATTGGGGTTTGTTTTCAACGGTGAAATGGGTTTCATCGATTTTTGAAATGCGGCCGCAAGCAATCGTGCACCCAAAGCAAGCCTGGTTGGTCACCAAGTTGGCTTTGCCGTCCGTCTTGCGGGGTTCGTGCATTTTCTCGCCAGAGATGTCTTTGGCGCCGTCAAACTGTACATCGCGGTGGTTGTTGGTGGGCATCGCACCCATTTCGTTGATCACGTTCATCAACACCTGGGTGCCGTAGGTGGGCAGGCCCTGGCCAGTCACAGCGTTCTCGGCCAAAATCTTCTTTTTCTCGAAGGTGACCTTCATGAACTCTTTGGGGTTCTTGATGTTGCCCACACCCTTGGTACCGCGCACAGCAATGGCCTTCAGCATTTTGGAGCCCATCACAGTGCCTACGCCGGAACGGCCTGCCGCCCGGTGCAAGTCATTCACCACGGCCGCATAGAGCACGCCGTTTTCACCCGCGCGGCCAATCGAGCACACACGCATCAATGGGTCCTGGTGTTTGGTTTTCAGCGCGGGCTCGGTGTCCCACACACTCTTGCCCCACAGGTCAGAGGCGTCCATCAACTTGGCTTTCTCGTTTTCAATCAACAGGTACACTGGTTTGGGAGATTTGCCCTCCAGAATCACCATGTCCCAACCTGCGGATTTCAACTCATTGCCCCAGTAGCCGCCGGAGTTGGAGCATGCAATCGCGCCGGTCAGCGGCCCTTTGGTGATCACCGAATAGCGCCCACCGGTCGATGCCATGGTGCCCGTCAAGGGGCCTGTTGCGAAAATCAGTTTGTTCTCAGGGGAAAGTGGATCCACCTTGGCATCCACTTCTTCCACAAAATATTTGGTGGCCAGGCCACGTTGGCCAAGGTAAGTTTTGGCCCAATCCATCCGAAGGTCTTCACTCGTGCAGGTGCCTGTACTCAGGTTCACACGCAGTACTTTGCCGGTCCATGCCATGTCTATCTTCTCCCTAATGGTTTACGCGTGCGCCTGATTGCTGAGCTTCTCGGCCCACTGCTTCATCTTGTCCAAACCGGTCCAGTTGGAATCCACGAAGGTGATTGCGCCGGTTGGGCAGGCTTCTGCACAAGCAGGCTCACCACCGCACAAATCGCACTTCTGAACCTTGCCGGTTTCTTGCACATAGTTCACGGTGCCGAATGGGCAGGCAATGGTGCACACCTTGCAGCCCACGCACACATCTTCCGCCACCAATTTCACGCCGCTCTGCTTGTCCATGGTGATCGCCTCTACCGGGCAAGCGTGCAAGCACCAAGCCTCATCGCACTGAGTGCAGGTGTAAGGCACTTTCTTGCCGGTGTGATGGAAGTCAAACACTTTGATGCGCGACAGCGACGTGTTGAACACCTGGTAGTTTTCATAGCTACAAGCCATTTCACACTGCAAGCAGCCTGTGCATTTGTCAGGCGTGATGTGAAGAGATTTTTGCATCCCGGATATCCTCGCTTTGGTTTATTGGTTATTGGTTTAATTTGGTCCCATACGACAGCTTCTTATGCAATAAGCCTGCCAACCTAAAATCGCTTTTTTCACCGCTCACGGCAACAACTTTCACAACTTCGAAAAATGACCGCCGACCGTTTGTTACATTTGTCACGATTTGGAACACATGTTGCAAAATACAAACTCAAGGGCGTATGTACTTCACACCATATCGAGCAAATATTTTTGCCAATTCGCCGGACTCTCGCAGCTCTGTCATGGCCACGGTCAATTTTTCAGCCAGCACACGGTTACTCTTCTTGGTGGCCATGCCCACAGCCCACCCCTGGGGGGGCAAAGCGTTGTGCGGCACTTTGGAAACATAAAAATCCGAAGCCTTGTCTTTGTGCAAGCCAATGGCCCATTCCAACTCCGCACGCGTGGCCATCACGGCAACCAACTCGCCTCTTACCAGCGCATCCACAGCCTCTTTTGGAGTTTTAAAATTCACAAGGTTGTCGGCATAGGCGGCACCGTCAGCGCCCGCCAGCATCACACTGGGCAATGCAGCGGCTTCGGCGCCAATTTTATTGCCTGGCTTGGTAAACGGCTCAAGACTGTCCAACGTGGGCACCTTTTGGAGGTTGCGGGCCACGTAGATGTCATCCCGGGTGTAAGGCGAAAAAAACAGCACTTGATCTTCTTTTTGCATGATGTATGCATCCACCGGAGCGTGCATCAACACGTCAGCTGGCCCACCGGCCAAGTAATGTCCGCGCCAAACCATGTTGCGCAAATCATCTGCAAATTCCTCGTCCTCATTGAACGGGCGAACTTTTAAACCCAAGCCCAGTTTGTCGGCCAGGGCCTTGGCGATGTCCACATCAATCCCTTTGCCCTGGTCAGAATACGGCGCCAAAAAGTTGTACACCGCCACCGTAAGCACCCCCGAGGCCTTGACGCGCTCCCAATCCTGAAGCTCCTGGGATTTGGCCGGAGCGTGGGCGACCCAGAGGGCAAACACCGCAATGGTGAGTAATGTGCGCGCGACACTGCGCAATGGATTAATCATGAAAGGTCTCCGAAAAGCATGTGCCTTGGCTGCACTTGTTGTTTTGAATGCCAGAGGGACAGGGCGCTGACCTGCGCATTGCGATCGATCGAACGCCCCAATGTGGAAATCACTCGAATGGACGCGTTTCCACGTAGGCCTTGATGGCCCAAATGGCCTCTTGACTCAAAATACCGGCAAACGGAGGCATGTAAACACGATCACCACGAACGCGACCGCCCAGCACGGTGTTGCGGAAATACACATCCAGTTCCGTCTTGCATTCCTTCTTGGCTTTGGCGCCAGCGAAAGAATCACACTCGTTGTTCATTTTGCGCAGGTCTGGGCTGATACCACCACTGATGGCCTCTAGACCATGGCAGCGGGCGCAATTTTGGTTGTAGGCTGAACTGCCCACACGGATTGCCTCCTTGTCGCCGGTGTAAGGATTGCTGTCCAGCATGTCGTCACCCAAAGATTTGAGCGTCGAAGTGTCCACCACTTGGGGTGTTACATCACCGTGGGCCAGCACCGCACCGGCAGCGATTGAAAGGATTGAGGCCAAAATGGCTTTACGCACTAACATCCACAACTCCTGATTTTGATAGTCAATTCATAACAGACTCTCACTTTGCAATCCCCGTGCCACCCTATCCCCCTGTCGTGGTGTATTGATCTTCTCAATTGTTACATTTGGCGAAGTCCGGGACACAAGTGAAAGCGATGTGCTAAGGTCAAAGATCAATGTGTTTCAGATTGATACAACCTGAATTCTGTTGGCACATTGTTTGCATTGGAATTGACATGTGGACCAGTAATTCATACATTCAATAATATCCACAAAGCCGTTGTTGCACCCAAAAACATTACAACAAGCAGCACCACCGAAGCAGGAGACAATCATGGGATTCACCACCGACAGGGATGGAGGTAGTCTTTCGTCCAGCGCGCAAGTGCTTGAATTGATTGACCCAGGTACCGATGGGCACCTGGAGTTCATCCGCCGGGCGCACCAACGCTCATCCGCAGCCGGACTAGACACCTCCACCAAAGTGGACATGGCCCCACCACCATCGAACGCCCTGCGCGAACTGTTCGAAAAGAACAACCGCCTGCGCTCCTGTGCCTTGCCTTTCATGGAAACCCTGTACGAGCAGGTGGTCAACACCCACAGCATGGTGCTACTTACCGATGCCAGTGGAACCATCATTGAATCCTTGGGCGACGATGATTTTCTGGCCAAAGCCCAAAAAGTTGCCCTTGCGCCTGGCGTGACATGGAGCGAGCAAAACAAGGGCACCAACGCCATTGGCACGGCACTGATTGAAGAATTGCCAACCGTGGTTCACGGGCAAGACCATTTTCTGGATGTCAATCGATTCCTGACCTGTTCCGCAGCACCCATCTTTGACCCCCAAGGCGTGGCCATCGGCGTGCTCGATGTGACGGGCGACTACCGCAGTTACCACCGCCACACCATGGGCTTGGTGAGAATGTCTGCTCAAATGATCGAAAACCACATTTTCAACACCTCATTTCAGGAAGCAATCATTGTCAGCTTTCACCAGCGAGGTGAATTTTTGGGATCGGTGGTGGAAGGGTCGGCAGCGTTTTCGCCCGCAGGCAAATTTCTGGCGGCAAACCGCGCTGCCATGGTGCAATTTGGCATGTCCAGCAATGCCCTGAAAAGCCACACTTTCAGCTCATTGTTTGGCATGCCCTTGTCTGCCCTCATCGATCATTACCGCACGTGCAACCCCCTACCACTCACCCTGTGCCTACACAACGGCAATCAGGTGACAGCAAGAGCAAGCCTAGGCAGCGTTGGGCGCAGCCGCATTTTCGACTCGATCGGTTTGGTTAAAAATGGTTCGGATACAACTGCCTTGCAAACACCAGCGCCATCGCCAAGCGTGCCAGCCACCAAAACAAGCACATGCCACAAAAGCCGCCACCTCTCCAGCCTGAAGTATCTCAATACGGGTGACCCACAGGTTGCGAAAATCATCGAGAAAGTTGGCAAGGTGATCGACAAGGACATTCCGATCCTCATCCTTGGTGAAACGGGCACAGGCAAAGAAATCTTGGCCCAAGCCATTCACAACGATTCGCCAAGGCAAGACAAACCTTTTGTAGCGGTCAACTGCGCTTCTATTCCCGAAACACTCATCGAATCTGAGCTCTTTGGTTATGAGGATGGCGCTTTCACTGGTGCAAAGAAGAAAGGCTCACAAGGCCGAATTTTGCAAGCCAACGGTGGCACGCTCTTTCTGGATGAAATCGGAGACATGCCCATCTCACTGCAGGCACGCCTGCTGCGTGTGCTGCAAGAGCGCGTGGTCACCCCCTTGGGCAGCCAAAAGAGCATCCCCGTGAATTTGCAAGTGATTTGTGCCACTCACCGCAATTTGCGTGACTTGATCACCGCCGGACAATTCAGGGAAGATCTCTACTATCGCCTGCATGGTTTGGTGGTGCGGCTACCCGCCTTGAGAGAACGCACGGACCTCTCCAAAATCATCCAACGTATCCTAGAAAACGAATCGCACAATCCCAACATTCGAGTCTCCAGCGAAGTGATGCGTGCATTCACCACCCACAGCTGGCCGGGCAACATTCGCCAACTCACCAATATTCTGCGAACCGCCAGCGTGATGACCGACGAGCAGGAAACCATCGAGTGGGACCACCTGCCAGACGACTTCCTCGATGAATGGGAAACACTGCGAATAGACAACCACAAGCCAACGAGCACTCAGCCAAGTCAAACTTCGCCATTGCCAGATCTGCCCGGGCAAGCAATTGAACACGCCCCCACCGACTCGGCACCCAGCCCATCCAAGGCCAGGTTCAGCGTGCGCAGCAATTTTTCAGTGCAAGCCAAGGTGGGAATGAATTCAAAGGAAACTCCTACCACGAGAACACCCAAGGACGCGGCCACACAGGCCGTGCCGTCAGGTACACAAATTGGACGGGAGCGTCCCCGCTTCAACCTGAGAGTCCACAACAAAACCTCAGCAAACCAAATTCAATCCGCAAGTCGGGCACCGCTAGACCAAACGTTTGCCAAGTTTCGCGAGGGGCGTTTTGAAACCTGGCCGACTCAGCACACAGCCTCGCGCAAAAACGAGGCGTCTTCACCCATGGGCACTACACTTCCTCGTGCGCACGATGCACGAGCACAGGGTTACCTTGGTTCGCGACAGGCTGTACGCATGCCATCGGAGGTGCCCATCAATCTGGATGATCTTGAATCACGCGCCATTCAGGAAGCACTGGAAACTTGCCGTGGCAACGTGAGTGCAGCAGCCCGAATGCTCGGTATTTCACGCAACACCATCTACAGGCGACTCAACGGCAAATAAAGACCGACCAAATTCCTTAAAGGACTGAATCAACCCAATCGGACAAAAGCCACCTCAATAAGGTGGCTTTTTTTGTAGCAGCAATTTATACACCTGTCACAAAAGTGTCATCCCGCTGTACCACCCATCAACAACTTTGCTCCAAACCGAATCGAGTGACGCGCTTGCGTGCGCTTACGACGGGCGTGCGGCATTTACCGACAAAAAAGATTTTTTTGTTATAAATCAACGGCTTGAATACTGGCACGCCTTTTGCCCTAGTCGCCTCTAAGTCAGCCTGCAACTCTGCGGGAGGCTGGCGAGCTTTAGAAGACAAACAAGCAACAACCTTTAAAACTAAAACTGGAGGGTTGATCTCATGATCAGCAAAAAATTAGTAGCAGCTTCCATCCTGGCAGCAATGGGGACTTCGGCTCACGCCATCGGATTCAAGGCCGGTGATTGGGAAATGGATATTTCTGGTTCTGTGAACGCCTACTACAACAGCACCAGCTGCGACAACGCAGGTGCAACAGCAAGCGGCGCACTCGGCCTTTGCGGCAGCACAGCGACTGGACAAGATCGCACTTCCGTACAAAACGGTCTGCTCCCTGGCTTCATCATTTTCTCCGCCTCCACAAAGCAGGCCGGCTACGACCTGAAAGCGGTTATCTCGATTGACCCAGGCACAACAAACAACAACGGCGCTGCAGGCGGTGTTGGCCAGAACGTAGGCGACCAGCGCCGAGTGTTCTTGCAATTCGGCAACGAATCCATGGGTACCATCAAGGCTGGTCGTGACATCGGTCTGTTCGGTCAAAATGCGATTCTGAACGACATGTCTTTGCTCGCCGTGGGTGGCGGTTCGGGCTTCAACGGCGCGCTCAACACCACGCTGGGTGGCATCGGATCAGGTTACATTTACACCGAGTTTCAGCCACAGATCACCTACACGACCCCCGCGATTGGCAATCTTAGCCTGTCTGCTGGTGTGTTCCAGCCCAAAGACTTGAATGGTGCAACAGCCCAAGAAAACGATTCACCCGGCCTTCAAGCATTGGCCACGTACAGCCTGGGCAACAGTGGCAAACTGTGGGGTGCGTTGATCAATCAAACTCAGGGTGGCGTGAGTGGCGCTCCTGATGCTGACCTGACCGGCTTTGAAGTGGGTGGCACACTGAATTTTGGCGCCCTGTCCTTGACCGGTAACTACTTCACCGGTGAGGGCCTTGGCACAACGTTGATCGGATTTGGTGGTCGCGATGCCGCCGGATCGGAACGTGATTCGGACGGTTATTTGGTGCAGGCAACTTACAAAGTCGGCAACACCAAGTTTGGTATCAACTATGGTGCATCAACATTGGATGCAACAACAAATGACCGCACTACCAACGCCATCATGCTGGACGAGACCAGCCAGATGGTTGTGGGTGTTTACCACAACCTCACACCCAGCCTGACAATTGCCGGTGAATATATTTCTAATGAGCAAAAATATCAGCTTGGCGCACCATCTGCAAAAGGCGAATCCAACACCATCGCCGTAGGTGCAATCCTGTTCTTCTAATCGTTAACCACCCTCCGTTAACGATTTGCCCCAAGGCGCGAACTCAAAAGGTTCGCGCCTTTTTGCTGAGTTGTACCAAATTGACACAACTCGGGGATTCAACTTAATCGCCTTCGCCCCACCAAACCAAACGCCTTCCAAACTCCTTCTCAAACTCACTCACCACGGCACGCATCTTGCTCATATCTGTGCGAGAACACATCAAACGGCGTGCAGCATTGGCGTCAGGTTCTTCGACCAAAGCCCAACAGGGCTGGCATTTTCAAAAAGCTATAGGAGGATATTTCATGCAGTGGACCACACCATCATTTGTTGACATGCGTTTCGGCTTCGAAATCACCATGTACATCGCAAACCGTTAATATTGACGGCAAGCACAACCCCGGGCAGCCTGAGGGCTGGCGGGGTTTTTTTTACCCCAAAACAAAAGCAATCATGAAAATTAAAGTTCTGGGTTCAGCAGCCGGCGGGGGGTATCCCCAATGGAACTGCAACTGCAAAAACTGTCAAGCCGTGCGCCTTGGCGCCCCGGGCTACAAAGCTCGCACTCAGTCGTCTATTGCAATCTCTGACGGCTCGGCCAACTGGATTTTGGTGAATGCATCGCCAGATTTGCTGACACAGATCAAAAACACCCCGGAGTTACAACCCAATCGTGGGCCGAGAGACACGGGCATCACTGCCGTGATCCTGATGGACGCCCAAATTGACCACACCACTGGCCTGCTGATGATGCGCGAGGGCAAAACCCCCATGCGCCTGTACACCACTCCTGCCGTGTGGGAAGACCTCACCAACGGACTGCCCTTGGTGCCCACCCTCGGATTTTATTGCGGGGTCAAATGGACCCCCCTGTGCACCGAATGTGACGAACCGTTCAGCATCGCCCCCCTGGACTCCATCAAAATCAAGTCCATCCCACTGGTAAGCAAAGCGCCCCCCTACTCCCCTAGCCGCTACGCACAACGCCGCGGCGACAACATCGGCCTGTTGATTGAAGATGAGAAGACGGGCAAAAAAGTGTTTTATGCGCCAGGGCTGGAAGAAATCACCCCCGAACTGATGCCCTACATGCTGGACGCCGATGTGCTCATGGTGGATGGCACGTTCTGGACCGAAGACGAAATGGTAGCACAAGGTTTTTCCAGCAAAATGGCGGCCGACATGGGCCACCTGCCCCAAACTGACAAGCCTGGCAAACCCGGCAGCGGTATGATCAGCCAACTCAAACAATTCAAACACCAACGCAAAGTGCTCATTCACATCAACAACACCAATCCCATTTTGTATGAGCATGGTGAAGAGCGCGCACAGCTCACCAATGAAGGCATCGAGGTGTCTTACGACGGCATGGAGATCATTGCATGAGTGGCAAGCCTTGGAGCAAAAAAGAATTTGAGGCGCAATTGCGTGCAAAGGGGGATCGTTACCATATCCATCATCCCTTTAACATCAAGATGCGTGAAGGGAAATTAAGCCGAGATCAGTTGAGGGGCTGGGTGGCCAATCGGTTTTACTACCAACTCATGATCCCTCAAAAAGATGCTGCCGTGCTGTCCAACTGTGATTGCCGAGAAACTCGGCGTCGCTGGGTGCTGCGTATTCTTGACCACGATGGCTGGGAAAACAATGCGGGCGGCATTGAAGCCTGGAGCCGCTTGGGAGAAGCCGTAGGCATACCCCGCGACGAGTTGTGGAGTTTGAAGCATGTGCTGCCAGGCGTAAAATTCGCTGTGGATGCATATGTGAATTTTGCGCGCCGAGCCCCTTGGCAAGAAGCCGTGTGTTCCTCCCTGACCGAAATGTTCGCACCAGAGATTCACAAGCAGCGCTTGGCCAACTGGCCCAAAGATTATAAGTGGGTGAGTGCTGAGGGTCTTCAGTATTTTCGCTCGCGCATTAGCCTTGCCCAACGCGATGTAGAGCACGGGCTGGAGGTCACACTTCAGTATTTCAAGACTCGTGCACAACAGGAGCGGGCACTGGAAATACTTCAGTTCAAGCTCGATGTGCTGTGGAGCATGTCCGATGCAATCGCTTTGGCGTATCCTGACAAAAAGTCCAAAAGCAAATAAACCATGAGCGAATCCACACCAAGTATTCCCGAGCACCCCAAGCTGAACCCATTGTTCCGCATGCAGTACGAAGAAGCGCAAAAAACACACGTGCTCCTTTACCCAGAGGGCATGGTCAAACTCAATCAATCGGCCAGCGAAATACTGTTGCTGTGCGATGGTACACGGACAGTGACACAAATCGTGAAACACCTCGAGACCAAGTTCAGCACACAGGGTCTGGAGCCCGATGTGCGCAGCATGCTGACGGAGGCATGCCGTCGCAATTGGTTGACGGCATGACCTCTGAGCCCATCCGCACTGAGCACGACACCACGCCTCCCCGACCTGCAGGCCCGCTGTGGCTGCTTGCGGAGCTCACCTACCGTTGCCCACTGCATTGTGTGTTTTGCTACAACCCGGTGGATTACAAGCGCCACACCCAGGAGCTGAGCACTTCCCAATGGAAAGACACCATGAAGCAGGCGCGCGCCTTGGGTGCTGTGCAGTTGGGCTTCTCCGGGGGTGAACCTCTATTGCGAGACGACCTGGAAGAACTGGTGGCTTATGGGCATGAATTGGGTTATTACACCAACCTAATCACGTCCGGCATTGGACTGAAACCCGCCCGCCTGGAAGCCTTGAAGGCTGCTGGCCTGGACCACATTCAAGTGAGTTTTCAAGATGCAACGCAGGCCGCCAACGATGCATTGAGCGACACAAAAACATTTGCAAAAAAACTGGAAATTGCCACCGCCGTGAAAGCAGCAGGCTGGCCCATGGTGCTGAATGTGGTGCTGCACAGGTTGAACCTGGATCACATCGACTCCATCATCGAGTTGGCGGTCAAACTGGGCGTGGAATACCTTGAGCTGGCGAACACCCAATATTACGGCTGGGCCTTCCAAAACAAAGCGGCGCTGATTCCTACCCATGCGCAGCTCAAACATGCAGAAGAACGCGTGGCAGCATGGCGCGAAAAACTGGGCAACACCATGAAACTGCTATTCGTGGTGCCCGACTACTTTGAGACCACACCCAAACCCTGCATGAGTGGTTGGGGCAATGTGTTTTTGAGCATCAGCCCCGATGGCACCGCCCTACCCTGCCAGGCCGCACGCATGTTGCCGGGGTTTGAATTTCCGAATGTGACCAGACACAGCTTGGAACACATCTGGTTTGAGAGCGATGGATTCACGCGGTACCGGGGCGATGGCTGGATGAAAGACCCCTGCCGCACTTGCCCAGACAAAGCCAAAGATTATGGCGGCTGTCGATGCCAAGCTTATTTGCTCACGGGCGACGCCACACAGGCCGATCCGGTGTGCCACAAATCCCCCCACCACGAAAAAGTGGTCGCTTTTGTGGAGGCGGCGCAGCGTCGCGATCATCCAGACGATTACCTGAAAGTGCAGAAAGAGAACCAGCAAGCGAAAGCCGCCACCTCCGAGGTGCCCGTGGTATGGTATCGCAGCGATCACAACTCCCTGCATTTAAGCAACACCCATCTTGAATCCAAACCCGATTGACACCGCACGCCTGCGTGTAGAAAACGTTCACTATCACTGGGGTGAACACACCGCGCTGCAAGGTGTGGACCTCACATTGCTGGCCGGAGAAATGTTCGGACTGCTTGGCCCCAATGGCGCAGGCAAAACAACACTCATCAGCCTCATCGCCGGATTGATTCAACCCAGCGTGGGCGAGCTCACCGTGCAGGGTTTCAACACACGCAGACACGCAGCGCTGGCACGTCAAAGCCTTGGGTTTGTCTTTCAGTCAATTTCACTGGACCGGTTCATGACGGTGGAGCAAAACCTTCGTTTTGCTGCGGGCCTTCAAGGCATGAACGCTCATCAAACCCAGGCAAACCTGGAGCATCTGCTCACTGTATTGCCCATACAGCACCAACTCAAGCGACCTGTGGGCGCGCTGTCAGGCGGCCAAAAACGCATGGTGGACATGGCCCGGGCACTCATTCATAAACCCAATGTATTGATTCTGGATGAGCCCACCACCGCACTGGACGTGCCTGCAAAAAAACTGGTGTGGGACACCCTCAAAACACTCCAAGCCGTGGAGGGGCTGACCATTCTCGTGGCCACCCACCTCATGGACGAAGCCAGCACCTGTGACCGGGTTGGCTTTTTAAACCAAGGCACCATGCAATGGACAGGCACACCCATGCAGGCACTGGATGAACTACCAGACCAACGTGTGAGCACAACGCGCACCGCCACGCTGGCCGACTGGTTTGTATGGAAATTGGGAGAAAACGCATGCTGACGCAATTTTACGCAGCTGTGATTCACCGAGAAACCCAAAAGCTGCTCAAACAAAAAGACCGTTTGGGTGCCGCCATGGTTCGCCCCATGCTGTGGTTGTGGATTATTGGTGGCGGCATGCAGGCACTGGCGGGGTTTGATTACACGGCCCGGCTATTGCCAGGCATTGTGGGCATGACCCTGTTGTTTGGCGGCATGGTGGGGGGCCTAAGCATCGCTTTGGACAAAGACGCGGGCACCATGCGACTGCTGGTGACCGCACCAGTGCACACCACCCATGTGATTGTGGCCAAAACTGTGGCGGCAGCCATTGCTGCATTGGTACAAATGGCCCTGCTGTTGTTGCTTCTACTTGCGCTGGAGGGCCTATACACCTTGATGCTGCCCCTGGGAATCGACGCCAGCGAAGCCATGCCTTGGTTGGGGCGTACCTTGTGGCCTGCACCCTGGGTGCTACTGCCTGGAGCCACGCTTGCCGCATTGGCCTGCGCTGCGTTGGGTGTGATGTGCGGCACGTTTGCCAAGAGCATTGACGGTTTTGCGGTGATGATGAATTTCGTAATCTTTCCGGTGTTCTTTTTCAGCGGAGCACTTTACCCTGTTGAGCCCATGCCAACACTTGCACGCTGGGTGGCTCAGCTCAATCCATTCAGCTATGCAGTCGACGTGCTACGGGCTGCCTTCAGCAGCCATCCTGAATTTTCCAGCGGCCTCAACGTCACAGTGCTCGTGTGCAGCACACTGCTGATGCTAAGTGTCGCCACTTGGCGATTCTCACGCAGCGGTGCTGCGGTGCCTTTGAATCAGAACTAAATACAACCAGCACTCATGGTGTATTTTTCCCAAGAAAACAAAGAACGATCGTTCATCGACTTTGTGGTGCCAGTTGACAGCAACGTCAATCTTGGCATGACAGGTTAAGTCTCGCAGCAAAAAAATGCCCGGCGCGAGGCCGGGCTGAAAAGACGCATTCGTTTAGGAGACTCACAAACCGCTACAACTTTTTGCTGCACCCAATCTTTGCTGCAAAAAGGTCCCAAGGAGCAATTTGTTCAATACGTCTGCGTCAATCAAGTTCCCTGCGGAGCAGGCAAGAAACTCGGGGGTGAAATGACAACAACTTACCAACTGCAGATACTGCTCTACTGCTACTACACGCCAGCCCCGTCAACCAAGGCAGGGCTGGCGATTCTTCACAAGCCGATTACTTCGTCAGCTTGAATACCCACACGGAACCGCCCTGTTCAAGGTAGTTCACGCGCTTGGCCACGTCACCGCCCCACAGGGGAACAGCGCCACCCCAGCCAGACACAACGGCCACATACTGTTGGCCATCTTTGCCCTTCCAGGTCACGGGAGGTGCAACCACGCCAGAACCTGTCTGGAACTTCCATACTTCCTTACCGGTTTTGGCATCAGCCGCCTTCAGGAAGCCTTCTGGAGTACCCCAGAACACCAGGTTACCGCCAGTGGTCAGAACACCGCCCCACAGAGGCGCGTTGTTGGTGATTTCCCATTCGATCTTGCCAGTCTTGGGGTTCATCGCACGCAGGGCGCCGATGTAGTCAAAGCCAGGCAATGTCTTGATGGTGAAACCAGCGCCCAGGTAAGCAGCACCTTTCTTGTAAGTGATTGGCTCG
>DASUEF010000270.1:0-1802 GCA_036275215.1 Limnobacter sp. | reverse complement strand
TGATGGATGAAATTGGACTTATTTCAGATCACGGCATACACCCATGGGCAAAAGACTCTCCAGCATCACCACCCGCACCGGCGACGACGGCACCACTGGCCTGGCCGATGGCAGCCGCTTGGCCAAAAACAACCTGCGGGTACACGCCATGGGCGATGTGGACGAGCTGAACTCCCACTTGGGCCTGTTGCTCACAGAGCCCTTGCCAGAGCCACTGGCCACAGAGCTTACCCGCATCCAGCACGACCTCTTTGATTTGGGTGCGGCCTTGTGCATGCCAGGGTTTGATGTGTTTCCGCCGCAGGCGGTGGCCCGGCTCGACCAGCTGATTGCTGAGTTCAATAAACCACTGCCCCGCTTGGACGAATTCATTCTGCCAGGTGGCATGCGGGCAAGCGCCTATGCACACATTGCCCGCACGGTTTGCCGTCGAGCGGAGCGCGTGCTGGTGGATCTTCGCCAAGAATCCCCCATTCCCGATGATTTGCTGCTTTACCTCAACCGCCTGTCCGATTTTTTGTTTGTGGCAGCGCGCTGGATCCACCACAAACACGGGGTTCGTGACGTGCAATGGAAAAAGGGGTTCAACAGACCGACGTCTGACTAACTCTTACGAACCATGCTCCCATTGGCTTTGAATAAGAGATCGAAAATTGTCCGGTGCTGCTGGATGGCCTCTCGTGAATTGTGCGACCTCAACATGTCACGAGCCAATTCAACCGCATTTCTATTGCCGAGGCCTGCGTTGTTGGGGTTTGCCCCCTTTACCATAAGCAACCGGACCAGGTAAAGATCTCCGGCGAGCACGGCGTTGTGCAATGGCAAACGCCCCAAATGGTCCCATTGATTGACATCAGCGCCCAAAGCCAAAGCATATTGGGTGACGGCAGAACTACCCATTTCAATGCCTTCATTTAAAAACACCTGCATCGCTTTTTGCGCTTGTTCTGGACTGTCCGCAGCCTGAATCCTGCAATAAAGCTCTTCCGCCATTTCCACCTCTTGAGCGGAAACTGAGTGTGCACCAAAAAAACCTTGAGGCGATACCGCCTGCGTGGGCCTTAGGAGATGATTGACCGCATGACGCCCCGCTGTCACTGTTTGATGAAAATAATTGCGGGGCAAGTTTTGCGCCAACTGAAAAGCCATATGCCTGGCAGCATGATTCAACAATGATCGATCACCCCGCCCGCTTGGAGGCAACGGCGGCCGTTGGGTGTTCGCCGCATGCGGGTAATTGATGGATTCGGCTTGGTTTGGGAACATGGTGCCCCTCCAGAATTGCAACGCACTTTGTGCAAATGCAAGGGCAAGAGTTCCCAATTTATGGCCGTTCAAACCCCTGGGTTGACCCTTGCTCTGGGGATTTGGGTGGATAAAAAAACTGCCCGGGTGTTTCTACAAAGCGCTTGAGCAACCGCCTGCCAATGGTGGTGCTGCCCAAGGGGCGAACACCACGCGCTTTCAAGGCTGTAAAAAATGCCAGGGAGAAGCTCACCGCAAGGTTGGTCATGCCAATGGCCAATACGCCAATCATTGATATAGCAAACACCTCCCAAGCCAGTTGGAACTCAAAGGTGTGTGTGGCGTAAGCCAAATTGGCGGCAGCAAAGGTGATGTGGCGAATGTCAATGGGCAAACCCAACATCAAACCCACAAACCCGGCAGAGCCCAGCATGCATCCAAAAAAGAAGTTGCCCGCCAACGCACCTGTGTTGTTGGCCAAATAATCGGCCAGCTTGTTCAGGCGCACCACCCCCAACCTTTTGCGCAACCACACCACTTTGCGCAAACGGTCTGGC
>DASUEF010000269.1:0-1545 GCA_036275215.1 Limnobacter sp. | reverse complement strand
AGCCCATGCCTACCTGGGGCTTGAGTTTGATTGTGAATTTGCACTTCAAATCAGCCCTGACCAAATTCCGCAAGCTTGCCTTGACGGCACAGCCCAGCTGGGGCGCACGGCATGGCTGGGTGAACTACAGCTGCACAAACGCGCGCAACAGCCGACCACCGTTCGCATGAAATGTCCTGCGGTTCCCACCTATTCTTCATTGTCCCGGAGTTCAGCATGAGCAATATCAGCCGTGTTTCGCTGTTTGCCAAATTAAATCCCATTGCATTCAAATCGGTTGAAGGCGCCACTGTGCTTTGCAAACTGCGAGGCAATCCCTATGTGCAATTGGTGCACTGGGTTGCGCAAATTCTTCAACAAGATGACAGCGACTGGCATCACATTCTTCGGCATTTCGAGCTGGATGCAAGCGCCGTACTTGCCGACGTGCAGCGCGCCCTTGAGCGTCAGCCAGGCGGCGCACAGGGTATTTCCGATTTGTCAGAGCATGTGACCAATGCCGTAGAAAGGGCGTGGGTTTATGGCTCACTCATGTTTGGCGCACAGAAAGTACGCACAGGTCATGTCTTGGTGGCTTTGCTGAAAACAGATTTTCTGTTGCATGAACTGCTGAAAATTTCACCCCGCTTCAAACAGATTCCTGAAGCCGCGTTCAGTGAAAACTTTGCACAACTGGTGGCAAACTCCGCCGAGCAGTCTTTGTTGACTGCCGACGTGCCACCGGGTGCACTGCCCGGGCAGGCCAGCGGAGCCATGCCTGCTGCTCAATTGGGCGGCGAAGAGGCTTTGACGCGCTACACCGTGGACCTGACCGACAAAGCGCGCAAGGGTGAAATAGACCCTGTGTGCGGTCGTGAACTGGAGGTGAGACAGATCATCGATATTTTGCTGCGTCGTCGTCAAAACAACCCCTTGATTACCGGTGAAGCGGGGGTGGGTAAAACTGCGGTGGTCGAAGGGTTTGCCTTGCAGGTGGTGGCTGGTGATGTGCCACCTGCACTGCGAGGGGTGCGAATATTAACCCTCGACCTGGGTTTGTTGCAGGCTGGTGCTTCCATGAAAGGCGAATTCGAACAGCGGCTACGCCAGGTGATTGATGAAATTCAGGCCAGCGAGCAAAGCACCATTTTGTTCATCGATGAGGTGCACACCTTGGTGGGTGCAGGCGGCAATCAGGGCACTGGTGATGCCGCCAATTTGCTCAAACCCGCCTTGGCGCGTGGCACGCTCCGCACGATTGGCGCCACAACCTGGACTGAATACAAAAAATACATTGAGAAAGACCCCGCACTGACGCGCCGTTTTCAGGTGGTGCAGGTGGATGAGCCTTGCGAGGCCAAGGCCATCGACATGTTGCGTGGTTTGGCCGTGGCCATGCAGGTGCACCATGGGGTTTGGCTGCTTGATGAAGCAGTGCAGGCGGCGGTGCGTTTGTCACACCGTTACATTCCTGCGCGGCAGTTGCCAGACAAGGCGATCAGTCTGCTCGACACCGCATGCGCACGCGTGGCTGTTTCCCAGCACGCCACCCCTGCACCCATCGAG
>DASUEF010000268.1:0-1386 GCA_036275215.1 Limnobacter sp. | reverse complement strand
GCCTGCATCCACAATCACGGGCACCTTGGCTTTTTCAAGAATGAGGTGGATGTTCCAGGGGTTGAGAATGCCCATGCCCGAGCCAATCAGCGAGGCCAGTGGCATGATGGCTTTGCAGCCGATGTCTTCGAGCTTGCGAGCCGCAATGGGGTCGTCGGAGCAATACACCATCACATCAAAACCATCGGCCACCAATTCTTTGGCGGCCACAAGGGTTTCATCCATGTCGGGATAGAGGTTGTTGGGGTCACCCAGCACCTCCAGTTTGCACAAGTTGTGCCCATCCAAAAGCTCCCTGCCCAGCCGCAAGGTGCGCACAGCGTCTTTGGCCGTATAACAACCGGCGGAGTTTGGCAGGTAGGTGAACTGGCTGGGCGGTAAGTACTCCAGCAGGCTGGGCTCATTGGCGTTTTGGCCAATGTTGGTGCGGCGTATGGCCACGGTCACGATTTGAGCGCCACTTTCTACAATGGCCTCGCGGGTTTGCTCCAGGCTGGCGTATTTGCCGGTGCCCACCAAGAGGCGGCTGGTGAATTCTCGCTGGCCAACGTGCCAGGTGTCTTGGGTACTGCGCATGGTGTTGCTGCTCCTAGGTGATGGGCGTTAACCGCCACCCACGGCCACCACAATTTCTAGCTGTGCCCCTGGTTCTAGTGGGGTGCTGGCGTGTTGGCTTTTGGGGACGATTTCGCCATTCATTTCGACGGCAATTCGTTTGCCCGCCAGTTGCAAGGCACCGAGCAGGTCTGCCACGGTGCTGCCTACGGGCATGTGTTGAATCTTGCTGTTGACTGTAACCTGAATCATGGGGCGAACGAATGGGTATCTAGTTTGTTACCATCTTCGGTATTGTCGCACTACACGGGTGCGAAATCTGCGAGCAGCACACATTCGGAGTACTCATGCATTCAACCGTTCATTTGCTCAAGAGCACCTCATTTCCTCGGCTGACCCGCCTCAAGCTGGAGACCCTGCAGGTGAACCTGGGTTACCTGTGCAATCAAAGCTGCACCCATTGCCATGTGAATGCGGGGCCCAACCGAACAGAGCTGATGCAAGACGAGCAGGTGGACGGCCTGATTGCGCTCATGCAGCAGGGTTGGGTGAAAAAGCTGGACCTCACCGGTGGTGCACCCGAGATGAACCCGCGCTTCAAGCGACTGGTGGTGGCAGCCCGGCGGGCTGGTGTGCAGGTGATTGACCGTTGCAACCTCACCATCCTTTGTGAGCCGGGGTATGAAGACTTGGCCGATTTTTTGGCCCAACAACAGGTGGAGATTTTTGCTTCTTTGCCTTGTTACCTGGAAGACAATGTGGACAAGCAGCGCGGCAAAGGCGTGTTTGATGCCAGCATCCGTGGTTTGCAAATGCTCAATGCTCGCGGTT
>DASUEF010000267.1:0-1281 GCA_036275215.1 Limnobacter sp. | reverse complement strand
CGCCAAAACGCCCCATCCCTTTCACGGAAAACGGATTCCACCCATATTTTTGACCGGCTGTTTTGTCTGCGTTCGACGCCCAGTGCCCCTCAACTGTTTGCCAAGGCCAACCCCTCGTCGTTATTTTGAACATCACACACCCCCTTTGGAGGCTTCGGCCCCCTTAAAAACTGCGCTTGGGGCATCTGGCCATTCTTTTCGAATGGCGTCAAAATTTCCCTCTCGCCAGCACGCCAAAAACTCTAAACCGTCGTCACCGGTGCCGCATTTCAATGCGTAATCGATTGCTGCGTTAAAGCACTCGCTTGAGTCTTGATCACTCACCTCGACGACCGGGGCTGCTTTGGCTGTTGCAATTGCCATGTTCAATTTGGCGCTGACCAAGTAAGCGTCTGCAACAACGTTGCCTTCCAATCCAGCATACTTACCGGCAGCGTTGGTGATCTCTTCTACAAAAAACTGAGCAAGTTTTAGTGCTGTGAGCAACTGCTCACTCACCTCAACGGCTGGGACTTCTTTAATTACTGCACCCAAGGTTGTCTCTAGCTCATCTAAAGTAAAGCTACTCCGATTTGTCCAAAAATTTCGCAATGCCTCCCAATCCACCGCAACGGCTGGGGAGGGGTAGACAACCGGAAACGAGCAGATGGTGTGCAACTGGTGCTCTGGAAAATCCGATTTGACCATGCTTAAAACACGCCCGTGAGCCTCATCTTGGCTTGACGCATTGATCGCATACAGCTTGTTTTGCGTGTTAACACCGGCGGGTATGGGCTTGACCATAACAGCAGAAACGATGTAGTCCACGGGCCTGCCTTGTACGTCGCTACACTCAAAGCTGCCGGGGCGCCGATTGTCGTCCATCACACACCCCCTTTCTTTGCGGCCTCGGCTGCTGCGATTGCGGCTTTAACTGATTCGCCAATTGCACAAATTATGAACTTGTCCACCCATTTTAGAAGTTGCAGCATCTGCTCATTCACCGCAGCAGCTTGGGTCTGTGATTCTAAATGCTCGATGTATTTCTTAATCACGTCAGCTCGATGCATCCCGAGCGCCGGAAAAGGCCATTCTCCCCGCTCCTGCACCCATTCGGTTTTGTCAAGCCACTCTGTGCAACATGCTTTGTAACCCGGTCCGTGCGCAACGGCTGGGGCGGGGTGGGTGTGCACCGTTTTAACTGCATGGGTGCAACCGTCTTGGTGACCGTTGAAGGTAAGGCAGTACGTGCAACGCCCGGGCGGCTGCTGCAACGACTCGGCCTGCGCAACGTCTTGGGCG
>DASUEF010000266.1:0-1120 GCA_036275215.1 Limnobacter sp. | reverse complement strand
CGCCATGGACGGCGGCAATGTGTTTGAGGTGCTGGTGGACGCCGTGCGTGTGTGCTCACTGGGGCAAATCACGCGGGCCCTGTTTGAGGTGGGTGGCCAGTACAGAAGGTCGATGTAGTAAGAGGGCTTATTAATTTGGTTGATACAAGTCCCTTCCCAACACAGTCGGCCGCTCTTTCACAGACCGGTAAGTGGGCCGCCCGATGCCACGCCATTCGTGGGCCAGGTGGGCCACGGTGCGTTGCCAGGGGTTGGGCGGTGTAAGAATAATGGGGAAGTTGTGGCAACCGGGGATCTCGCTCAAAGGTACTCCACGCGCCACCTGGGTCAGCCAGTCCACCGCATGGTCAAACACGTTGTTGCACACATCGTCGTCCAGGTTGTTGCCCACAAACGCGCCCACCAGGAACCAGCGGCAATCGCTGCGGGTCTCTTTGTTGCAAATCCAGCTTCCGCCCCACATCCAATCGGCATCCTTTCCGAGGGATTTGTAGGCAATCACCTCGCCAGTGCTTGCATCGGCCAGCCCAATCATGACTCCTGGTTCCTTGAATCCGAGAATCATTAATCGGTCTGACAATGGGGTGGGGTACACATTGGCCCCAAACATTTCCATGCCCAGGTATTTGCCATCGGGGGATTTGGAGTAACTCACGTAAGCATTTGTGAAATCCGGTATGCGGTGTATGTCCCAAAGCAGTTTGAAGGGTAGGTAAAGCACCGCGGCAATCAACAGGCGTCGCCGCCATTTGCGCCAGCGGCTCACAGCGCCACCTCCACTTCAATTCGGGCGGGGTGGAGTTTGAGGTCAGAAAAAATCAGCAAATCGCCCCCGTGGCCGGTAAGGTGCCGGTGATTTCGAAAGTCTTGGTTGGTGGCTGGTTTTAACCAGCCGGCGTCGGGGTGCCAAGCCGGTGGTGCCCCAACACCAATGTAGTTCACCATGGCCGCCGCCACTGGGTTGATGCCTAAGCCGCCGTATCCCCAATGCCCCAGGTATTGGTCGCCCACAAAATCAAAGGTGTCGCGGGCATACAGCAGCACGCCTTCCACGCGCGCTTTGCAGCTGCGGCTGTTCAACGGGCTAAGCTGAACGCGGGCAGGCATGGCATACAGCGTG
>DASUEF010000265.1:0-2187 GCA_036275215.1 Limnobacter sp. | reverse complement strand
CGCATCGACTCGGTGGAAGTGATCGACCTGACAGGCACGGGCAACAACACCTTGCGCTTGAATGTGCAAGACGTGCTGGACATGGGCAGCTTCAACACCTTCGAGGCCACAGGGCGCAAACAACTGAAGATTGAAGGCAACACCGGGGACAGCATGGTGTTGGTCGATGGCGGAAACTGGACACAGACCAGCCAGGTTCAGCTAAACGGTACTACTTACAACACTTACCAGCACAACACCAGCCTGGTCACCGTGTATGTGGCAGAGGACGTGGGGATTGTTATTCTGCCCACCATCGCAATCAGCAGCAGTTCATCAACAGTAGCCGGCGGGCAAACAGCCACCATCACTTTCACCTTGAGCGAAGCGAGCAGCGACTTCACGTTAAGTGACATCCAAGTGCAGGGCGGCAGCCTAAGCAACTTCACAGGCAGTGGCGCAAGTTACAGCGCCACCTTCACCCCCACCCCACAATTTGCAGGCACAGCCAGCATCCGTGTGGCCAGCAACAGCTTCACCAACTTCACAGGCAACAGCAACGCCGATGGGGCTGAGGCCAACAACAGCATGAGCCTGACTGTGTTGCCCGGCCCGGTGGAGCTGGCCGATGTTGCCAACGGCATTGGTGGCTTTGCAATCAACGGTGTAAGTGCCTACGACTACAGTGGCCGTAGCGTATCAGCAGCAGGGGATGTGAATGGTGATGGCCTGCAGGATTTGATTGTTGGTGCTAGACGTGCCAGCCCCAATGGTATTGATTCTGGTCAGAGCTACGTGGTGTTTGGTAAAGCGGATGGCTCGGTTGTTCAGTTGGCTGACGTTGTTAACGGTAATGGTGGTTTTGTCATCAACGGTGCAGGTGCGTATGACCGTAGCGGTCGTGCAGTGTCTTCTGCAGGGGATGTGAATGGGGATGGGCTGGCGGACTTGTTAGTTGGCGCAGTGTATGCAGACCCCAATGGAAACGCCTCAGGGCAGAGCTACGTGGTGTTCGGGAAGGCTGACGGGACTGCGGTGCAGTTGGTCGATGTGATTAATGGAATCGGCGGTTTTGCCATCAATGGAGTCAATCCCTACGACATCAGTGGATTGAGTGTTTCTAGCGCAGGCGACGTGAACGGGGATGGATTGACTGATCTGATTGTCTCAGCATTTGAAGCCGATCCCAATGGAAACAATAGCGGTCAAACTTATGTCGTGTTTGGCAAGGCGGATGGCACAGCCGTGCAGTTGGCTGATGTCGTGAATGGCATTGGTGGCTTCGCAATCAATGGCGCTAATTTATACGACCGCAGCGGAAGCAGCGTTTCTGCGGCTGGAGATGTGAATGGAGATGGTTTGGCCGACTTGGTGATTGGTGCACCAGAGGCGGATTTCAATGCATACAGGTCTGGGCAGAGTTATGTAGTTTTTGGCAAGACAGATGGCGTAGCGGTTGAATTGATTGATGTGATCGCAGGGGTTGGTGGCTTTGCGATTAATGGCACCAATGCGCAAGACTTTAATGGTCGTAGTGTGTCTGGCGCAGGCGATGTGAACGGCGACGGATTGGCTGACTTGATTGTTGGTGCGCCACGAGAAGACTTGACAGGGGACAGTGACGGACGAAGTTATGTGGTCTTTGGCAAGGCGAGTGGTACCACCTTGAATTTGGCAGACGTGGCAGCAGGAATTGGTGGCTTTGCCATAAACGGGGCAAGTGCATACGATCAAGCGGGTCGCGGTGTCTCTGCAGCTGGTGATGTGAATGGTGATGGACTCGCAGATCTGATTGTTGCAACAAGATACGGCAATCCTAACAATGATTACTCTTACTCTGGCCAAAGCTATGTGGTGTTTGGCAAGGCCGATGGCGCGACGGTGGAGCTGGCAGATGTAATCAACGGGATTGGCGGGTTTGCTATCAACGGGATCAATGATCGAGACTACTCTGGCCGAAATGTCTCTGCCGCAGGAGACGTGAATGGCGATGGCCTGGCCGACCTCATTATTGGGTCAGATTATGCAGATCCGAACGGAGATTATTCCGGCCAAAGCTACGTAATCTTTGGCAGCACAGGAGGATCGTTCTCATCGACTGCGGTGGACTACCTGGGCGGAACTGGCGACGACGTGCGCACGGCAACGGGAACAGGCCAGACGCTGGTGGGTGGGGCGGGCAACGACGTGTTGAGCGCCAACGGCGCC
>DASUEF010000264.1:0-7390 GCA_036275215.1 Limnobacter sp. | reverse complement strand
GTCGTACACGTCGATCTTGTCGTAGGCCAATGTGATCAAACCCGAGCCACGGGGCACGTTGGCCACAATCGAACCGGGCACAGCAAAGTTGTACGTGTTGTTGTTGCGCGCCACGTTTTTAAACATGCGCGAGCGCGAACCGTACTGCGTGAGGTTGTCCAGGTCGTAAATCAAGAAGCCGCCGGTGTTACATTCGGCCAGATTCTCGGAATATTCCCCATCCTGCACGTTCTCGATCTCGAAGCCGAACACATTGTACGCCGCTCGACTCTTTCGAATTTTAGCAATATTGGTTTGGCCCACATAAATGCCGGCGTCCGATGCACCAATCGACTCTGTCTCTTCCACCAAAATATTGCGGCTCTCCACCGGATAAATCCCGTAACGGCCAGACGCAGTGCTCACCGTGTAATCAGGCGATGTGTTATCGGTTTCGGATGGATTGGGGTTGGCTGGGTTGTGGCGTGCGGGGTCCGTGCACTGTACTTTCACCGCCTCGCGGTAATTGGCTGCAGTGATGGGCGTTTCCTGGGGGGTTTTGCGCCCGCTGCTCCAAATGGCCCTCACTTTCTTCAGTGTGCCGTGGTTCACACCTTTTAGCTTGAAAGCATCCCCAGGCGAATCACCCACCGTGAGGTTGCGAACCGTCACACCACGCACGTTAGACGCCAAAAAACCCTCTTGGGAATTGCTCTCGCGGAACGAAAGGAAGGTCTCGTCCATGCCGCAACCTTCGATGGTGACATCTTCTGTGGAGCTAATCTGAATACCGGTGGTGAGCTCAAAAAAACCGCAATCAAAACGCAACACATCCTTGGGCTTGAGCTGGACCATGGCTTCAACCATGTCTGCCGTGGCATCGGGGCCTGGTTTAATCAGAAAAACCCGGCCCTGGGATTCGGCTGGGTTGACAGGCGTGCCACCGCCATTCCCATTGCCTGCGGAGTCTCCACCCGAGGAAAGGCAGCCTGCCAATGCGGCAAGCGCCAGCAGGCTCACGCCCGCTTGCAGCGCATGTTTGTACATACTGAGCTCCAGCTTACTTGTGTTTATATGCTTATTAGAAAAAACTGCTTGCCTGTACCTGCTACCGCACTACAATCAAAGTGGATTGCGCTTTGTGTCGCCTAATTGACACTTCCTGCGCGTTGACTCATATTCGGGGCTCAAATTGACCTGCAAGCGCCCATATACGAAATACTGGAGGGACATCTCATGCCACTTAGACCTGCCGTTGCACGCTTTTTTGCGGGTGCAGCAATTTCAACCATTGCCATCATTCACAATACCGCCATGGCCGATGAAGCCAAAGCCCAGGCAACATTGAGAGCGGCCAGCCTCGCGGCCACCTGTGCCAACTGCCATGGCACCAATGGTCAAGGCGTAGAAGGCAGTGCCGTCACTGGGTTGGCCAATCTGAGTGTGGAATACATCAAAACCAATATGATCTGGTTTAAAACCGGGCAGCGCCCCGCCACCGTGATGCACCAACTTGCCAAAGGCTACACCGACGAGCAAATCGACATCATCGCCAACCACCTCGGCAAGAAAGACTAAGGAGCGCACCATGCAAAGACGACAATTTTTACAAACCAGCGCACTGGCCGCAGCCTTGTTGGGCGGCATGCCTTTGTCGGCCACAGCAAAAAGTGCCAAAGGCAAAGTGGTGGTGATCGGCGGCGGCTATGGGGGCGCGACTGCGGCCAAGTACCTGCGCATGCTGTCGGGCAACCAACTCGACGTCACTTTGGTTGAACCCAATTCAACATTCGTTTCTTGCCCCATGTCCAACCTCGTGGTGGGTGGCATTCGCAAAATCAGTGAGATCAGTTCCCCCTACACTGGGCTCACACGCAACCATGGTGTAAAAATGGTGAAGGATTATGTCACCGCCATTGACGTTGAAAAACGCACTGTGAAACTGAAAAACGGCAAAACCCTGCCTTATGACAAACTGGTGTTGTCACCCGGCATTGATTTGCAACTGGACAAAATTGAAGGCTTGGCTGCCGCCAATGCAAGCGGTCAAATTCTGCAGGCCTGGAAAGCCGGTCCTGAAACCGTGGGTTTGCGCAAGCAACTTGAAGCCATGCCTGATGGCGGCACCTACATTCTGAACGTGCCACTTGCCCCCTACCGCTGCCCACCCGGGCCCTACGAGCGCGCCAGCATGGTGGCCAACTACTTCAAACAGTACAAACCCAAGTCCAAAGTACTGCTGCTGGATGCGAATGCCGACGTAACCTCCAAAGGCAAGCTGTTCAAAGGCGTCTGGGAAAGTGAATACAAAGGCATTCTGGAATATCGCCCCAACATGAAAGTCACCGGTGTAGATGGCGCAACAAAAACAGTGCGTTTCGAATTTGAAGAACCCATCAAAGGCGATGTGCTGAACATTCTGCCAGACCAGCGGGCTGGCAAACTGGCGGTTGACTCGGGCATTGCCAACCTGAACAAACGCTGGGCTGAAGTGCATTACATGACCTTCGAGTCCACTGTTGCACCCCATGTGCATGTGATCGGCGACTCGGTGCAAGGCGCACCCTTGATGCCGAAAAGCGGCCACATGGCCAACAGCCAGGCCAAGGTGGTGGCAGCTGCCATCGTGGCGCAGCTTAGTGGCTGGGAGCCCAATGCCACACCATTGACCAACAACACCTGCTACAGCTATGTAACCACCAAAAACGTGATTCACGTGGCCAGTGTGCATGTGTACAACGCCGAGAAAAAAACCTTCTTGACCGTGGAAGGCTCGGGCGGTGTGTCGGCGGAACCCAATGAATTGGAAGGCACTTACGCCTGGAACTGGGCCCAAAATATTTGGGCCGACACCTTGGTTTAAAGCACTGGGTTCCACAAAAACGGGGCTGTTTTACAGCCCCGTTTTTTTATTGTCGCGCATCGCAACTGGCCCGCATCTGGTTCATTTTGTTGTTCAGTTGCTTGGCGCGCTGCTCCAGCTCACCGGCACGATTGTTGCGTTCAACACATTTGCAACATTTGCTCAACTAAGTGGTTTTTTGGCCGTTATTCGAATTGTAGTGAATGCGCATGTAAGCGTAACTTGAGGACAGAGGCTTGAGCACAAGCCCACCACTTGCAGGAAGGACGACACACAATGGCCAACCACACCGCTGTGCTCTATTCGAGCAATTCCTATGGCGTGACCGATATAGCCAAGCTGGCCGCTCGCGAAAGCTACTTGTTCGGATTGAGTTTTTTGCTCCGGCAACGCTTGCCAGGCACAGTCCCGCCGTTCAGCCCAAACATTCACAATCGACAACTGCCACTGGTCGTGCTGGTTCCAGGATACTTGGAAAAGCCAGGCTGCTTCGCTGCCTTGTATGAGGACCTTCTGTGGAGTGGAGTGCGTGTTGCACTCTACCAGCCAAGATATACACTCGCAGGAATTTCCGACATGGCGCAACACTTCACCGAATACCTCGACCACTTGCTCAATCAACCGCATTGCCAAAATGCGAACACCTACCTGGTGGGGCACTCCATGGGTGGATTGATTGTTCGCCGAGCCATGGCAGAGCGCTGGAACAGTGGGCTCCCCGTGCAACACCTGTTTACTCTGGCAACACCCAACAACGGAACACAAATGGCCCATCTTGGGGTGGGTGAATGTGTTTTGGACATGCTGCCGGGCAGCGAATTTTTGGTGCGGCTCAATGAAGATGACCAAACGCACCGCAACCGCATGAGCAGTGTGATCGCCACGCCCGATTGTCTGATTTTGAATGCCAGAAACGCTGAACTTGAAGGTGCGAACAACCTTGTACTAGAAGGCAGTGGACACATGGCGTTGCTGGACGACCCAAGAACCGCTGGTGTTTTGCAACGTCGGATGCAAACCGATCACCCTCACCAGCTCGTGGGCGCATGACAGTGCATAGGGCGGTGGGAATCACCGCCCCTTGAACACAGATTTAAAATAAAGCTCCGACTGCAACTCGGTCACATGCACGGTGACTTGTGTTTGCATACCCACTGCGATTGCGCCCTGGCAGCAACGTTCAAGGGCCTTGAGCACAACCTGCCCCAACATTTCCTGCGTGGCAAACTCCCGCCCACTCAGCAGGGCCACTTCGGCTGCAACAAATGCATGATTGCCCTGCTCGGCTGCTTCAACACCAATCCGAAAACTTGATTGACGCACCATCCTTGTCTTGATGTCGGCATCCATGAATATGCCCAAATTCAGCAAGCTTCGATTCACCTGCAGCATGACCCAAGACTCATCCAGACCAGATAAATTGCTGCTGTATTCGATGGTGACGTGGGGCATGCGGAGCCTTTGAAGGAAGTGATTGACGCATCCCGGATGTATGTTGCAAATCCGCGAAAGTTCAAAGTGTTGTCTAGTATAAATTACCTACGAATCTGCTTGCCCGTAGTCATCTGGAAAGTAGAAAATAACGACATTGAGCACTGTTACAGTGCTCCCCAAATGTCTCCTCTTCTCCGCAAGCGAGAAAGGTTTAAGCCGACTTCGCAAGGAGTCGGCTTTTTTTTGCCTGTTTTATTGTTTGCCAAAAAAATGTTGTTCAATCAAACACGCCAGCACCTTTGGCTGGTCGTGATGCACCATATGCCCAGCATCCTGAACAATTTCGCAACGCCAATTGGGCACCACATTGAAGCGACTGCGAAACACCTCAAAGTCGACCGGCTCACCAGCCCTGCTCAGCCACAAACCCGCCTCCGTTTGCGCAGCCTCCACATGCAGCACTGGCGCAGCGATTTGACGCCAACAAGCTTGAGCTTCGGCAAGTCGGTAACCGATTGGATTCATGATTTTGTGCGCAGCATCGCCCAAAATGCGATAGCCGCCAGCTTCATGGCGTGACCAATGCGCAGCCAAGAACAGGGCCTTGCTTTCGGGCAAACGCGGATTGGTTTTTTGCAAACGCTTGGCCACGCCTTGCAAGTCAGGATAGAGCCGCAACTCACCGGGTGCCTTCAAGGCATCCAGCCAATTGGCGTATCGGCTGGGTGCTTTCTCTGGCAGAGCATCCAGCATCCCAAAACCCTCCAGGTTAACCACCGACGCAACGCGCTGCGGCCGAATGCCTGCATAAAGCATGGCGATGTTACCGCCCATGCTGTGCCCCACCAGGTGCACCGCTTGCGTGGGCGACAACAAATCCAATAAAGCATCCAGGTCGGCAAGGTAATCTGCAAACCAATAGGAGCGAGCACCCACTGCGCCCGCGTATACAGGCCAATCACTTAGCCCAAAGCCGCGCCAGTCGGGCGCAACCACGTGGTAGTCCCGCTGAAGAGCATCCACCACAAACTGAAAGCTTGCACCAACATCCATCCACCCATGCACCATCACGATCAGCGGCGCCTCTGCGCTGCCCCAGCGGTTGATGTGAACATTCAATCCCCGCAAGTGGACGTGTTCGCTTTGCGCTTTGCGCACAGGGGTGTAGGGCTTTGTCTCGCTGCTTTGCATGTTGTATTTTTATCCAACATTGTGCTGCTTGCTGCCCAGGGCCTTTTCAAAGGTGTCTCGAATCCGCTCGGGCATAAGCACCACTTTGCTGTGGTCGTAGTTGTAAAACACAAACCCCGACTTGGCCAGCGCAATCAAGAGACCATCGGCCGGGCGTGTGATCCGAAAAATAATGTCGCAACCGTACTTGTTGAAATCCATGACCCCCACCTCAAAACGCAGTAAATCACGGGCGTGCGCCTCGTTTTTGTACATGGTGGCCAAGTCTGTGACGATAATCCCAATTCGATCGACGTTCATCTCCTCCACACCAAAATGAAACAAAAAGCGTGCCCTGGCCTCCGAGATCATGGAGATCATGGAATCATTGGCCAAGTGATTGCCAGCATTGATGTCGGTGATGCGCACGGACAAGCTGGTTTCGAATACAAAATGATCATCTGGGAACTGGAGATTGAGGCGAGCCATAACAATTTGGGACTGAGAATACAGTTCACAGTGTAGTGCGAGCCCAGCATTTTGCAGCCTCCCTTTCTTGAGGATTCCCAGGGGTTTTGAGAACATCCTCTAAACCCCCGCTCTGCGCCAAGCGCAAATGCATTTATGCTTGTCGTTCACAAAAACGAAATACACGGAGACCCCAATGCCCAAACTGGATGCCAGCTTGGTCAGCCTGCTTGGCGAGCCCATGGCCGAGCTGGAGGCGCTGACCGCCGCTGAACAGAAGAAACTCGCCGCCGACATGGCCCAAGCCCAGCAAGCCCACGAAGCCAGCCTGAAAATCGCGATGGACGATGCGCTGGAACACATTCCCCGCCTGCTGCGTGGCACCGTTAAAAAAATCCTGGGGCTTTGAACATGGACAGAAACACAGAACTGAGACGCCTGGCACAGGCCCTGCACAAAAAACCAGAAGACCTGACCTACCTAGACAAACTTGATGCGATTGCCCTGCAAAAGCTGCGCAGCAAATTCCAAAATAGCCTGCTGAACAAGTTTGGCCCCGTGTTTGAAAAGATCGCAGGTGCTGGCAAACTTGCACCCGATAGCATCAGCGCCACCCTGTGCACCAAAGTGTTTGGTCCAGCGATCACGGCCAATATGTCGTACTACACTCCAATGAGCAAGGCCGCCAGCCTGTGCAAGCTGTTTGATGCCAGCTTCATGGCCGAAGTGGCACGCGAACAAATTCCCGAAAAATCTGTGGACATGCTGGCAGAGCTACCCACCGAGCAACTCAAACGTGTGACCGCGGAGTTGGTGAGACACGGTGACTACCACGTGCTTGGCGGCTTCACCGATTACATTCCCGAGAAAAAGGCCATCGAAATCATGGAAGTGATTGAAGACCCAGCGGCCAATCTGCACATCTCGTTTTTTGCGCAGCGCAAAGACCGAATTGGCAAACTTGCGAGCATGCTCAGCGACGAGAAACTGATCGAACTGATTGCAGCAGCCTTCGCCAATGAAGACTTTTTGGTAGAAGTGGGACTGATTACCGCCGAGATGGATGCCAAGGCCCAGCAACGCATGGCCAAACTCACCGACAAAGTGAACAAAACCCACCGGGCGACGGCCAAAGCCAAGGCAGAAGAGCTTGGGTACGCAGATCGATTGAAGGCGTACTTCGCGGCGTAGTGGCGGTGCAGTGAGCCTCGTTGTTGGCCGCTGCCCCTTTGCCTTGTTCGCTTGTGCCTTGAAGCGCACCGGGGCCATGTTGTTTGATTCCCGCTTGCGCTTTGAAGCCCACCGGGGCCATGCCCCTTTGCGACGGCCAATCTGTGATTCCCTCCCTGAGCCTGGCCTGAACTGAGGCCCACCCTCCAAAAAAGAGGTCGGGCTGGGCCTCTGCCCCGTTGGGTCACCGTTCATGCACGGCACGGTCGGGCAGATTGTCCTGAAGGTCGCTGCAGGGGCATTGGC
>DASUEF010000263.1:0-1636 GCA_036275215.1 Limnobacter sp. | reverse complement strand
CAACTTGCCACCCAGTTCCTCAGGGAAATAACTCTTCTTGAAACGATCCGGGTCACCCCAGATGGTACGGATCATTGAAGGCCATGGGCGCTTCACCACCAAAATACCACCTTGGCCGTTGGGCAAATCGCCACCCACCTCATCCACCACCGCCGCCATAATGCCGGGCAGTGGCAACGTGCATGAACCAGGCACCAAGGGTGTAGCACCGGGTAGTGGCGTAATCATGTGGCCACCGGTTTCGGTTTGCCAGAAGGTATCAACGATAGGGCACTTTTCACCGCCCACATTCTTGTAGTACCACATCCAGGCTTCGGGGTTGATCGGCTCGCCGACTGAACCCATCAAACGAAGGCTCGACAGGTCGTAGCTCTTTGGGTGCACTTTCTCATCAGCCTCGGAAGCCTTGATCAAAGAGCGAATGGCAGTGGGTGCCGTGTAGAAAATAGTAGCACTGTGGCGCTGAATCATTTCCCAGAAACGGCCAGCATTCGGGTAGGTGGGCACACCTTCAAACACGATTTGCGTAGCACCAACTGCCAATGGGCCATAGGTAATATAGGTGTGGCCGGTAATCCAGCCAATGTCGGCCGTACACCAAAACACATCGTTAGGCTTGATGTCGAAAGTCCACTTCATGGTGAGCATGGCCCACAACAAATAACCAGCTGAACTGTGCTGCACACCCTTGGGTTTACCAGTTGAGCCTGAGGTGTAGAGAATGAACAACGGGTGCTCGGAATCGACCATTTCAGGCGCACATACATCGCTTTGCTTGTCAGCCAACTCGTGCATATAAATGTCGCGACCAGCCTGCATGCCCACATCTGCACCTGTACGCTTGTACACAATGACATTCTTCACGGCTTCGCAGCCACCCAGGCTTAGCGCTTCATCCACAATCGCCTTCAGTGGCAACTGCTTGCCACCGCGCACTTGTTGGTCGGCAGTAAATACCGCCACCGCGCCTGTGTCCACAATACGGTCTTGCAAGGCCTTGGCAGAGAAACCACCAAACACCACGGAATGCGTTGCGCCAATTCGGGCACAGGCTTGCATAGCTGCAACACCCTCCACGCTCATGGGCATGTAAATAACAACACGGTCACCTTTCTTCACACCCAGGCTTTTCAGGCCGTTGGCAACGCGGCTTACCTTGGCCAGCAATTCCTTGTAAGTCACCTTGGTCACTTCTCCGCCATCGGCTTCGAAAATCAGAGCAACTTTGTCGCCCAAGCCAGCATCCACGTTCTTGTCCAGGCAATTTGCAGAGACATTCAATTCACCGCCGGTGAACCACTTATAAAACGGTGGATTGGATTCATCCAACACCTGGTTGTAGGCTTTGGCAAACTGCAGGTTTTCTTTGGCCAAACGAGCCCAAAAACCTTCGAAATCCGTTTCAGCTTCTTTGCACAAGGCTTTGTAAGCCTCCATACCGCCAATTGCGGCGCTGCGCTGCCAGTCGGCACTGGGCTGAAACACTCGCGTTTCGTGTGACACTGATTCGATCGATGACATCCTGTCCTCCAAGGGTTACTTAGTTTTCTATTAATTTAGTTTGCATAAACAATAGGCAAAAGCTCTTACTCTCACCTTACACCATGGCGCACCACAGCAATTCGCGTTCCAGCTG
>DASUEF010000262.1:0-1131 GCA_036275215.1 Limnobacter sp. | reverse complement strand
TCTGCCGGTGGCGGATCCTCTGCCAACCGACAAAGCAAGATCATTCGCCTAGATGCCAATCTCGCAAAATCACCCACACAAATGGTGCAAGTGCTGGCCCATGAGGTTGGCCACGCAATGTACCCCTATACCCCGGATTACAGCAACAAATCCCAATACCTGTCAGGCGCACTGGCAGACGAAGGTGCAGCCACTTTAAAAAATCTGCAAGTGCGCAAAGAAATTCAGAGCAATGCAAAAATTGACATCGGAATCGCTGGTAACACAGCGAACCATGCCAAGTACGAGCAGATCTATGCCGAGTACCTCAAAAACGGGGATTTTCAAACAGCCACCCAAAAAATAGGATCAATATTTGGGGAAGGGGAGATAACCTCCACCTCCGGGCAAAACTATGCCAAATACTACGGGGGCTGGTATGACAAAACATTTGGGCCAAAATCCAAATAGGCGCTTTAAGGTTGGGTTGGTTACAAGCGGTGCCCTTCTCGTACTTGCGTGGGCCGGCATTACACAAAGCAAAAATATTTCTGTGGAGAGCAACATGCCCCTAGACATCTGGACCATCGCACAACAACTGAGTCAATTGCACACCATTGGCGTGGAGCAATTCGGGCAAGTGCTACCGGCAAAACTCACTCTCCGGGACCACCACCCCGAGAACGCTTATCTACGTTACTTTTCTGAAGAGGCCGTGCCACTTGCGGGGGCTTTGAAAATTACTTCGATCGAACTGCGTATCCCGTCGGCAAGCCACACAGGCCCGAGTCTAGCCAATCTGCTTCTAGAAGGCAGTTGCATCACCAAAACAGCACTGGAATCGCACTATGCATCACTCACGCTCATCGACGTGCCTCGCGGCAGCAGCGTGTATGAACAATTTGTATATCAATACAAATCACCGAATGTCACCCTACGGTTTGGGTTTCCCGAACAAACCCCAGATTGCCTAAAAGGGCTCACCCTCGAGTGGCAATCGCACTGAACGCTTTGTCGATCGCCACGCGGGTGGCTTCAATCACCGCATCGCTGTGGGTCACCGACACAAAACCCGCTTCAAAGGCAGACGGTGCCAGGTAAACGCCTGCATCCAGCATGGCGTGGAAGAAGCGGTTGAATCGATCGCGGTCC
>DASUEF010000261.1:0-1204 GCA_036275215.1 Limnobacter sp. | reverse complement strand
TTGCAAAGGGTCCATGGCTTGGGTGCTGCGAATGCTGAACGCAAACTCCACGGTGTTGGCCCGGGTGCCAATGCGTGAGCCCATGGGCAAGCGCTGCGCACCTTGGACGGCATCGAAGGTCATGCGCAGGGCATTCTCCTGCTGGGCCACGGTGTAGAAGCGGCGAGCCAGAAAAGCTTCTCGAATGTCGGCCCGGTTGTTGGCCCGGGCAATCACCACGGTTTTGGGCAGGCTGCCACCGCCCCAATCGGTGGCATGGTGGTCTTCCGACCCCACGGGCCCCAGGTACCAGCCCTTGTCCAAGGCGTGGCCATACCACGAACCAAACTTGCCATCGGTGTCGTATTCATCGCCCTTGCCAAACACCTCCAGGCCCACCACGCGGTAATCGGCTGGTGCAACATATTTGAAATCGTTGAAGGCATAGGCGGGGTCGCCTTGCTGAAACACATTCAGGGCATTCAGTGCACTGGCCATGCGGGTGGCTTGACCCAAACCCTCACCAATTTGCAGCAAAGCACCATGCAAGGCATCTTCCCGGCCTGGGTGGTTGAACACCAGGATGCCATCGCCACCGCCACCCAACTGCGGCGACAACACAAACCATTGCCAGAACAAGTCCATCGACACCGCATAGCCGGGGCCTGTTTTGGCATTGATGTTGTTTTGACTTAAATACACGTTGGCATGACCAAAGCGGTCTGAAGTCCATTCAAAGCCACGCATGGCGGTGAACACGCCTGGTGTTTCGCCGGTGATCTGGTTGGCCTGATCCAACGTGGCTTGCCATTTGGTCAGGCTGTTGGGCAAATTGTCGGGGTCAGAAATTAAGCAGGACAAGGGCTGGTCTGAACAATTGTCAGGATCGGGCAAGGCCAGGGGAATGGACAGGTTGTCAGAGTGGTCGGACGACATCACAAAATCCATGCCCCGCTCGCGGGTTTGCCGGTAGACCTGCAGCGGGTCGGTCTTGGCCTGTCCATCGGAATAGGCCGTGTGCTCATGCATGGCGCCAATCCAGTGGGTGTAGCCTTCGCCGCCAAAACCTGCCCCATAAAACGGGGTGCACTGCCCGGCAGACGACTGGGCACCGGCGGGTTGCTGCACAGCCAGCGGTGGCGCAGTCAACAAACCAGACAGAAGGCAGCCCTCGCGGGTGGGGTTTTGCAAACAATCCAACAGGCTTGGGCTGCTTTGGCCTGTG
>DASUEF010000260.1:0-2198 GCA_036275215.1 Limnobacter sp. | reverse complement strand
TTGCGATAGCAAGCAACGCGAGCACCCTTGCAGCGGGTCAGAGCGCCACCATCACTTTCACCTTGAGCGAAGCGAGCAGCGACTTCACGTTAAGCGACATTCAAGTGCAGGGCGGCAGCCTAAGCAACTTCACAGGCAGTGGCGCAAGTTACAGCGCCACCTTCACCCCCACCCCACAATTTGCAGGCACAGCCAGCATTCATGTGGCCAGCAACAGCTTTACAGATGCCGTGGGCAACAGCAACGAAGATGGGGCAGAGACCGACAACAGCGTGAGCCTGTTGGTGGACACGGTGCGCCCAAGCGTTGCGATAGCAAGCAACGCGAGCACCCTTGCAGCGGGTCAGAGCGCCACCATCACTTTCACCTTGAGCGAAGCGAGCAGCGACTTCACGTTAAGCGACATTCAAGTGCAGGGCGGCAGCCTAAGCAACTTCACCGGCAGTGGCGCAAGTTACAGCGCCACCTTCACCCCCACCCCACAATTTGCAGGCACAGCCAGCATCACCGTGGCCAGCAACAGCTTCACCAACCTCACCGGCAACAGCAACGCCGATGGGGCAGAGGCCAACAACACTGCAAGCCTGACTGTGTTGCCCGGCCCGGTGGAGCTGGCGGATGTTGCCAACGGCATTGGTGGCTTTGCAATCAACGGTGTAAGTGCCTACGACTACAGTGGATATAGCGTATCGGCCGCAGGGGATGTAAACGGCGATGGTTTGCATGACCTCATTCTTGGGGCCGATAGAGCGGATCCCAATGGCAGCAGGTCCGGTCAAAGTTATGTGGTGTTTGGCAAGGCCGATGGAACGGCGGTGCAACTGGTCGATGTAGTTAACGGGGTGGGCGGCTTTGCTATCAACGGGGTAAGCGCGGGTGATAGAAGTGGTTTTAGTGTGTCTGCTGCTGGTGACGTCAATGGAGACGGGTTGGCCGATTTGATTGTGGGTGCTCCATTCTCCAACGCGAACGGTTCACGATCTGGTTATGCTTTTGTTGTGTTTGGCAAAGCCGATGGCACAACTGTTCAACTTGCTGACGTCGCGGGTGGTGTTGGTGGGTTCGCCATACAAGGGGCCAACGTGTCGGATTTTGCCGGTTATTGCATCAGTGCCGCCGGCGATGTAAACGGTGATGGTTTGAGCGATTTATTGGTGAGTGCCGACTATGGTGACCCCAATGGCTCAAATTCTGGTCAAAGTTATGTGGTGTTTGGGAAGGTTGATGGTGCCGTTTCATCGCTTAATGATGTAGCGAATGGCGTCGGTGGTTTCGTCATTAACGGGATAAACAGTTTTGACCAAAGTGGCTACTACTTATCTGAGGCAGGCGATGTAAATGGTGATGGTCTGTCAGATTTGATTGTGGGAGCGCTTCGCGCCGACCCCAATGGAAGCAATTCTGGCCAAAGCTATGTGGTCTTCGGCAAAGCGGAAGGGGCTGCGGTGCAGTTGGCCGATGTGGTTGGTGGGGTGGGTGGTTTTGCAATCAATGGGGTCAACGCGTCCGATCGCAGCGGGCGAAGTGTATCAGCAGCAGGCGATGTGAATGGTGACGGGTTCGCAGACTTAATTATTGGTTCTGGATTTGCTGATCCGAGTGGCGATTACTCCTATGTGGGTCAGGCCTACGTGGTGTTTGGCAAGACCGATGGTACGACTGTGCAGCTGGCCGATGTTGTGAACGGCGTTGGGGGGTTTGCTATCAATGGTGTAAGTGCCTACAACTACAGTGGCAGATCTGTATCAGCCGCAGGAGATGTAAACGGCGATGGCTTGGCTGATTTGATTTTGAGTGCGATTTATGCAGGACCGAATGGTTATTCAACAGGCCAATCCTATGTGGTGTTTGGCAAGGCCGATGGACTGGCGGTGGAGCTGGCCGATGTGATCAACGGGGTTGGTGGGTTTGCGATCAACGGTGCGAATGCATACGATTACAGTGGCAGAAGTGTATCTGCCGCGGGTGATGTGAATGGCGATGGCCTGGCCGACCTCATTATTGGGTCAGATTATGCAGATCCAAATGGCAACTATTCAGGCCAAAGCTACGTGATATTTGGCAGCACAGGAGGATCGTTCTCATCGACTGCGGTGGACTACCTGGGCGGAACTGGCGACGACGTGCGCACGGCAACGGGAACAGGCCAGACGCTGGTGGGTGGGGCGGGCAACGACGTGTTGAGCGCCAACGGCGCC
>DASUEF010000259.1:0-7528 GCA_036275215.1 Limnobacter sp. | reverse complement strand
CGATTTTTAATCCCTTGGAGTGACCACCATGACCAAACCTGCAATGCGTGTTGCCGTCACCGGCGCCGCTGGCCAAATCGGCTACAGCCTGTTGTTCCGTATCGCCAATGGCGACATGCTGGGCAAGGACCAGCCCGTGATTCTGCAACTGTTGGATATCACACCTGCCCTGCCAGCTGTGAAAGGCGTGGTGATGGAGCTAGAAGACTGTGCATTTCCACTGCTGCAAGGCGTGGTAATCACCGACGACCCCGCAACCGCATTCAAAGATGTTGACGTGGCACTGCTGGTAGGCGCACGCCCCCGCAGCAAAGGCATGGAACGCAAGGACTTGCTGGAAGCCAACGGCGCCATTTTCACTGTACAAGGCAAGGCACTGAACGACAATGCCAAGCGCAATGTGAAAGTATTGGTTGTCGGCAACCCTGCCAACACCAACGCCTACATTGCACAGCAATCTGCACCCGATCTGGATCCAAACTGCTTCACTTCCATGCTGCGCCTGGACCACAACCGCGCGCTGAGCCAGATTGCAGCAAAAACTGGCAAGCCTGTGGCCAATATTGAGAAGCTGTGCGTGTGGGGCAATCACTCGCCCACCATGTACGCTGACTACCGTTTTGCCACGATCAATGGCGCCTCGGTGAAAGACATGATCAACGACCAAGAATGGAATGCAAACATATTCCTACCAACCGTAGGCAAGCGCGGCGCAGCCATTATTGAGGCACGCGGCCTGTCCTCCGCAGCCTCTGCAGCCAACGCAGCCATTGACCATGTGCGCGACTGGGTGCTGGGCACCAACGGCAAGTGGGTCACCATGGGCATTCCCTCTGACGGCTCTTATGGCATTCCTGAAAAGACCCAATTCGGCTTCCCAGTGACTTGCGCGAATGGCAAATTCGAGATTGTGAAGGGCTTGGAGATTGACGCATTTAGCCAAGAGCGCATCAACATTACCCTGAACGAACTCATGGAAGAACGCGAAGGCGTGAAGCACCTGCTGGGCAAGTGATTGGTACGGTTTTCGTGTTAAAAAGGCCAGCAGAAATGCTGGCTTTTTTTATGGTCACGCAAAACATACAACTCAAGCAAACGGGAGTGACGGGTGAAAAAAGCAAAGCTCGATTTGGATGCCATCTCTGAAATTTTGTATAGCGAAGGTAACGCAAGCGTGCGTTTGCCGGTGTGCGATCACTACGCTGGCAAACCCAAATATTTTGAGAAGGCTTTGAACATTCGTGCCGAAATTGGCGCATGTTTTGACATCACCTTGGATCTGGAAGACGGTGCAGAGGTTGGGCAGGAGAGGGCTTTTGCCCAGTGGGCGGCAGACAGCCTTAGGCAGTTTCAAGGCGCTTACGGCGTAGAAACACGCCGCCCTGGCGTGCGGCTGCACCCCGTGCGTGACCGTGCATTCGACATGGAGTTGCCAGTGTTGCTCAACGCACAAGTACCCTCCCCAGCTTATTTGATGTTGCCCAAACCCGAGCATGTGCGGGATGTGACTTTGGCCACCGAAATGATCGAATTGGAATGCAAGCGGGCTGGGGTAGCAAATCCACCGCTTCACGTGCTGATTGAAACCCATGGCGCCCTGACTGACGTGCATGCGATTGCTGCGCTGCCACAGGTTGAGTCATTGAGCTTTGGCATCATGGACTTCATCTCGAGCCACCGCAGCGCGATTCCCAAAACAGCACTCAATTCGCCCGGGCAGTTTGAAAACCCATTGGTACGACGAGCAAAACTGGAAATTTCTGCAGCTTGCCACCGACACGGCAAGGTGCCCTCACACAACGTGACCCGCAACATTGTGCAACCTGAGATGGCGGCCGAAGATGCCAAGCGCGCCAAACGCGATTTTGGATACACGCGCATGTGGAGCATACATCCTGCGCAAATTGTGCATATCGTTTCTGCGATGCTGCCCAGCGACAGCGAAGTGGAAGAGGCAACGCAGGTGCTCACAGAGGCCGAAAAAGCGAATTGGGGCCCTATTCAGATCAAGGGAGAGCTGCACGACCGTGCCAGTTACAGATACTTTTTTGAGGTACTGAAAACCAAATACGGTCGTGGCTAAAAAGCGCTTTAAATCAGGCGCAAACCAGCAGGTACACCATGTAAAGCGTAATACCCAGTTGAACCAGGAAGAAGGTGGCTCGTAAAAAAATCTGGATGAACGATGTGCCACTGATGTGCACCAAGCTTTGAGCAACACGCGCATACAGCACAAACGCGGCAATGCCGTTAATCAATTCGACCTTGCCCATAAGGCCAGCCATTGCAACCACGGCTGCAAAAACTGGAAGATTCTCCAAGCAGTTGAGGTGAGCACCTTTAGCACGTTGCAAAAAAGGGGGGTCGTTGGGTTCTTTGCCACGCTCCCAGTTGTCGATACGCTTTGCACCAATCAGGGCCTGGGGCACACGGGGCAGCACGTAAACAAAGGCAATCAAAATGGTCCAGGCGGCGTAAAGTACAACCGTGGTGTAAGCATCCATGGGGAAATTCCTTTCTTGGTGAGGACTTCAATTAGACGATGTTAAGCGACAGCGTAACGTACACGCCGCCTGCTGAGCTTATCAGAGGAGATGAACAAGCAGTTTGCGATTTCCGGACAATCGATTGATCAGGAAAAACATTGAAATCAGTTGCCTGTTTTTGATTCTTTGGCTTTGATTGCTGGGTCTTTGCGGCACTGTTGAAGAGACGGGGCTTTTGCGCTTTGAATGGTCAACACATGCTTACTCGCTGGATCCACAGCAACATGCACGCAGGCGCAGCGCTGAGAAGTTTTAACCGGCTTAGGAGTTGGGGCCTTGGTGCAGTCCCTTGGATCCCCCCAAATCATCTGGGACCAAGCGGCCATGTGTTTGGGATGCCCAGAACTGTCACGGTGGCTGGGCATTGCACCGAAGCCTGAGTAGCCGATGAAATGGCCATGAAGAACACTGCCAGAAAAAAACCGCTTCATGGTTGTACACATGGCGAGCTATGGGGGCTAGCAACGGCCTTTTTTGGCCTGACCCGGTGGGCAGTGATGCCCGCCGTGCCCAAGATCTGGATCAACAATTACAGAGCCAGACGGGGTGTGAACCGCACAACCTGTGACAAAAAATGCCACAGCAAACAAGGCAAACAGTTTTTTCATGATGTATTGTTCCTGACAAGGTTATTGGTCTTCGTACACCGTCAACAGCACATCGGCGGCCTGCTTACGCAGGGGGACAATGGCTTGATATGCGCTGGAATTGAACCAACGATTGGCGGCATCCAGGTTGCTAAAACGTATTACTACAAAATTGGTGTACTGGGTTTCACCAGAATAATCTTTGGCATGGGTGCCGCGAAACACCAGCTCGGCATCGTAAGGCTCAAGGGTTTTGGGCACTTGGCTTTTGTACTGTTGCCAAGCCTTTTGATCTTTGATGCAAATTTGGCCCACCACGTAAGCAGCCTTCATGACGCTATCGCTTGGCGATGATGTACACAGCGTGGACTATCCCTGGGATGTAACCGAACAAAGTCAGTAGGATATTGATCCAGAAATGTTTACCCAATATACTTGGAATGGTTGCGACTGGCAAAACAGAGCGAATCAAGGTTGCCGATGCCGAAAGACACAGCTTCCATGCTGATATGTCGCTGCCCAACCAACGGCTTTGTAAAAGCCAATTTGAACATACAAGCGTGACATCACCTGCCCAAGCGCCAGACCGTAGAGCGACTGATTCCTAAACCTTCCACCACTTTGCCAACCTCCCCCTCGGCCAAGGCCAATGCGTCCTTTACAATCGCAGCCCGCCGGGGCTTATCTGCCCGTTGATAGGCCAAGGCCAAGTCGTCCATGGAAAGAGCCTCTCGTCTGCCAGTGTGTGCGGGTGTTTTTAGCAGGTCTGGAAACCAATCCTGCCAGTTGGCCACAACAACATCTTGCTGAAGCAATACGGCAGCACGCTTACATACATTTTTGAGCTGACGAACATTGCCCGGCCAGGAGAGCTTGCTGAACAATGGCATGGCAAGTTGTAAGAACTCATCGAAGCGAGCCTTGCTGACGCGCACGGGCGTTGTTCTAAGAAAATACCCCGCCAACTCAGCAACATCTTCTAGGCGATCCCGAAGGGGCGGAATGTGGATCAGCATTTCATTGAGACGAAAGTACAGGTCCTCGCGAAATCGCCCCTTTTGAACAGCCAGCTGCAAATCGACATGGCTTGCGGCGAGCAACCGAAAATCGGCGCGACGAGGGGCTGAGGAGCCGATTCGGCGAACATAGCCCTCTTCCAGAACACGCAGTAAGCGGGTTTGAAAGGCCAACGGCATGTCCCCAATTTCATCCAGAAACACGGTGCCGCCCTGTGCGCTTTCGAACATGCCAGCGCGCCCCCCTTTGGCCGCTCCCGAGAATGCCCCCTCCTCGTAACCAAACAATTCGCTCTCCAAAAGACTTTCTGTGAGGGATGCACAATTGATGGCCACAAAAGGTTTGCCAGCACGTGGGCTCGCGCTGTGAATGGATTGCGCCACCAACTCCTTGCCTACACCCGTTTCGCCTTGAATCAATACAGAGAGATCGATGCCGCCACACAGCCGAATGGTGCTGCGCAATTGCTGTATTTGGACACTGTTGCCCAGAAGGTCTTGCTCGTTGTGAAACGTATAGCTCTGACGGCTGGCGCGCGGGCCTGCACTGGCTTTTGCACTGGCCAGGCGGATGGCCTCATCAAAGGCTTTCATTACCCCTTGGCGAGAATAAATCAACACGCTGGATAAACCCATTTCTTGAGCAATCTCATTGACCAGCCCTGGCCCCACCACCGCCTGCACCCCCAACTGCGCCAGTTCCCGCACAGCTTGGCGGGCATCTTGTGGTGTGCGGTAGGTGCGCGTGTGGATGGGCAAATCGAAAGCGCGGCTCAACTGAGCCAATTCATCCAAAGCGGTGTCGTAAGTGACCAAGCCCACATGCGCAGCGGTCCGCTTGGCCTGAGCCAGAGCCTGCATCACGTCAAACCCATCGGTGCGAATCAGCACCAGCGGGGCATCCAGTTGATTGCTTAGAAATGCACCATTGGAACCGGCGGCTACAAACACATCGGCTGTGTCGGTGAAATAACGTTGACGTGCGTAATCTAGGGCCTCTTCGTAGGCTTTGGACGCCAACTCAATATTGGCAACGCCCGCGTATTCGCGCGCAATTTCACGCAAGGTGCCAGCCAGGGCGCTGATGCTGAAAACAACAACACGTGGTTTCATGTTTCATTTGACGAATAAATGTTTCATTTGAAACATTATTTGAAACACCCGAGAAAGTCAATCAACAGTCAAAAATACTTTACCAATGATTTCATATACTTACACACAACATCGTGCGTGGCACGCCATTTGCACTCCACGAGACATACTCACAAGGAGGTCTAACGTGACTCAAACATCCGCAGGCGCCCGTTTCAGGCAAGCCGTTAAAGAAGAACAACCTTTGCAAGTGATTGGCGCCATCAACGCCAACCATGCCCTGTTGGCCAAACGAGCCGGCTTCAAAGCCATTTACTTGAGCGGTGGCGGTGTGGCCGCAGGCTCTTTGGGATTGCCAGATTTGGGCATCTCCGGCCTAGACGATGTGCTCACCGACGTTCGCCGAATCACCGATGTGTGCGACACGCCGTTGTTGGTGGACGTGGACACGGGGTTCGGCTCGTCTGCATTCAATATTGCGCGCACAACCCGCGCAATGATCAAAGCCGGTGCGGCCGCCATGCACATTGAAGACCAAGTGGGCGCAAAACGCTGCGGTCATCGCCCCGGCAAGGCGATTGTGACGCAAGACGAAATGGTGGACCGCGTGAAGGCGGCAGCCGATGCACGTGGCAGCGATGATTTTGTGATCATGGCACGCACCGATGCACTGGCGGTAGAAGGTCTGCAATCGGCGATTGATCGAGCCTGCGCCTGCGTAGAGGCTGGTGCAGACATGATATTCCCGGAAGCAATCACCGACCTGCAGATGTACCAGCAGTTTGTGGAAGCGGTGAAGGTGCCAGTGCTGGCCAACATCACCGAGTTCGGTTCGACCCCCTTGTTCACCACCGAAGAGCTGAAGAGCGTGGGCGTGGGGCTGGTGCTGTACCCTCTGAGTGCTTTCCGCGCAATGAACAAAGCTGCTCAAAACGTGTACGAGGCAGTGCGCCGCGACGGCACGCAAAAGAATGTTCTGGACCTGATGCAGACCCGCATGGAGCTTTACGACAGCATTGGCTACCACGTCTTTGAACAAAAACTGGACGCCCTGTTTGCCCAGGGCAAAAAATAAGCACCAAATACAAAACTGGAGATCGAGATGACAGAACAAACCACCACCCCAGGCTTTAAGCCCAAGAAATCCGTTGCCTTGTCGGGCACCGCAGCAGGCAACACGGCCCTGTGCACCGTGGGCCGCACAGGCAATGACCTGCACTACCGCGGTTACGACATCTTGGACGTGGCCACCACGTGCGAATTTGAAGAAATTGCCCACCTGCTGGTACACGGCAAATTGCCCACGCTGGCAGAATTGGCTGGATATAAGGCCAAGCTGAAGGCATTGCGTGGCATTCCAGCAGGCGTTAAACAAGCCCTGGAAGCTCTGCCCCCTTCGGCCCACCCCATGGACGTGATGCGCACTGGAGTGAGCGTGCTGGGCTGCTTGAGCCCCGAGAAAGAAGACCACAACCACCCCGGTGCCCGTGACATTGCGGACAAACTCATGGCCAGCCTGGGCAGCATGCTGCTGTACTGGTACCACTACAGCCACAATGGTAAGCGGATTGAAGTAGAGACCGACGACGATTCCATCGGCGGTCACTTCCTGCACCTGCTTCACGGCGAAAAACCTCGCGACAGCTGGGTGCGTGCCATGCACACATCGCTCATTCTTTACGCAGAGCACGAGTTCAATGCGTCCACCTTCACCAGCCGCGTGGTGGCTGGCACGGGCTCTGACATGTATTCAGCCATTTGTGGCGGCATTGGCGCCCTTCGCGGCCCCAAGCATGGCGGAGCCAACGAAGTGGCATTCGAGATTCAAAAGCGTTACGACAACCCCGATGAAGCCGAGGCCGACATTCGTGCCCGTGTTGAACGCAAGGAAGTGGTGATCGGTTTTGGCCACCCGGTGTACACCGTGAGCGATCCCCGCAACGTGGTGATCAAAAAAGTGGCGGAGGACCTGTCCAAAGAACAGAGCAATATGAAGATGTACAACATTGCCGAACGCCTGGAGAGCGTGATGTGGGACATCAAAAAAATGTTCCCGAACCTCGATTGGTTCAGCGCGGTAAGCTATCACATGATGGGTGTGCCCACGGCCATGTTCACCCCCCTGTTTGTGATAGCCCGCACATCCGGCTGGAGCGCCCACGTGATTGAGCAGCGCATTGACGGCAAGATTATTCGCCCAAGCGCCAACTACACCGGCCCCGAAGACCTGAAGTTTGTGCCTTTGAAAGAGCGCAAGTAATTGCAAGGGATGACCATGAACACCCAA
>DASUEF010000258.1:0-1656 GCA_036275215.1 Limnobacter sp. | reverse complement strand
TCAGCCGACATTGCCAACGACAATGCGCAACGCAGCTTGAGTGGCACCTCGATGGCGTCCCCCCACGTGGCGGGCGCTGCCGCCAAATTGCTCTCTCAAGGTATTGCACCCAGAGACGTGGTCACTGTCATCAAGAATGCGGCCACAGCAAGCTTGGTTGGCAACAGTCGACACGGCAAATCTGTTGTTGTTCAGTCGCTAGATCGCGCCCAAACCCGCTTTGATCGGCGTCACCTCAAATGTTGGAAATTGCCGCTTGAACTTGCTCGAATCGAAGAGGTTGTCCACTTTGTAACGCGGCAATAACTCAGCGGCATCCCGAATTTGAGTATTGAACAAACCCGCAAATTTCAATTGCCATTCTTTCAACACGGTGTAATTCGCCGCGACACCAAAAGTTTGAGCTGCAAGCGACACAAACTCTTTGTAAGTGAGTCGATCGTCATCGCAGGGCAAATGCCAGGTCTGGCCGTAGGCCTCGAGCGTGTTACCCAACAACGCCATAGCCCGGCTGGCGTCTGGCGTGTAAATCAATGTTCTTAAAGTGTCGTCGCGCAAAAATACACGTGCCTTTTTGCCAACTTTCAAATTGTTGATGATCGTGGCGTTGGTGATGCTTTGGGTCAAACCAGGGCCATAAAACTCTGGCGCGCGGCATATCAGGGCCTCCACCCTGCCCTGCTTCATAGCCTGTAGCAATTGCTGCGCAATTTCTGCACGCACCCGGCCTTTTAAACCATGGGGCTCAAACGATGTCTCTTCTGTTTGCACTGCTGCAGTTTGCGGGTACATGTAAGTGTTGTCGAAGAACACCAACTTGGTGTTGTGATGCTCGCATGCCGTGATCGCGTTGCGCATCATCACCGGCCACTGTTGCACCCACAACTTCGTGTCCATCGGCAAACCCACGGTGAGGTATGCCACACTGCTGCCTGCCACCGCCGCCAAGGTTTGCTCGGGACTCAACAGGTTGGCCTTGAACAATTCATCGCTCGCATTAATTTTTTGTGGATTGCGACTCACCAAGCGGATTTGAGACGTGTAATGCCTGTGCAGGCTTAAAGCCAGTTCTCGACCAATTTGACCATTGGCACCCAATATGGTTTGTGTCACGGCAATCTCTCTTCAAACATGTGTCGCGATGAATTTTTTGCGGCTTGCCGTCAGTGCGACAACACCACCCGGAACCGTGGGCTTCCACTGCGCACTTTCTCCACCGCATCGTTGATTTGGTCAAAGCGATACCGCTCCACCAAAGGCTCAATGCGGTGAAGGGCTGCAAATTTCAGCATGTCTTCAATCACCCTGGGGCTGCCCACTGGCGAACCCGAAATGGAGCGTTGCCCACCAATCAGGCCAAAGGCACCAATGTCCAGGGGTTCCAGCGTTGCGCCCACCAAATGCAAACGCCCTTTGGGGGCCAGGGTGCCCACATAGGCATTCCAGTCCAACTTGACATTCACCGTGGACAAGATGAGGTCAAAAGAGCCCGCAGCCTTGCCCAAAGCCTTGCTGTCTTTGCTGTTCAACACATGGTGTGCGCCCAGTTTGTGCAACTCCTCGGTTTTGGAAGGGTTGCTGGAAAATGCAGTGACTTCGCAACCCCACGCCCTCAAAAACTGCACGGCCAAATGGCCCAGGCCACCAATGCCGATC
>DASUEF010000257.1:0-15635 GCA_036275215.1 Limnobacter sp. | reverse complement strand
GGAGCGGGATTTGGCGCGTTATGCAGACGAGCAGCAGTTCCCTATCATTCCGTGCAATCTGTGTGGCAGCCAAGAAAATTTAAAACGCAAGGAGATGGCCCAATTGCTCGCCCAGTGGGAGAAGCACAACCCGCGTTGGATCGCCAACCTCTTCACCTCGCTGTCCACGGTGGTGCCTTCGCATCTGATGGATCGCAATCTGTTTCCATTCGAGACCATCAAGCCGGGTGACCCCAAGCCTCAAGTGGGCATGCAGGGCGACACCGCCTTTGATGCCGACGAGGCGTGCTAGGTCAAAAACAGTTTGTAGGCGGGGTTCTCGGTCTCATTCACCGCTGGGTAGCCCAACTGCTCCACAAATTTGTCAAACTCGGTTTGGTCTGCCGGGGGCACTTGGATACCCACCAGAATACGGCCGTAGTCTGCGCCGTGATTGCGATAGTGGAACAGGCTGATGTTCCAGCCAGGGTTGAGTGCGGTTAAAAACTTCGTCAAGGCGCCTGGGCGCTCTGGAAATTCAAAGCGATAAACCAGCTCATGGTCTGCCAGGCCCGATTTGCCGCCCACCATGTGGCGCAAGTGCAGTTTGGCCAATTCGTCATCGGTCAAATTCAGTGCATCAAAACCTGCATGCTCAAACCGCATTTGCAATTCGTCTGCTTGCGCTCGGTTACCAATCTGGATGCCTACAAAAATATTGGCTTTGGCCGAGTCGGACATTCGGTAATTGAATTCGGTCACGTTCGTGGGGCCCAGCAACTCGCAAAAGCGGCGAAAGCTACCCCGCTCTTCCGGGATGGTGACGGCAAACACCGCCTCGCGCTGTTCCCCCACCTCGGCCCGCTCGGCCACAAAGCGCAAGCGGTCGAAGTTCATGTTGGCGCCGCAGGAAATAGCCACCAAAGTTTGGTTTTCTAGCCCCTGGCTTTGTGCGTACTGCTTCAACCCGGCCACGGCCAGCGCACCCGCTGGCTCCAGAATGCTGCGGGTGTCTTGAAACACATCCTTGATGGCCGCGCAGGCCTCGTCCGTGGTCACCCGCACCACGCCGTCCAGGTAAGCTTCACAGAGGCGGAAGGTCTCTTCCCCTACCAGCTTCACAGCGGTGCCGTCCGAAAACAGCCCCACCTCACTCAAGGTGACCCGGCGATGAGCCTCCAAGCTTTGAGCCATTGCGTCCGAATCCACGGTCTGTACGCCAATCACCAGAATATCTGGCCTGAGTTGTTTGACGTAGGCCCCCACCCCTGCGGCCAGTCCACCACCGCCAATGGCCACAAAAATGGCATGAATGGGGCCTTGGTGCTGGCGCAATATCTCCATGCCCACGGTGCCCTGGCCTGCAATCACATCGGGGTCGTCGAAGGGGTGTACAAAGGTGAGGCCTCGTTGTTGAGCCAGTTCATTGGCGTAACCAGCAGAATCGCTGTAACTTTCGCCGTGCAGCACCACCTCCACCCACTTGCCCCCAAAACGCTTCACAGCTTCAATCTTCACTGCTGGTGTGGTGACGGGCATCACGATCACTGCGGGGCAGTTCAATCGGGCTGCTGAAAGCGCCACGCCCTGGGCATGGTTACCCGCTGAGGCTGCAATCACCCCCCTTTCCAGTTGCAGGGGGGACAGGTGCGCCATTTTGTTGTAGGCACCCCGCAGCTTGAAGCTAAAAACCTTCTGCATGTCTTCACGCTTAAGCAGCACGTGGTTGCCTGTCCGCACTGAAAGCCCATGGGCCCGTTCCAGTGGCGTTTCAATCGCCACATCGTAAACTTTCGCGTTTAGTATGCGTTTTAAGTAGTCCAGACCCACAGAGACACCTTTATCACTTGCCAAGCCGACACTTTACCTCATGGCGGGAATCGGATCGGCCCCCTGACGCAGGATGCCCTCAACAGCCCTTGGGCTTGGGGCATAATTCAGGGTGAACTTTCTATTAGCAACCGCACTTACACTCCATGGCAAACACCAAATCAATATCAAAATCAGTCAGTCATCTGGGCAACACCATCCCAGCCTTTGTTTTTGGCATGGTGTTTGGATTGCTGATTGCTCTTGGAGTGGCCTTATTTGTTAGCAAGACGCAGCTCCCGTTTTCGGGTGCCAGTACGCAAGGAGCGCAACCGAATGTGTCGCCCGGGCCGGGCAATGGCGTACCAGACCCCAATGCAGCCATTTATGGCAAAGCAAATGTGAACCCAGGGCAGGTGGTTGCTGTCAATCCAAGCGAGGGGCAGGGTGGTGATGCGCCAGCGGTTGTGCCTGAGCAGGCCGAGCCCGTTGCGCGTACCCTGTATTTTTTGCAGTTGGGCAGCTTCCGAAACCGCGAAGACGCGGAGCAGTTGCGTGCGCAGTTGGCGTTTGTGGGCACAGAATCCGAAATTGCCGTGGGCGAGGTCAACGGCAACGTTGTTAATCGCGTTCGAGTGGGACCATTTAACAGCGCCAACGAAGCATATCAAGCCCGGATTCCGTTGACCAAGGGTGGCTTTGAGGCCACTGTAGTGAAGGAGTGAACATGAAACGTCGAGAACTTATGCAGGCCGGTCTGGCTTTGGCGTTGGTGAATGCTGCGGGTTTGCCTTTGGCCCAGGCGCAGCAGACCGGTGCTTTCCGCAACGCCCGCCGTGACGTGCCCCGCAGCAACCCTGCCAAGATCGATGTGGTGGAGTTTTTTTGGTACGGCTGCCCGCATTGCTACAACTTTGAGCCCAAAGTAACAGCGTGGGCCAAGGCACTGCCCGCCGATGTGGTGTTTACCAAAGTGCCCATTGCATTCCAGAGCCAGCGCGTCAATTTCTTTGGGCACCAAAAGTTGTATTACACCCTCGAAGCCATGGGCAAGCTGGATGTAGGTCACACCAAGGTATTCGAGGCCATGCACAAAGACAAAAAGCAGTTGGCCAACGACGCGCAGATTTTCGATTTCGCTCAATCCATTGGTTTGAATCGTGAGCAGTTCGCCAACACTTTCAAGTCCTTTGGCGTGGCCAACAAATGCAATCAGGCCACCAAGCTGTTCAATGATTACGGTGCCGATGGGGTTCCCACCTTGGGGATTGATGGCAAGTTTTTCACCTCGGCCTCCATCGCAGGTTCCGAAGAGAATGCTTTGCGGATTGCCGACTCGCTGATCAAACGTCAGCGTCAGGGTTGAGGCATTTGATGGCGAACACCATCGGCAGAATGAGTGATTTTGCAGCACGGCGAGTGTGGAGCACAGGCATGGGCGCCCTCGCCATGATGGTGTTGGCAGCTTGTTCGAGCGTTCCGCTGGATCCCCCCAAATCAACACCCAAGGTTGGCTCGTCCAGGCCTTCACCCCCTGCGCCTGTGGCTCATCAAGAATGGGAGCCTGCGCCTCAAGGGGGTGGGTATTACTTGGACGATGGCCCCGGAGATATGCGACCTGCCAACCTGGGAGACCTGCCATCTGCCGTGCCCCAAGTGGAGCCAATCGCCATTCCAAACACCCGTCCTTACACCGTGATGGGGCAAAGTTTCACACCGCAAACTTCTTTAGAAGAGCCCTATCAGCAAAAGGGGCGCGCAAGCTGGTATGGCCGCAAATTCCATGGCGCCAAAACGGCCAATGGCGAGATCTACGACATGCATCAAATGACGGCCGCGCACCCCACATTGCCTTTGCCCAGCTACGCCAAAGTCACCAACCTGGCCAATGGCAAGTCGGTGATTGTTCGTGTCAACGATCGCGGCCCATTTCTGCGTGGAAGAATCATTGACCTGAGCTATGCAGCTGCTTACCAGTTGGATTACATCAACCAAGGCAGCGCCGAGGTGATGGTTGAGAAGCTCACGCCAGATGCAATCGCGGCCTACCACGCGGAGAAAAATGGCACCGTGGTCACGCGCGCAGGTGTGTCTGTGTCGCAGGTGGCCCACACCTCAGCCAAAACTGTCAACGTGCAGCGTACGCCGTTGTATCTGCAAATTGGGGCTTTCAGTTCAAAATCCAACGCCGAGGCTTTGGTGGGGCAGGTGGCGGCCAATCACAATGGATTGGGCAAAGGTGCCCAAATTCTTTCGGAATCGGGGGTGCACCGGGTGTTGGTGGGGCCATTTTCTTCAATTGATCAAGCCAATGAGGCTGCCATCGAACTCACCGCCTTCGTGTCGGTTCAGCCCATCATCAAGCAAGACTTGATTCTCCCCTGATCATCCCCACCTCCACAGTTACGCAGGCGGCGTAAGCCGCCCTCAACACCTACAAGGATTGGTATGGAGCAATATCACGGAACCACCATTCTGTCTGTGCGCCGGGGCAAGCATGTTGCTCTGGGGGGCGATGGGCAGGTTACTTTGGGTCACATCGTGGTCAAGGGCTCGGCGCGCAAAGTGCGCCGTTTGCATCACGACAAAATTCTCGCAGGCTTTGCGGGAGGCACGGCAGACGCCTTCACCTTGTTCGAGCACTTTGAAGCGCAGCTTGAAAAGCATTCTGGACACCTGCTGCGTGCTGCTGTAGAGCTCGCCAAAGAGTGGCGTACCGACCGCATGCTGCGTCGTTTGGAAGCCATGCTGGCCGTCGCCGATGAAAACCACTCCCTGATCATCACTGGCAATGGCGATGTGTTGGAGCCGGAGCAAGGTTTGGTGGCCATTGGCAGTGGTGGCGCTTATGCGCACTCTGCGGCCAAAGCCCTGCTTGAAAACACCGATCTGCCACCCCAGGAGATCGTGAAAAAATCCCTCACCATCGCTGGTGAGCTGTGCATTTATACCAACCAACATCACACCATTGAAGTGCTGGGCAGCCCATCATGACGCAACTCACTCCCGCCAAAATTGTTGAAGAACTGGACAAAAACATCGTGGGGCAAGCTGCTGCCAAGCGCGCAGTGGCGGTTGCCTTGCGCAATCGCTGGCGTCGTATGCAGGTGGCAGCACCCCTGCGCCAAGAAATCACCCCCAAAAACATTCTCATGATCGGCCCCACTGGCGTGGGGAAAACCGAAATTGCCCGCCGTCTGGCCAAACTCGCCAATGCCCCGTTCATCAAGATTGAGGCCACCAAGTTCACCGAAGTCGGCTATGTGGGGCGAGATGTAGACACCATTATTCGCGATCTCATCGAAATCGCCATCAAGCAGGTGCGCGATGAATTGCAGGTGGGGGTCATGGAGCAGGCCAAGAGCGCGGCTTTCGACCGAGTGCTAGATGCCTTGTTGCCCCCAGCCCGCGATTTTGGCTTCACCGACCAAAATGCCAACACCGAAGAGAACCGCACCCGCATCCGCTTCCGCGAGAAACTATTCGCGGGTGAGCTTGATGACAAAGAGATCGACATCGAGGTGGCAGCTGCTTCCCCCTCGCTCGATGTAGTCGGCCCCCCGGGCATGGAAGAGCTCACCGGGCAGTTGCAGTCCATGTTTGCCAATTTGTCGGGCGGCAAGAAGAAAAGCCGCAAAATGAAAGTCGCCGAGGCCCTGAAGGTGATTCAGGAGGAGGAAGCGGCCAAACGAGTGAATGAAGAAGAGGTGCGCGCCAAAGCCATCGCCCGCGTGGAGCAGGACGGCATTGTGTTTCTTGATGAAATTGACAAAATTGCCACCAAAGCCGATGGCAGAGGCACCGACGTCTCCCGCCAAGGGGTGCAACGTGACCTCCTGCCTTTGGTCGAAGGCACCACGGTCAACACCAAGTACGGCATGATTAAAACAGATCACATTCTGTTTGTCGCCAGTGGGGCTTTTCATCTGTCCCGCCCATCCGATCTCATTCCTGAATTGCAGGGGCGCTTCCCGATACGGGTGGAGTTGGAATCACTCACAGTCGAGGACTTCAAACGCATCCTGACCAGCACCGACGCCTGCCTCACCGAGCAATACAAAGCGCTACTGGCCACCGATGGTGTGTCGTTGGAGTTCACCGATGAGGGTGTGCGTCGACTGGCCGAGGTGGCTTTTTCTGTCAATGAAAAGACCGAGAACATCGGCGCGCGCCGCCTGTACACAGTCATGGAGCGTCTGCTTGAAGAGGTGGCTTTTCAAGCCGATGGCAGCACCCAGGCCGTTCAGATCACCGCAGAATTTGTAGACGCCCGCTTGGGTGAGGCTGCCAAATCCGAGGATCTGGCCCAATTCATCCTCTAAGACGGCAGGATCGGCACAGCTGTGCCGATCCCGGCAGAATAATCGCTTTAAAATGCGGGTATTCGCCGTTCTCAACCACTCTGTTTTTTGCCCAGGTTGCCCATGAGCCCAGTCGACATTCTTTCTCCCGCTGTCAAAGCCAAAGTGCTCTCAGAGGCTTTGCCATATATTCGCCGGTTTCATGGCAAAACTGTGGTGGTGAAGTACGGTGGCAACGCCATGACCGATGTTACCCTGCAAAAAAGCTTCGCTCACGATGTAGTGCTGCTCAAATTGGTGGGCATCAACCCCATCGTTGTACATGGCGGTGGTCCGCAAATTGACGAAGCCCTACGGCGTATTGGCAAGCAGGGCACCTTTATTCAGGGCATGCGTGTCACCGATGAAGAAACCATGGAAGTGGTGGAGTGGGTGCTGGGTGGCCAAGTCCAACAAGACATCGTCATGATGATCAACGAGCATGGTGGCAAAGCGGTGGGTCTCACCGGCAAAGACGGCGCCCTCATTCAAGCCCGCAAAATGATGTTGGCTGATAAAGACCAACCGGGCAAACTTCATGACATCGGCTTTGTCGGCGAAATCGCCTCGATTGATCCCGCCATTGTCAAAGCCCTTCAAGACGATGCGTTCATCCCAGTCATCTCCCCCATCGGATACGGCGATGATGGCATGGCCTACAACATCAACGCCGACCTGGTGGCAGGCAAAATTGCGGAAGTGCTCAAAGCCGAAAAACTGATCATGATGACCAACACGCCAGGGGTGTTGGACAAAGAGGGCAAATTGCTGACCGGGCTCACAGCCAAGCGGATTGATGAACTCTTCGCCGACGGTACCATCTCCGGTGGCATGTTGCCTAAGTTGTCCTCTGCCATTGAGGCTGCAAAAAGCGGCGTAAACTCGGTGCATGTGGTGGATGGCCGAGTGCCCCACTGCCTGTTGCTGGAAATTCTGACAGACCAGGGCGTGGGCACCATGATCCGTAGCCACTGATCAAAAGCGGCGATGTCCGCAAACACACAGGGGGAGACATGTCAAACAAGCGAATACCCAATTTGTCCGTCACCGACGGATTTGATTTCGTCAAAAAAATTTGGGGCAGCTTGCCCATCCCCAGTGTGATGAATCCCACCACCGACCTGGATGAACTCGACAAGCGCATTTCTGACCTAAAAGCGGTGGAGCAATGGCTCAATGTCAACCTCAGCATGTTGCGCGCCACCATCCAGGGCCTTGAGGTTCAGCGAGGCACCATCGCGACCATCAAGTCTTTTGGGTCGAATCTGGGTTTGGGGGGTGAGCGTTCTGACAGCGATGTCAATCAGGCCGTCAACGAAGAGATCATTCGCAACGCCGTTCAATCTGCGGTGGCCCCTCCTCCAGTGCCTCGCATGGCGCCTTTGGCGCCCAAAGCACCAGAGCCCGAGCAGTCGCAGGCTTCACCTGATGCAGACGCATCCTCCCAGGTAAGCGAGTCTTCCAAAGCCATCATTTCAAATGCAACGGCGTGGTGGGGGTTGTTGCAAGACCAGTTCAACAAAGTGGCCACTGCCGCCATGTCTGGCTCGGGTCTTGGCACCGGGGACGAAGAGGCTACCCCCCCCAAGAAGAAGGTTGCGGCCAAGTCTGTTTCCAAATCAAAATCAAGCACGTCCACCCAAACCAAAGCAGCCCCTCGCCGCAAAACCAGTGCAAGCGCACGCAAAAGCAGCAAAACATGATGTTTAGATTTGGCCACGCCACACACCCCAACTGGAGAGAAGCGCTCGAACTGGTGTTGGTGCAGCTTGAAGGGCAAATGCAGTTGGAACAATTTGCAGCCGATCCAACCCGCCCGCAAAAACTCGGATTGATTTACGCCACTGAGGCGTTTTCTGATCACATGGATTCTATTCTTCAGGGGCTGCGTCAACGCACGCGTGTGCAAGACTGGGTGGGGGGCATTGCGCCCGGGGTGTGCAGCAGCGGCGTGGAGTATTACCAGGAGCCCGCACTGGCCGTCATGTTGTTGGAGTTTCCAGCCGACTCAGCCAAGGTGTTTTCTGGCAAATTGCCGCTGCCCAAGCCGGGGGCAGTCAACAAGGCGGGGCGCAACGCCATGGCCTCCGCCCTCATTCATGTGGATCCCCTCACTGAAGACATCGATGATCTGTTGGAAGACCTGTCACTCAAAGTAAGTACCAATCAGGTGTTTGGCGGTTTGGTGTGCGCAGGCAGCGCCAAAACCCACGTTGCACTAGAGCCGCTCTCTGGTGGGGTCTCTGGCGTCGTTTTTTCCGAAGGCTTGCCCATCGAGGTGCGCATGACCCAAGGCGTGCAAATGGTCGGCACAGAACACCAAATCACCGCCCTGCGCGGCAATTTTGTGGAAGAGCTCGACGGCATGCCCGCCTTGGAGGTGCTGTTGGCAGATTTGGGGCTGAGTGAACAAAACGACGAGGAGCGCACAGTGGACTACGCCGCCGAAGTGCTTGCCAAGCGTTTTTCTCATGGCTTGTTTGTAGGCTTGGTGGACCGTGCACTGGCCGACTCCATCGCCCTCAAAGGCTTTGCAGGTGGGCGCTCCAATGCCTATCAGGTTAAAGTGCGCCCCGTGGTTGGCATGGATCCCAACAAAAAGTCCCTGGCCATCGCTGAAGATTTCAAGCTTGGTGATCGCCTCACCTTTTGTACCCGAGATGAAAACTCTGCCCGCATCGATCTCACCCGCATGTGTGCCGAGTTGCGCGAAGACCTGGATGCCCCAGCGCCCAAGCTCAACGAACTTCAAGCCGCCGGCTTTTCTGGAATCCTTTCTCAGCGCAAACCTCGCGGCGCGGTGTACATTGCCTGCAATGGTCGCGGGGCGGCCTTGTTCGGCCTGCAGGGGGTTGAGCAACAAATTGTCCGCGAGCAGCTTGGTGACATCCCGCTGATTGGTTTTTCTGCCAACGGCGAAATATTCAAAGGCGCCTTGTACGGTTACACCGGCGTACTGGCCTTATTTTTCTAATTGCACATGAACATACTGATTTTAGCGGCGGGTAAGGGTACCCGCATGAAGTCCGCCAAACCCAAAGTTCTGCACCCGGTGGGCGGAGTGCCCATGGTCCAGCGCGTGGTCAACACAGCACAGGCGCTGGGTCAAGCCCATGTGGTGTTGGTGATTGGCCATGGTGCGCAGGCCTTGGAGTCGCATTTTAGCGGTCAGGCGGTGCGGTTTGCCCTGCAAGCCGATCAGCATGGCACTGGCCATGCCGTGCAATGTGCGCTGCCTGCGCTGGCCGATCATCCTGTTACCGTCATCCTCTACGGCGATGTGCCTCTCATTCAGGCCAAATCCCTGATGCCCTTGCTTCAGGTGGCAGAGCAGGGGCAACTTGGGCTCATGACACTTCACATGCCCCAACCCACCGGGTACGGGCGCATTGTGCGAAATGCGCAGCATCAGGTGGTTGGCATTGTTGAAGAAAAAGACGCCACGCCCGATCAGCGCCAAATCAACGAAGTGAACACCGGTATCTTGGCCTGTCCCACCGCGCATCTTGCCCAGTGGGTGCAGCGCCTGAACAACAACAACGCACAGGGCGAATACTACCTCACCGACATTGTTGGCATGGCTCACACCGATGGCGTGCCAATCCAATCGGTTCAACCCGAACACGATTGGGAGGTCACCGGCGTCAATTCTCGAGTTCAGCAGGCTGAACTCGAGCGTATCTGGCAATTGCATCAGGCCAACCAGCTCATGGCTCAGGGTGTGCAGTTGGCCGATCCCGCTCGCATCGATGTGCGTGGTCAACTGTCCTGCGCCTTCGATGTGTCCATCGACGTGGGCTGCGTATTCGAGGGGCATGTAGAACTGGGCGAGGGCGTGTCCATTGGACCTTACTGTGTGTTGAGCAATGTCAAGATTGCTGCAGGCACCCGTGTAGATGCCTACAGTCATCTCACTGAAGCCGAAGTGGGTGCGCACGCGGTAATCGGGCCTTATGCACGTCTTCGTCCTGGTGCCAGGCTCGGTGACGAGGTGCACATCGGGAATTTTGTTGAGGTTAAAAATGCCACCATTGCCAATCAATCCAAAGCCAATCACCTGGCTTACATTGGCGATGCCACCATCGGTCAGCGTGTGAACGTGGGCGCAGGCACCATCACCTGCAATTACGATGGTGCCAACAAACACCGCACCATCATCGAGGATGACGTGTTCATTGGCTCCGACACTCAACTGGTGGCTCCAGTGACAGTCAAGCGTGGTGCCACGCTGGGTGCTGGCACCACGCTCACCAAAGACGCTCCAGAGGCAGCGCTCACCGTCTCGCGCGCCAAGCAAATCACCATCGAGGGCTGGAAGCGCCCCGTTAAAACTCCCAAGAAATAAAGGACCACTCCACCATGTGCGGCATTGTCGGCGTACTCTCAAAAACCAATGCGGTGCCCGTGCTCATCGACGGGCTTAAAAAACTCGAATACCGCGGCTACGATTCCGCAGGGCTGGCCATCCAGTCTGATACCGACCAACAGCTGGCCCGCGCACGCAGCGTTGGACGAGTCGCCGAACTAGAAAGCACAGCAAAAAACATGGCGGCCCGCTTGGGAATCGCACACACGCGCTGGGCCACCCACGGCGTCCCCAGCGAACGCAATGCACACCCGCACATCAGCGAGGGCGCTGGTATTTCCGTTACTGTGGTTCACAATGGCATCATCGAAAATCACGAGGACATTCGTCGGCGGCTCATGACGGATGGCTACGTGTTTCATTCCGACACCGACACCGAAGTGATTGCACACCTCACCCACAAGCACCTCACGCAGGGCATGCCGCTGTTGGCGGCTGTGCAGGCCACAGTGAAGCAGCTTCAAGGGGCATTTGCCATCGCCGTCATTGCCAACAACGCCCCGCGCACCCTGGTCGCTTCCAAGCAAGGTGCGCCTTTGTTGGTGGGCCATGGGCAGGGCGAATTTTTTCTGGCCTCAGACGCCTCTGCGCTGGTGGCGTACACCAAGCAGATCACTTACCTCGAAGAAGGCGATGTGGTTGAAATTCGCGAGCAGGGCGTGTCGTTTTTCGATGTTTCGGGGCAGCCCACACAGCGTTCCATCATCGAAAGCCAGTTGTCTGCAGATGCGGTCGAATTGGGCCCCTACGCGCACTACATGCAAAAAGAAATCTATGAGCAGCCAGGTGCAATCGCCGCCACGCTCGAGATGGTGAGTAACGCCTCGGCCGTCAAGCCCGAACTGTTTGGTGCCCAAGCAGCTGAAGTGCTGCCTCATGTGCAGCATGTGCTCATTCTTGCGTGTGGCACCAGCTACCACGCAGGCGCAGTGGCCCGCTATTGGCTCGAATCCGTAGCCGGCATGCCCACCACGGTCGAGATTGCCAGCGAGTATCGCTACCGAACCAGCGTGCCCCTGCCCAACACTTTGGTCATCACCATCTCTCAGTCTGGCGAAACTGCCGACACATTGGCCGCTCTGGAGCACGCCAAAGCGCTGGGCATGGTCAACGCTCTGTCCATTTGTAACGTCCCAGAATCAGCGCTCATACGTGCCAGCAATTTGAAATTTCTCACCCGCGCTGGTCCAGAAATTGGCGTGGCCTCCACCAAGGCGTTCACCACGCAATTGGCCGCGCTATTCACGCTTGCTTTGGTGCTGGCCAAATTGCGCAACAAATTAAGCGCCACCGAAGAAAAGACCCTGCTTGCGCAATTGCGTCACCTGCCCTCCGCCCTGCAAAACGTGCTGGCTTTGGAGCCAGAGATCAAAGCATGGGCGAGCCATTTTGCCAACAAGCGGCACGCGCTGTTTCTGGGCCGCGGCGTGCATTACCCCATTGCCATGGAGGGGGCGCTCAAGCTCAAAGAAATTAGCTACATTCATGCCGAGGCCTACGCGGCTGGTGAGCTCAAGCATGGCCCCTTGGCTTTGGTAGACGCCGAAATGCCAGTGGTGGCTGTGGCACCCAAAGACACCCTGATCGAAAAGCTGAAATCCAATTTGCAAGAGGTGAGGGCTCGGGGCGGCGAGTTGTATATTTTTGCCGACCGCGATACACGCATCGAACCCAGCGAGGGGGTTCACGTGCTCAATCTCTTGGACCATGCCGGCCACCTGTCCCCCATCCTCCACGTGTTGCCCCTGCAACTGCTGAGTTATCACGTTGCCTTGGTCAAAGGCACCGACGTGGACAAGCCCCGCAACCTTGCAAAATCCGTCACTGTGGAGTGAGCTTGTTCTCCTCGGCCCTGAATTTTCTCAGGGCCTCGTCGGAGCCCTGTAGGCGGCTGATCCCTTCCGCCACCCGGTGGAATAGGCCGGGTGCCAGCACCAGCGGAGCAATGTGATTGGGGGCAATAATTTTGCGCTGGCGCTTCACAATCCCACGGTACATGGCTTCAATCACCGCAACAGGCTCAATCGCTGCAAACGCCCCCTTGTGACCACCCCACAACACACCAGCATTCACCTCCTGAATCATCGCAGTGTTCGTAAAAGTGGGATGCACACAACCCACGGCAATCCCGTCCAGCGCCAGTTCCTGGCGGGCCACGTCTGCCAGGGCTTCCACCGCAGCTTTCGATGCCGCATAGTGGCCCATCAACGGCGTGTGAATGGCGGCCGCCAGCGAGGACACCACCTGCAAATACCCTTTGCTTTGGCGCAAATGCGGAATACCAGCCCGGATGGTGTTGAACACCCCCGTCACATTCACACGCATCACCGTGTCAAAGTCCGAAATCGGCATGTTTTCCAGGGTGCCCATTTTTAAAATCCCGGCATTGGCCACCACCACATCCAGTCGTCCAAAACGCTCTGCGCAAGTGTCCATCGCCAGCGTTAGCGCCTCCAGTTGTGTTACATCGGCTTGGCATCCGGCCGCTTTGGGGCCCAGCGCCTCCACGCGTTCAAACACCGCTTGGGCGTCCAAGTCCACCACAAAAACTTGGCCGCCACCTTCAATCACCCGCTCGGCCAAGCCTGCCCCCAGGCCTCGCGCCCCGCCAGTAATGAACACCACCTTGTCGTGCTTGCGCATGTTGTCTCTCCCTTGTGCCGTGCTTTTTAAAGTTGTCCTGATTCCGCAGTGTAGAAGAGGCGCAAATGATTGGAGTTCGCTACAATCCAATAAAAATTGACAATTTCGGACATATGAACCCTCCGTCGACCGCCCGCCGCAGCATCGCCAGTGTCAAGATTCTTTGTGAACTGGGCCTCGAGTTGGGAAGTGGCCTCGGCAGCCTGCTCATCGGTTCAAACATATTGCCAGCCCAACTCGAAGATCCCCATTTGGAGATCTCTGCAGATCAAGAACTTCAAGTGATCCATAACTTGGTGCGTTTGCACGGCAAGGTGCCGGGTTTGGGCCTCACTGCAGGCACCCGCTATCACCTCAACACCTACGGCATTTGGGGTTATGCGCTCATCACCAGCCCCACCTTCGCCCAAGCAGTGGAATTGGGCTTGCGGTATCTCGATCTCACCTTTGCGTTTGCCAAAGTCACCTTGAGTCGTCAAAGCCCCGCGGTGTCTATTGAGCTGTCGGTCGATCACCTCCCGCCTGCAGTCCGCTGTTTTGTGGTTGAACGCGATGCCTCGGCCATCCAAGTGCTTCAGCAGGCGCTATTTGGCAAAACCTTGCCATTGCTGAGCATGGAGTTCAGCGGGCCCGCCAACGCCCCATTGGCGCATTACACCCGTGTTTTTGGGTGTGAGCCGCGGTTTGGGCAAGCGTGCAATCGGGCCAGCTTTTCTGAAGCCTGGCTTGATCTCCGTTTGCCTGCTGCCAATCCGGTCAGTGCCAAGTCGTGCGAGGCGCAGCTTGAAGCCCTGTTGTCACGGCGCATGCAACGCGGGGGAGTGTCGGCGTGGTTACGCAACAAGCTCATTGCCGACATTGCAGCCTCTCCCAACCTCGAAGACATTGCCAGTGCAAACTTCATGACCGAGCGCACCTTGCGGCGTCGGCTGACTGAGGAGGGCACAAGCTACCGCGACCTGCTGGCCGAAGTTCGCCAAACGATGGCCGAAGAGCTTCTGTGCTCAACAGGCTTGAGTGTGTCCGAGGTGTCGGCCCGGCTGGGTTATGCATCCCCCTCGGCGTTCATTCACGCCTTTCAGAAATGGCATCACTGTTCACCGCGCCAGTTTCTGGACGCTCGCACGCAACAGATACAGAGCCAGCAAGCCAGGCAAAGCCGCAATCGTTGAAAACACAAAAAAGTTGGCCCAGCCATAGGCATCGACCATGTAGCCTGCTGGCGCAGCCAAATACACGCGGCCAACTGCCGCCAGCGACGAGAGCAAGGCATACTGCGTGGCTGAAAACTCCTTCGAGCACAGGCCCGTAAGCAAGCCAACAAATGCGGCTGTGCCCATCCCACCGCACAAGTTTTCCGCAAACACGGCACTTCCCATGGCCCAAATAGAAGGCTCCATCACGGCCAATGCCCAAAACGACAAATTGGACACCGCCTGCAGTGTGCCGAAAATCATCAGCGATCGGTACAGACCGATTCTGGTCATCAGCCAGCCACCCAAAAATGTGCCCATCAAGGTGGCCACCAAGCTCACGGTTTTGTTCACCGCCCCCACCTCAGTGAGGGTAAATCCAAGCCCTTTGAGCAAAAAAGCCGTGGTTAACGAGCCAGCAAATGCATCTCCCACCTTGTACAGCACAATCAACAGCAAAATCCAAAGCGCCGCATCCTTCTGCATAAAGTTCTCTGCAGAGTCTTTCACAATGCGCCAGAGCTGGCGTTTTTGTTGCCGACGAATCAGGTCTTCCGCCGTGTCAGCGCTGGGGCAGATTGCAGTAATCACAGCACAGGCCGCCAGCAAAGCCGCCATCATCAAATAAGTGCCTCTCCACCCCAGCCATTCACCAGCAAGGATCAGCGCCAAACCACCAGAAACAAGCATCGCGACCCGGTAGCCTGTCACGTAATAAGCAGCCCCCAGTCCGCGTTCGGGCGCGGGCAGCAGGTCGGTGCGGTAGGCATCAATCGCCATGTCTTGCGTGGCTGAGCAAAATGCAATGGCCACTGCCACAGCAGCCACCGTCCATGCAGAATGGGCATCCACAAACGCCATGCCAGCCACCAAAGCAGCGCAGGCCAACTGCATCAGGGCAATCCAGCCCCTGCGTTGGTCGAACAGGCGGGGGCTCAAATAATCCAGCAGCGGCGACCACAAAAACTTGTAGGTGTATGGAAACCCCACCACCGCATACAAACCAATGGTTTTAATGTCCACATTCTCAACGGCCAGCCACGCTTGAAGTGTGCTGCCAGTGAGTGCCAGGGGCAAGCCACTTGAAAAACCAAGAATTAAAAGACAAATAAGGCGAAAAGGGGGCATGAGGTGTTGACGATAATAAAAAAAGCGGACATAATTCGGGGTTCTCTTTTGGAGAGATGCCCGAGTGGCTAAAGGGGGCAGACTGTAAATCTGTTGGCTTACGCCTACGCTGGTTCGAATCCAGCTCTCTCCACCAAGAATTCAAGCAGTTTAACCGAGTGTGCTGCTGCAAAGTGG
>DASUEF010000256.1:0-2451 GCA_036275215.1 Limnobacter sp. | reverse complement strand
GATTGGCGCAACGACATCGAAGGCCTGGCAACGCTCTTCTCCAACCACATTCCAGATTACCGCAACCTCATCACCAGTTTTGATACGCTAAGCAAAGCGAAATAACTGCTTGTGGCGCGTGCCCCCTCGTGGGGTGCGCGCCAACTCGAACCGCAGCCACACAAATCCGACTTGAGACGGATGAGGCCATAAACAGATTTCAAGCAACGATTGAACAAGCCAAATCTTCAGACATTCACTCATTCACCGACGCGATTGTGACCGAACAAAAATCGCGCTCAATAATTTTCTATGTGCCATTCCTCATTTGAGCACGCTGCTAACGTGTGGGTACCGAACGGGAAAGAAATATTGAAGGTGCTTTGAGTACACACCCCTTTGGAGTTCACTTAGTGTGACTTGCGGATTATTCCGGACACATGCTCCGCAGTTTGTTGGCATGATTGGGATCGACCACGTCCCACTCTAAGCAAAGAATTGGACACTCATGCTTTGAATTGTTCCAGTTTGATTTGCCTCAACCCCTCGTGCATCGGAGTCACCTCAAACGCCGGGAACCGCTGCTTGAACTTGCTGGAATCAAACAGGTTATCCACCTTGTAACGCGGCAACAATTCAGCAGCATCCCGAATTTGCGCGTTGAATAAACCAGCGAGTTTTAACTGCCATTCTTTCAAAATGCTGTAATTCGCTTCAACCCCAAAAGTTTGTGCGGCCAACAACACAAACTCTTTGTAGGTCAGCCGCTCATCGTCGCAAGGCAAATGCCATGTTTGACCGTAGGCATCGGGCGTGTTGCCCAACAACGCCATGGCACGGCTGGCATCCGGAGTATAAATTAGGGTTCTTAAAGTGTCGTCGCGCAAAAACACGCGCGCCTTTTTGCCACCTTTCAAATTGTTGAGGATGGTGGCATTGGTGATGCTTTGTGTCAGGCCCGGGCCGTAAAACTCCGGGGCGCGGCAAATCAGTGCCTCCACCCGTCCTTGTTGCATGGCCTGGAGCAACTGCAGGGCAATTTCTGCGCGCACTTTGCCCTTCAAACCATGGGGCCGAAACGGGGCATCTTCCCTTTGTACTGCATTGGTTTGCGGGTACATGTACGTGTTGTCAAAGAACACCAATTTGGTTTTGTGATACTCGCACGCGGCAATTACGTTGCGCATCATCACCGGCCACTGCTGTACCCACAACTGCGTATCCATGGGTAGACCGACGGTGAGGTAAGCCACACAGCTGCCCTCCACCGCCTTCAACGTTTGCTCCGCACTCAGCAGATTTGCTTTGAACACTTCATCGCTGTCGTTCACCCGCCGTGGGTTGCGACTCACCAAGCGAATTGGAGCGCCGTGATACTGATGAAGGCTCAAAGCCAGCTCGCGACCAATTTGGCCATTGGCACCCAGGATAGTTTGTGTCACGGCAATGTCCATTCAGTGCGACAACACCACCCGGAATCTTGGGCTTCCACTGCGTACTCTCTCCACCGCATCGTTGATTTGGTCGAATCGATAACGCTCCACCAAAGGCTCGATGTGATGCAGGGCAGCAAACTTCAGCATGTCCTCAATCACCCTCGGGCTACCCACTGGCGAACCCGAGATGGAGCGTTGCCCACCGATCAGGCCAAACGCACCAATGTCCAGGGGCTCCAGGGTTGCACCCACAAAATGCAAACGCCCTTTGGGGGCAAGGGTGCCCACATAGGCATTCCAGTCCAACTTGACATTCACCGTGGACAGGATCAGATCAAAAGAGCCCGCAGCCTTGCCCAAAGCCTTGCTGTCTTTGCTGTTCAACACGTGGTGTGCGCCCAGCTTGTGCAACTCCTCGGTTTTGGAGGGATTGCTTGAGAATGCAGTGACTTCGCACCCCCACGCCCTCAAAAACTGCACGGCCAAATGGCCCAGGCCACCGATGCCGATCACGGCTACCCGGGCTTGTGGAGAAATACCAAATTGCACCAGGGGGTTGTACACCGTGATGCCACCGCACAGCAGAGGGCCTGCGTTGGCGGGGTTCAGTCCCTCTGGAATTTTTACTGCGCTGATGGCCTGGGCACGCACTTTGTTTGCAAATCCCCCATGCCGTTCAACAATCGTGCCCTCGGCTTGATCGCACAAATTGTGGTCCCCACCCATGCACATGCGGCAGGTTTGGCAGTAACCTGCATGCCACCCGAGACCCACCAAATCCCCCAGCTCCAAATGAGACACATGGCTGCCCCGCGCGGACACATGACCAATCACTTCGTGACCCGCCACCAAGGGGTACTGCGCCATGCCCCAGTCGTTGTCGATCATGCTCACATCGCTGTGGCAAATGCCACAGTGCGCCACATCAATCTCAACTTCAAAAGGCCCCAGTTCGCCTGGATCGTATTCAAAGGGCTTGAGTAGACCTTTGGACTCAAATGCCGCATACGCCTGAATTGCCATGTCCCCGCTCCTG
>DASUEF010000255.1:0-3215 GCA_036275215.1 Limnobacter sp. | reverse complement strand
CGGGCTTGCGCGGGCGTTCAATGTCGACAATCACCAAGCCCTGTTTTTTAGCCGCCACATAGGCGTAGGTGCGTGCCAAATAAACCCGTTGTGCATCTGCCATGGGCACCACGGCACCGGTGTGTTCAGGCTTCTCAGGGTGCGTAATATCGATCACCTCTAAACCTTTGGCCGTGGTGGCGAAAAGGTAGCGGAATTGCACCGCTGTGGCACGAGCATCCTGCAAGGGCAGCGTAGTGATGTGTCGCGGCTTCAAGGGGTTATTGATATCAACAAACACCAGCCCCTTGGGTGTGGTGATGTAAGCGTAGTGCCCACCCAAGGTAATGTGGCTTGCACCGTTCAACACCCCGTTTTCGTTCCAGGTTACCGCGCGCTCGAAAAAGTTGTTGCGAGGCTCGCCGTCTGCCAGCGTGTTCACATTCACTGCAATCAGGCCTTCTTGGCTGTCGGTGATAAAGGCGTAGTTGTAGATGGGGTGGAAGGGCTGTTCCATATTGGTAACGCGCATCAGGTCGCCCTGGTTTTTCTCGGGGTTGATGGGCTGGTTGGTGGGTAGGGCCATGCAAGTCGCATTTATGGAAGCCACATGGGTGTCGTGGCCAAGTGGGCTGAACGGTGCGGTGATCACGCGTTGCCCATAGCCTTTGTTGGCCACACTGGCTGCGTCATAAGCGCGGAAACCGCCTTTGCCCTCTGCCACAAACACATATTCTCCGCGCAGCTGAATGCAACTGGCCACGCCTTTGGTGGTGTGGTCCATCAGCGCGGGCACCACGGTATCAGCCAGTTCTCGATTGCGATTCAAGTGGTTTTGATAATAGTCCGGGTAGGCGTATTTGTGCAGATAGCTGCCCAGCACGGCCTGGGGTTCGTCCCATTCGGTTACGGTAACCGCTGCAATGTGCTCTGTGCCGCCCAGCCATGCATTGAACCCGATGAAGTTCACAAAGTTTGTGCCTTGTAACAACAGCTGCGCCATGATGGCGTTGTTGTCATCCTCGCGTGACAGATGGCAATCGCTACAGGTTTTTGTTTCTTCCTTGCGCTCGGTGTGTGGGTAGTGCGGTGCAAAGGCTTGCGATGAAAAACCGCTCGCAGCAATGGGTGGCTGTTGAATGTAAATGCGTTCGCGGTTGGCGTTCATCGATGAAAGAATCAAGGCCGAACTTGAACGAATTGGCGCAATGCGGTTGCCTTTCACCGGGCCATGCACGCCCAACTGGAACATGTCGTCGCGCGCCACTTGTGGGTTGTAGGTGGCGTAGTTTCGGGTTTCTCCACCCTCATAATGCAGGCGCTCGGTTTTCCAGTTGGCTTGAATGGGCAGGTGGCAACCCGCGCAACTGGTGGTCCAGCTCAAATGGCAGGTAAAGCAAGTCATCTTGTCGTTGTCGTGCGCCAGCTCTTTTACGCCTGGTCCCCATTTCCCGTCTTGGCCTTCCGCACCTGCACCCATCAGTTTGGCGCGTGCGGCTTTGGCGTTGTACTCAGGGTGTGCCGGGTTCATATTGTCTTTGACCAGGCTCATTTCCCATTCTTTGTTGGGGTCGAGTGCGGCGCGCTGGTACAGCTTGCCATCTCGCCATTCGAAGCGTTTTCGGCCGTCCTGGGTTCGCAATTGGGTCAGATCAGTCCCGCCGGGTGGCGCAGCAGGCCCGCTGGTGCGCAAAGTGGGGTATTTGGTGGCGGTGCCATGACAATCGGCACAATCTACTTCAACTGCAGCAGCCACTTCGCCATAAATGTGACCATTGCCGTGCATGTCTTGCGCAAAGTGACAATCAACGCAGTGCATGCCCACGTCGAGGTGAATTGAACTCAGGTGAACGGCCTTGTCGAATTTTTTGGGGTCATCGTCGGCAACCACATTGCCCTGCGCATCCAGCAAAGCACCTTTGCGGTTGCGCTTGAAAACTGCACGGAAGTTCCAGCCGTGCCCGTGGTAATCGGCAAATTGCGTATCTTTCAGTTTGCTGTTGAGCGTTGAAACGTTTTTGAGGAATTCGGGGTCGCTCCACTTGCCACGCACCGCGGCTTCTTCGGGGTTGCGATCCAGAATTTCACGCATTTCAGAATCGGTGGGGTAACGTTGCTTTTCTGGCCACATGTGCGGCGCGTCGCTTTCGTAGTCCCACATGATGTAACCGTAATAGCTGTTCACAAACACGTTGGGCTGGTGCATGTGGCAAACCATGCACTGCGAGCTTGGAATGGCGCGTGTGAATTCATGCTTCACCGGGTGACCACTTTCGTTTTTTGCAATGGTCGGGTCAATGGTTTGCGTGGTGCCATCATGACCCAACTTGGCGTAGGGCCCTGCATGCTTTGGGTCACGGTCGTTGGTGTAAATGGTGTGGCAGCCGGTACAACCCGATGAACGGTAGTCACCCGGTTGCTCATTGGTGCCCAAGAACCAAAGATGCGGATCGTTCAAACGAGTCTTGGTCACGTTGATCAAGGGCACGGCAATACGCTGGCCGGTGCCAGGGCCCCGGTTGGATTGCTTGATGTCGGGCCGCCCCGGTTCGTCCAGTCGCTGAATTTGGCCCAACACGTTGGGCAGGCCCACTTCAGGAAAGATGCTGTTGATCACTTTGCCGCCACGTTCGAACACGCGGAATATGTCCCCAGGGGGCGTGGTTTCCCAAGCGGGCAAGGGCGCCAGTTCATTCAGAATACCCTTGTGAACAAACAGCTCGTTGTTGGCCTCCACCGGGTTTTTCAGCAAACCAGGTTTTCCGTCTTGCGTGTAGGCCTCGCCCAGAATGTAGCGTTTGTAAGGCAAAATTCCATTGTTGTACGAGGCTCCACCCCACAACATGGCCGATGTACTCATCAAGCTGCGCTCTTGGGCCTGAATGATCGGCAAGTGGCATGCACCGCAGGCTTCGCGTGCCACTCGCAAGTCACCTGGGTTGACAAAGCGGATGTAGGCAGGGTGCTCTTTGTTCAGCTTGGCGTACGAACGCTTTGGGTTGGCCGATGACGGGTAGTTCCAGAACTTCTCGTTTCGTGGCGCAATGTGGGCTTTGTCCAGCGCGGCCCGATATTCAGGTGCAAAGCCCTTTTCACGCGCTGCGCGGGTGTGGTCATAGGCCAGCGTGCCTTGCTTTTGCTCTTTGCCATCCCATTTCACGGTGGCGTCACCACCATGGCAATCGGTGCAGCCCAACACCACACCGGGGTTGGCGTGCATGGTGTGTTCATCTGTC
>DASUEF010000254.1:0-1170 GCA_036275215.1 Limnobacter sp. | reverse complement strand
CGGGAGGTGTCTGCCCAGCACCGTAGAACAGGTATCTTGAGGAGAAGATGCCGTGAAAATTCTACTGGTAGAAGATGATCACCATGTGCGGTGGTTGATTGAAAACATCCTGACCAACCTCGGACATGATGTGCAGTGTGCTGCTGATGCCGATGAGGCTCTCAGTGTGATGGCCAATTTGGTCACACTCGACTGTGTTGTGTTGGACCGCAACCTGCCTGATGTTTCCGGAATAGCTTTGCTTCGTACCATTCGCAGCTCGGATGATTTTGCCGACTTGCCAGTCATCATGGTCACCGGCTCTGTTGCAACAGCAGAGGTTGCGGAGGGGCTGGCCAGCGGTGCCCAACTGTATCTTGCAAAGCCTGTGTCCAGGGATTTGCTGAGTGCAGCGCTCAACGCCATTCACAAACAAATCAATCAAAAAAAGCAACTTCTGCAAGAAATTCGATGCACTCAAAATGGCCTGTGCATGGCCAATTTAATGTCATTCGAGTATCGGACTGTGGAGCAGGCGAACCAGCTTGCCTCAACGTTGGCCCAACTTTCCGCTTGCCCGGCCAATGTTGTAATCGGTCTATCCGAATTGATGGTTAATGCGGTCGAGCATGGCAACTTGGCCATTGGATACGCTGAAAAATCGCGTTTATTGCAAACCGATTCTTTGGGCAAAGAGCTAGTGAAACGTGCCCTTCATCCAAAGCTTCGTGCCCGAGTTGTTCGGGTCACCGTTCGCCGAAATGGCGATGCACACACAATCACGATTCGCGACCAAGGTGATGGGTTTGACTGGCGTCCTTACCTTGATTTTTCGCCAGACAGGGCATTTGACTTGCACGGCCGCGGTATTGCAATCGCATATCAGGCTGCGTTTGAGAGTATTCGATTTTTGGGCCAAGGCAACGTGGTTGAGGTCACTATCCAGACTCAGCCCGCAGACTGCCTTGGGGAAACCTCTTTTCAGGCCTTGGCCTAAGGCGGGTTGGCATGGACATCGAACTTGCTGGTGCATCACCTGTCAGCATTGCTTGGATCTCCATGCATGGTGAATGCACTTTTGCCAATCAGCAATGGGCGCTCATGGCAGGGAGAGAACCCCAAGAGGTGCTCGGGCATGAATGGCTGGAGGCCGTACACCCAGACGATCGGATCCATTTTTACGCCGAAATC
>DASUEF010000253.1:0-2584 GCA_036275215.1 Limnobacter sp. | reverse complement strand
CGATGCCGATGCTGATGCTGATGCTGATGCTGATGCTGATGCTGATGCTGATGCTGATGCTGATGCTGATGCTGATGCTGATGCTGATGCTGATGCTGATGCTGATGCTGATGCTGATGCTGATGCGGATGGGATTGGCTTGCCAATTCTGGCGATCATTAACTCCGTTGCAATTGCACCCCTGGGTATTCAAGTGATCCAACTCGAGGGCGTGGAGGCCTTGGGCTTCCAAGTCAACGCCAACGAGCCTTTGGAGTCGTCTATCACGGTGCTTGACCCTGAAATCAAGCTATTTGCAGGTGGTCAACAACCCATTTTGTCGATCGACGACTTAAACGTTTTGAATAAGGCATCAGCGTCTTCAGTTCGAAGCGACCTTAGCAGCTTGGATCGAGATTCGGTCCACTCTCCAGACACATCCAACTCAGGCAACGAGGGCATATCGCTGCGCGGTGCGAACATTGATGCGGGTAGCACCCTTGAAGTCCGCAATGCCTCGTTTGAACTCACAAGAAACACGCTGGCGGTTTCTTTTCAGGACATTGGCCAAGCGCTGCGCCGCACCTTCAACGAGGACGGCCTGAACGTGGATCCAGGAATCGAGGTGGACAATCTCACGCTCAACCCTGGCGACAACCCTTTAACACTAGATGTGCGCCCAGGGGAACCCAGTGCCCCCTCCGAAGGGGAAATTGTGATTCCCACGCTGGAGGTGCCGCAACTGGCCCCCATTAGCGACCCCGTAGGCAACAGCCTACAAAACACCTTGGGCATGCTGGCCACAGCCATCAAGGACAGCACACCACCGCGGGTTTCAGTGGTGGAGGCGCTTCGAGAACCAGATCGCCAGGCCGCCACCACAACGGTTTTTTTGGGCAGTTTCGCCCTGAAAGAATTGGGGTTTGTCTTTCAAGACGCCTCAACCACACAAAGGCAGTTTGCCGATGTGATTGTTAGTTCAATTAATAATTCCAAGGAGAAAGACATGACAGCCGTCATTTTTAATCGAGTGAACCAAGGCGCTGGAGGTGACAACATTGCAACACGTGCCGCAACATCTGCTGGTGTGTTGGCCGAAAATCTGCGAGAGATCAACCCGCAAGGTTATGCGCCCACCCCCCCTGAAGGTGGCGGTGACCCCGTTGAGCAATCTCCAGAACAGCAATTTGCCAGCGACATGCAAGCAGCCTTCGAGGCAGGCAACCCAGCAAACGGCGGCAATCCTCAAGACGGATTTGCAGCCGGGGCTAACACTGTCCAAAACTTTGCAGGTCAAATCTTCGACGACACAGCAGGTGTGGCCGTACAACTGGCCGAAGCAAGTCCTTCGCTGGCAGTTGACGCAGTCGGCAATGTTGACGGTGAAGATGAAGGCGAAGACCCATCGACAGATTTTGGCACCTTCGTGAATGGTTCGGATGACGAAGATGGTTTCGACGGCAGCAACGCCTTCGAGGACATGGACGTGATCGGCAGCGACAACGATGTGCTCACGATTGCCGATGGTGTACTTGGCTTCCCCGCCGACCTGGTGGCAGCAGCAGCCGGCGGTGGTGAAGGCGGCGGTGGGCCCGCTCCATCATTGGTCAAAGGCCTGGTTCCCGCCGATGCAGCATTTGCATCAGCGATTGTTGAAGGTGTAGAGCGTGCGTTCACCGGCGTGGACGAGGGCCTTGGGCTGTTCGCCTCGGAATACAACGCTGGCACAACAGCATTCCTGACCTCGGTGGAGAATCAGAGCCCCGACGCAGGCGAAGCCTTTTTGCAAAGCCGTGCACCTGGTGGACAAGATGAACTGGCACCAAAAATTGACGCGATTGCCGAAGGGGAGGCCTACGATGCGGACGAGAGCAACGCCGCGTTCATCCAAGATACACTGCAAGGCGCACCCGAGGTGATCGTCGCATCACTCCAGTCTGGCGGCGCACCTGTGGGTGGTGATGAGGACGAAGGTGGCGATGAGCCTGGGCCTTTTGAAACTGTGGGTACACAGGCAGATGACATTGTTTCTCAAGATCCGACACCAATCTCTAGCAGTGCAGGATATCAGGAAGGTGATTTTGCTATGGGGGGAGCAATGATCGACCAAATGCTACCCATGTAAGACCTCATTACACCCACCGAAAGGTGGGTGTTTTCAATTGCCCTTGAATCTCCGAATCAGCTCTTGCAAACCTATGCCGTTTGACGCTTTGATCAACACTTGATCATTCTTTCTGGCAACCCGAGACAATTCGGCTGCAAGGGAATCCAAATCCGGAAACCATTCACAATCTTCGCCAACGGCATGCAGTTGAGTTTTTACAGATTTCATCGCAGTTCCGATTAGCAATATCTTTCGGCACGCAAATGTCTTCAACACCCCCGCCAATTCCAGATGAGCCGATGCCGACAAGTCCCCCAGCTCCAACATGTCTCCCAACACCAGCACGCGCTGATGCGCTTCGCTGCAAGTGGCCAAAGCGTCCAGCGCTGCCCGCATCGACAAGGGGTTGGCGTTGTAAGACTCGTTGATCAAGGTGACCGCCTGCCCATTGACCACCACAGGCAGACGGTTGCCGCGACCGTCCTGCGGCAAAAAACT
>DASUEF010000252.1:0-3148 GCA_036275215.1 Limnobacter sp. | reverse complement strand
CGCGTACAAGCCCATGGCCGGCAACTTTGAAACCTCGGCCGCCTTTAAAGCCGCATGCGACCTGGTGTTTAAAGGCAAGGAACAACCTGCGGGTTACACCGAGCCACTGCTGCACGCATGGCGCTTGAAGGTGAAAGCCGCGGCCTAACGCTGAGAAATACCAAGTGGTGCACACAGAGACCCGGGCAGAGATGCCCGGGTTGCTTGGTAAAACTTGTCCATCTGGGCCACCCAATCGTTCACAGAAAACCCCGCCCCCAGATCGCTGCTGAAGGTGAAACGGCCGCTTGAATCAACCGCCTGATTCAATTCTTGCTCCACCCAAGCAGACCCGTGCAAAGCACCCATCACCTGAGCAACTATCGTTGCGCAAGTGTCACTGTCTTTGGTCACCAAAGCAGCCATGTTCACGGCATGGGCTGGGTCGCCACGTCCAAATTGCTCCAGCAAATACACAACACTGGGGAAGGTTGCCGCCAAGTAAGAACTGCTGGACCACCGCTGCAAAACACAATCCACATTGGCGCTTGTGTTGTCCATATTTTTGCTGTCGATCAAGGCTTGCTCCACCGAGCCCAAACGGATGGGTTCACGGGTGTGTGCAGATGGCTTTAAAAACTCACTCGGAAGACGGGGGGCTCTCCACCCATCCGAGGTGATTTGGTGCCGAAGGTGCATTGGCACCAAAGCGTGGCGATTCAACAAACCAAATCTTTGTTCCGGATGCTCCAACGCCTTTGCAACCGCATGGTAGGTGTCGATAAAAAAGTTGGGCGGTATTACAAGGCGCCGGTCTGGACGCTTGCAAGCCTCCAAGCGCAAGTGGATGCATTTGGCCATCATGACAACTTGCCCGACACAGGCCACCGCAGAGAACGAGCTGGGGTGCGTGAGCTGATTGCTCACCAAGGCTTGCTCGATGAGATCTTGGGTGGTGGCATTTGAACCCAGCATCGGCAGCAAGTCGTAGCCGATGCGCATCATCCCGCCATTGCCCGCACCGCCTGCGCGAGCCCCCAATTTTTCGATACCAACAACCTCCCCCTGTGAGCCTCGGATGAGCTTTACATCTTCAATGGCCACATCTTTCCAGTTTGCCTTTACATCGGTGGCGAACTTGCACATGTACAGGGTGTTTGCACCGCCGCGAACTTCAAAGCGATTAAATTGATTGGGCATCGGTGCCGGAAAGGCTGGCTCATGAAACGACTGCATCACCTGAACTGCAAGCTGGTCAAGATCCTGGCCATCGCTCAACATCCACCGAGTTTTGGCCAGGGCACTCAAAGCACCTTGCTGCGTGTCGTCCGTTGCACAGTGCGTGGGGCCACTGTGGTGAAGATGGTTTTTCTTGCGGAGTTGGGCGATTAATTGATTGTCGCGTTGCGTGGCATCGGGCACCGCTTGAAAAAAAGTGGACTCATCTGAATGGGCCAACCGGTTCACCAACACGCCCCTTCTTTCGGGGTAGGTTTTGCTTTCTAGCTCAGAGCCTAAGGCATCGCCATAAAACCCACAACGAATGACATCGGCAGCGACGACCCTCGCCTCATCTGTGCTCAAACGAGGAAACCCAAAATCTGCATGCTGAGAAATGGCGTGTATGCCTGCAGGCCGAATTGGCATGTAGGGCAGCGCTGGTGCACCATTGCCAAACGGAACCAAGCGCGTTGATAACTCCTGAACAATCGGCGCTATGGGGGCAATTGGAGGCCGCACCAACAGCGCACTGGCGATGGGCGCCCTGGTTGTAACAATGCGCGTGGCGAGTGCTTGTTTATTCACTTCCTCGCAAGCACTCAACAACGCCTCTTGCTGCGCAGCGGTGTTTATAAAATGCGGGCTGCGCTGCACTCTGCCCTGTTGAATCAAATCGTGCAAGTGCCTGCGCACCTCAGCGGGCGCAAATCCAGATTGCTTCATAGACATTTCCCGAAAGGCATGCAGCACAGCCAAACTCGCACTGCGACCCACACCCCTGGCGCTATAAAACTGCATTGCTTTTGTTTTGTGGGGCGTTTTTCCACCCAGTGCGGCTGCGCTGCTTTGCGCAGGCAATTGATCGAGTGCAGCAATCAGGCTCTTTGCACTCAAACTGAGTCCGTCGTACTCCGGGTAAAACTCCCGAAACTCCAAGACATGCGGCGCTGTATCCCCTTTGTGCAAAAAGGTGAGTGTTCCAGAAACAAACTTCACGCCATTGGACAGCGCAGGCGGATTGATGGACATGCTTTGGAGGGTCACCGAATCCGATAACTTGAGATTGCCAATGGGCGTGGCGGCAATCGAGCAAAGTTGCTCGATGAGGCTCGAGGAATTGGATTTTAGGGCTTGATTGGAGCCGTTTGCGATCCGATCCAGGCTGGAGCCACTTCCAAAACCAACGAGGCATGCGCCTTTGTTAAACGCCTCAAGCAGAATTGGCTTATTGCGCTCCCACACCTCGGCAGGCGTGAGGTGGCTTGCGCTGGATGCACCCACAACCGCGGGCACCTCCAGCGGCGCAAACGGCCCCTGAATTTTGAAACGGATTGAATGGCTGTCTACGCCAGTGTGGATGGGTGCCTGGGCAATGCGGTTTGCCAAGGGTATGTTGGCAGATGCCGCAGCGGCTGGGTGTGCGCTTACGGAGGGAATGGTCATCACACAACCGCAGTGGAATTAAAAATTTGTGTGGTGAATCCCAATGAGGGAGTTCAGAACGGGCCGGGAAAGAGGTCCGTTCTGTGATGCTGGGCACTATTGCGTGAGCAAAGTCTCCTCAATGCCTTGTTGGGTAATCTTCAAGCCCACGCGATAAGTCTGTTTGGGAAGTGCTGGGTTGGCGCGTGTGGCAACACGATTGTATTGGCGAAATGTAAGCACCAGCTCGGCTTGGTCGGGTGTGCTTTTGTCGCCTTTTGTCTCAATCCACTTTGCCTTCACAAACTCGCCGGTTGCAACAAGGGCATGCACCTGTACCTCGGGCATTTCATCAAAAGTTGCCACGGTGATGAGGTGCTGGTTTTTACAAGCGGCCCCTGTTTCAAGGCCGCAGGACTGTTGATGAGCGGGGGTTGCAAATAGCCTCAACATGAGGCCTTTTTGACTGGCAGCGCTGTATTGATTGAGCTCAATAAGTTGACCATAGGCAAGATTGCTCATCAGC
>DASUEF010000251.1:0-45243 GCA_036275215.1 Limnobacter sp. | reverse complement strand
CAGCAAGGTCAACCCCATGGGCGGTGCAATTGCCCTGGGTCACCCACTGGGTGCCACCGGCGCCATTCGTGCAGCCACCGTGGTGCACGCCCTGCGTCGCCACAATCTGAAGTACGGCATGGTCACCATGTGCATCGGCACTGGCATGGGTGCCGCGGGTATTTTCGAGCGCGTGTAATCACACATCCGCTTAAATAAAAAGCACAGTCTTCGCAAGGGGGCTGTGCTTTTTTGTTGTCACGTTTCACCCAACTTGGGTGCCGGTGGGTGCGTGCGTGTACACCACTGAATCAGAAAATCCGGAGTAAGGGTCTGTTTTGTGGTTCCATGTGAAGACACCTTCTCAACTTTGTTACTAGCGGGTCACTTTGAGTACGACTCTGTGTAATATGTTGGAAAATCTTAATATTCTTGGATTCGCATGGACATTCAGACACAGATCGACCACGGCTTGATGACAATCACCATCAACCGCCCCGACCGCAAGAATTCGTTCACAAACGCTATGTATACCGCCATTGGTGATGCGTTTCGCGATGCTACCCACAGCAGCGCCGTCAAGGTGGTGCTGGTCAAAGGGCACGAGGGCTGTTTTTCTGCTGGCAACGATTTGGGTGATTTTCTAAATGCACCCCCCAAAGACCTTGAAGCGCCTGTATTTCGCTTTTTGCGATTGCTGAGTAACTTCCCCAAGCCCGTGGTGGCTCAGGTGCAGGGAGTGGCCGTTGGCATTGGCACAACCATGTTGCTGCATTGCGACCTGGTGTATGCCGCAAACACCGCCAAATTTTCCATGCCGTTCACCAAGCTTGGTTTGTGTCCCGAGGCAGCCAGCAGCTTGCTGCTACCCCAATTGGCTGGTTATCAAAAAGCCGCAGAGTTGCTGTTGCTGGGCGATATGTTCACCGCGCTGAAGGCCTACGACAGCGGTATCGTGAGCGATGTGCTCGAGCCCGAAAAACTGGAAGCCCATGTGCAGGCGCAAGTGACCAAGTTGCTGGCCCTGCCTTTGCCCAGTTTGCTCACCAGCAAGCGTCTCATGAAGGCTGCCAACAAACCCGCTGTCGCCGCCAAAATGGCAGAAGAGGGTGAGTTGTTTATTGCCATGCTCACGCAGCCGCCAGCCAAAGAGGCTTTCTCTGCTTTTGCAGAAAAACGCACACCCAATTTTCAGCAATTTGAGCGCAAGTAAGGCGCAAGTAGCAGGCGTGCCGATTCAGTTCGGTGCAAGAATTCTCTTTTAGTGTGCATGTTTGCACCCCAAGCAAAGGCTTCGTATGACCACCGCTTTGTCCTCCATTCTTTCTGGCCGTCGTCTGGATGGCGACACTGTTACTTTCCATGTTACGGACGACTGGGGGCAGGGACGCACCATGTTCGGTGGATTTGTGTCGGCCCTGGCGGTGGTGGCCATGCGCGACACGCTGGGCTTGGACATTCCCCTGCGCGCCCTGCAAACCAATTTTGTGGGGCCTGTGGCACCCGGCGATGTGGTTTACCGTACTCGCCTACTGCGACAAGGCAAAAGTGTTTGCCAAGTTCATTGCGAGATTTTCAGCCAGGACGTGCTGGCTGGTTTGGTGGTGGGGGTATTTGGCAGTGCGCGAGAAACCATGTTGTCTGCCAAAACACCCAGTCGTGTCGAGTTGCCCAAAGCGGCGAACGATATTCAACCCTTGCCATTCATTCCCAAAATCACGCCCAATTTTTTACAGCACATCGAGATGCGTTGGGCGCTGGGTAACATTCCTTACATGGGCAATGGCAGTTGGCAAAGCGGTATTCATATACGCTGCACCGACAAAAATTTGAGTCCCGAGGTGCTGATTGTGATGCTGAGTGACGGGCCGCCGACCCCGTGCTTGAGCCACTTCCGTGGACCTGTGATGGCCAGCTCTGTGAGTTGGTCGCTGGAGTTGCCACCCTTGCCCCAAGAGACGCTGGACGACGGCTGGTTCCAAATTGACATGGATACTGTGGCGGCTGCAGATGGTTATGTGAATCAAACTGCCAAACTGTGGACCCCCAGTGGCAAATTGGCCTCGCTGGGTTACCAAGTGGTCGCCGTGTACGGATAAGTGGAGCTTTGGTGTTGCAGAGCAAACGCCCCTGACCCAAAATCTATTGTCGTGGTGTCAAGTGAATTCTTGACGACCGAGTTGTTCAATCCCTTCTAGGTCTCAGGGAATGGCAGGGAAACCAAGCCCGTCTGACGTTCTTCCAAATCTCCGGAGTTGTTCATGTTGCTGAGGTTTTTTGCAGCCCTGTTGGTGGGGGTGGTGTGGGGCACAGTGGCTCAAAGCCAGATTAATTTGCAAGCTTTGGCGCAGCTTGGCGCACCCATTGGCCTGGCCACCCGCATCCAAGTGACTTTGCACGACCTGTGGAACTTTGGTCCGGTGTATACAGTCCTCTACGGGGGTAGCTTTGTGGCGTCGCAGGCCGTTGCACTGCTTTTAACCCGTTTTGTCGGCCTGCCCTGGCGGACTGCTTTGTGCACCGTGGGGGCGGCCCTTGGCCTGTGGGTAACTTTTAAAGTGGTAGACATGATTGCACCAATGCCAACCCTGATTGCAGCCACACGCGGCGTAGGCGGCACCCTGTCCATGCTTGCTGGCGCCGCGCTGGCCGGTTATCTGTTTGCAAAAGGCACAGTCAGCGCAGTGCACCGCAAAACCGGCGCAGCCGCACTTGGTTTTGCTGCCCTGATGACGGGCGCTTCCCTGTTGCCTGCCGAACCCGCTGTGGCACAAGTGAAAACTGCCTACAAAGTAAACACGTTCGTAGACGGCCTTCAAAACCCCTGGGGCATGGCCTTCTTGCCAGATGGCCGCGCCTTGGTGACTGAAAAGCAAGGTCGCCTGCGTCTGGTGGAGGCCAATGGTCAACTTAACCCACAGCCCTTGAAGGGCGTGCCCAGTGTGCACTTCGGTGGCCAAGCGGGTTTGTTTGATGTGTTGCCAGCCAAAGATTTTGAACAATCCAGGCGTGTGTACCTCAGCTACGCCTGCGGCACACGACAGGCCAATCACCTGTGTGTGTCCAGCGCGGTATTGGGCAATGGCGAACTGTTGCAGGTTAAAGAAATCTTTCGTTCGCACACGGCCAAATCTGGCAATGCCCACTACGGTGGCCGCATGGACTGGTTGCCCGACAACACGCTGATCATTACCCTGGGCGACGGTTACGATTACCGCGAAGAGGCGCAAAATTTGGGCAATCATCTGGGCAAGATTGTTCGAATCAATCCCGATGGAAGTGTGCCCGCCAACAATCCGTTTGCCGGCAAACAGGGCGCCCGCCCCGAGATTTATAGCTACGGGCATCGCAACGTACAGGGCCTGGTGTACGACCCCATCGGCAAGCGCTTGCTGGCACATGAGCATGGCCCACGCGGTGGCGACGAAATCAATGTTATCAAACCCGGCCATAACTATGGATGGCCCAAAGCCACGTATGGTATCGATTACAGCGGCGCACAAATTTCTCCGTTCAAAACCTTCGATGGCACTGAGCAGCCCGCCATTTACTGGGTACCGTCCATCGCTCCCTCTGGCATGGCTGTATACAACGGCGATCTTTTCCCGACCTGGAAGGGGGATGTATTGGTGGGCGCCTTGCGTGCCCAGCATGTTGCCCGCGTCAGTGTGACCGCCAACAAGGGCACGGAGAAAGAAGTGTTGTTTAAGGAAGTGGGTGAACGCATACGTGATGTGCGCGTGGGTCCAGATGGGGCTGTGTACCTCCTGACTGACAATTCAGATGGACGGATATTGAAGGTCACGCCACAATAAATTGACTCAGTAGTTTCCACATTTTTGACAAAGGCTGTGTGCGGTCACACAGCACTCTGCGTCCTCATTGTTGCTGTGTGGGTTGCTAATGGTTAAAAATCCTCAATCCATTTGCTTCATAAAAATAATAACGACAAACGGTAGTAATCTGTTTTTAAATGTTTTATTCTTTTGATGTTGTATTTAATGTTCATTTTATGAAATAAATGTCGGTGCTTGTTGGCCAACTCTGACCCCTGCTCGCCTTGTTCGATCTGTTCCTCACTCCACACATCTTGTAAGCAACGGCTTTCCACAATATGGATAACCACAATTGCTGCTTTCTTCTGCGATTCTGATACTTCAGCAACCTGTGCAACAAGCACGGTTGTAAAACACCATGTGCAGTAAATTCAAAGGAGGTTTTTCAGTGAAAAAATCAATCAAGTCCATCCTGGCGGTTGCCCTGTTTGGCCTAGCCAGCGTTGCGCAAGCCAATGACGCTTATCCAAGCAAAACCATCACCATGTTGATCCCATTCGCAGCCGGTGGACCCACAGACACAGTGGGGCGTTTGATTGCACAATCCATGTCCAAAGACTTGGGGCAGCAAGTGATCGTTGAAAACCTTGGTGGTGCTGGTGGTACCCTGGCCGCAGCAAAGGCCGCGCGTTCCCCTGCAGACGGCTATAACATCTTCTTGCATCACATTGGCCAATCCACAGCGCCTTCGCTATACCGCAAGCTGTCTTACAACGCGTCCACCGACTTTGACACCATCGGTTTGGTGACCGATGTGCCCATGACCATCGTGGCCCGTTCCAATTTCCCTGCCAAAAACATGCAAGAGCTGTTGGCATACGTAAAAACCAACAAAGACAAAGTGACTTACGCCAACGCTGGCATTGGGTCCGCCTCGCACCTGTGCGGCATGCTGTTTCAAACTGCCGTGGGTGTAGACCTCACCACTGTTCCATACAAAGGCACTGGCCCAGCCATGAATGATCTCTTGGGCGGCCAGGTGGACTTCATGTGCGATCAAACGACCAACACCACCAGCCAAATCAAAGCGGGTAAAATCAAGGCTTACGCAGTCACCACCAAGACCCCAGTGAAGTCTCTGGCAGAGCTTCCCACCCTTGACAAGGCAGGTTTGCCTGGATTCGAAGTGGCCGTTTGGCACGGTTTGTATGCCCCCAAAGGCACACCCAAGCCCATCATCGATCGCTTGACCAAGTCGCTGCAAGTGGCCCTGAAAGACCCCAACGTGATCGCTCGTTTCGCCGAGCTGGGCACCGAGCCTGTGTCTGCTGAACGTGCAACACCGGAGGCCCTGCGCAAGCATCTGGATGCGGAAATCGCTCGTTGGAAGCCCATCATCGAGAAAGCAGGCCAGTACGCGGACTGATTTTTTTAATCGAGAAACAAAATGCCAAAAGATTTAAGAGACTTTTGGGCGGGGCTGCTGTATTTGATCGCAGGCGCAGCAGCCTTTTACATCGCCAGGGACTATGAAATGGGCACAGCGGTTAGCATGGGCCCTGGTTATTTTCCCAAAGTGTTAAGTGTGTTGTTGATGGGCATTGGTGCAATTTCACTGGTGCGATCTTTTGTGGTTGATGGCGAGCCCTTACAGGGTTTTGCACTCTCCAAAATCATCTACATCGTGGCTTCGGTGCTTGTATTTGCACTGCTGGCCGAAGGTGCTGGATTGGCCATAGCTGTCATGGCTGTGTTCTTTGTTGCTGCAATTGCCAGCAGCTTTTTCAATTGGAAATACTCGTTGGTCATTGCCATTGGTGCTGCCGTGTTCTGCAGCCTGGTGTTTGTGAAAGGCCTGGGAATTCCTTTGCCCGTTTTTGGGCCCTGGTTGGGAATGTAATCATGGAGCTTCTGGGTAATTTGGGTTTGGGGCTTGAAACAGCGTTCACCCTCCAAAACCTTCTTTTCTGTTTGATTGGTGTGTTTTTGGGCACAGCAATTGGCGTATTGCCAGGTCTGGGGCCTACAGCGACCATCGCGATGCTGCTGCCAATCACCTTCGGCTTGCCGCCGGTGTCCTCGCTCATCATGTTGGCCGGTATCTATTACGGTGCTCAGTATGGTGGGTCAACAACGGCCATTTTGGTCAACCTCCCAGGAGAATCCTCCTCGGTGGTTACTGCTCTGGACGGCTATCAAATGGCTCGCCAGGGCCGCGCAGGCAAGGCATTGGCCACTGCAGCCATCGGTTCGTTTGTGGCGGGTACCTTTGCAACCATGTTGCTGGTGTTGTTTGCCCCTCCCTTGGCCGACATCGCTTTGCAGTTTGGGGCGGCAGAGTATTTTTCTCTCATGGTGCTTGGTCTAGTGGCCTCCGTGGTCCTGGCCAGTGGCTCGCTGCTACAGGCCTTTGGCATGATTGTGTTGGGGCTGCTGATGGGTCTGGCTGGAACCGACGTTAATTCGGGTCTCGAGCGTTATACCTTCGATTCCCCCTTCATGGCAGAAGGCATCAATTTTGTGATTTTGGCCATGGGCATGTTTGGCCTAGGGGAGATCATCAAAAATCTGGAGGAAGAACACTTGCGCTCGGCCATGGTGAGCAAGGTGCAGGGGTTGTTGCCCACCAAAGAGGATTTCAAGCGCATGGCCGGGCCGATCATTCGTGGTACGGGCCTGGGCTCTTTGTTGGGTATTTTGCCCGGCGGTGGGGCCATGCTGGCGGCATTTGCCGCTTATTCCATCGAGAAAAAAATCTCCAAAACCCCCGAGCAGTTTGGCAAGGGCGCCATTGAAGGTGTTGCTGGTCCAGAGTCGGCCAACAACGCGGGTGCACAAACATCGTTCATTCCGCTACTCACCCTGGGTATTCCGTCCAACCCTGTGATGGCACTCATGATCGGTGCCATGATCATCCAGGGCATCACCCCGGGACCCGCGGTCATGACCGAACAGCCTGCGTTGTTTTGGGGCCTGATTGTGTCCATGTGGATTGGCAACCTGTTCCTGGTGGTGCTCAATCTTCCCTTGATTGGAATCTGGGTGAAGATGATCTCCGTGCCCTACCACTTCCTTTACCCAGCCATCATGGTGTTCTGTTGCATCGGTGTGTTTAGCTTGGGCAACAAGATCTTCGATCTTTATTTGCTGGCTGGTTTTGGTGCCTTGGGTTACATTTTTGCCAAACTCAAATGCGAACCTGCCCCACTGCTCTTGGGCTTTATATTGGGCCCCATGATGGAAGAATACTTGCGTCGTGCCTTGCTGTTGTCGCGTGGTGATTACTCGGTGCTGGTCACTCGCCCAATCAGCGCGGTGATGCTTGCCATCGCTGTGCTGGCCCTGATTGTGGTGTTCAGTCCCTCCATTCGCAAAAAGCGGGAGGAGGCATTCCACGAGGAATAAAAGCTGCTTGTATTTCAAAGAAGGCGGGATGTTGCCTCAAAAAACCGGTGCCATGCGCACCGGTTTTTTTATGATTTGTTTTGCATTGTGTTGTATTATCTAGCCCAGTAGCACCTGCAGCACTGGACTCTTACATGGACACAGCATTTCCATCGGCCGCCCCTGGCGAGGCCATGGCTTCTGACAACAAGCTCGACCCCAATCAGGTCGTGCCCTTGTACCACCAGATTTATCTTATCCTCCGCGAAAAAATCATTGAGGGTCATTACGACGCCAAGCCTTTGCCAGGTGAATTGGTGTTGGCCGAGCAATTCAATGTGTCCCGCGTAACAATGCGCCGCGCTTTGCAAGATCTAGTGAAAGAGGGTTTGGTGGCCAGGGGGCGGGGCAAAGGCACATTCGTCAAACCTAGGTCTGAATCTCGCAGCGCCTCCATAGGGCACAGTCAGTTGTTGAGTGCTTCCGCCATGCGTCTGCAGGCCAGCGGAGATTCATCCGATCTTCAACTCATCACCTCCAAGCGCATTATTCCACCTGCAGACATTGCCACCTTGCTGCATTTGCCCAGCGATGCAATTGTTGAAAAGCTGATTCGTATTCGCCAGCTCAACGGCCAGCCGGTTGCCCACCTCACCAGCTACATTCCTCAAGATTTGTCGGGGCGAATTTGCCGCCGTCGCCTCAAAGAGTTTCCAATCTTGGTTTTACTGGAAGAGGCTGGTGTGAAAGTGGCCAAGGCCAGGCAAACCATTTCAGCCAGACTGGCTGACGCCTCGGTGGCCTATGCTTTGGGGGTGCCAGTTGGAGCACCATTGCTGGCCATCTCACGCGTTGCTTACGATGAAAATGGTCGGCCAGTGCAGGTGCTCAAGGGTCTTTACCGTCCCGACCGCTACGATTACCGGATCGAATTGTCACGCAAGCAGGCCAAAGGCCAAAGCAGTTGGCAGCATGTCAACGAGGTGGAGTTTGCCTTCGAGATGCACCAGCAAGATCTTACCCAGTTCTAAACCACACGTTTACTTCAGCGGGTCTACTGGGCGTGGGTTGCGGTTTTCGTCTACTGCAACGTAAGTGATGTATGCCTCTGTCACCTTGGCCACATCATCGGGCTGCAGTCTGCGCTGTGCAAACACTTCCACATACACCTGCATCGAGGTGCGGCCCACTTTCACCACATCGGCGTAGAAGCTGCAAAGGTCGCCCACAAGCACTGGCTCTTTGAAGATAAATTCATTCACAGCCACAGTCACGATGCGACCCTTCGCATGCGCTGCTGCAGGCACCGAACCAGCCAGGTCCACCTGCGCCATGATCCAGCCTCCAAACACATCGCCTGCGGCGTTGGAGTCTTTGGGCATGGGAATGACGCGCAGGGTGGGGGTGCGGTCGACAGGCAGCAGCAGTTTTGTTGTGTTGGTCATGGCTGGTGGGTTGTGGAATTGAAATTCCCTGAATTGTACGCCCTGAGCCTAGAGTGCGCATTTTAGAGTGCAATGCTCTGGTGTCCACAGGGCCGATGGGTTACCCTGCCCGCAAGTTTAAAACGGATGGAGTTGCACAATGCCGGCAGGATGGGTCACATTTTTGCAGATGGTGCCTTGGACGGAGGTGATTAAAAATGCCCCCAAGGTGGCTGAGGGTGCTGTGAAGCTCTGGAACACAGTGTCCAAGAAGAACGTTGCCGGACAGGCGGACGCACAGGTGGCTGTGATTGACGAGCAAAGCGAACTGGAGGTACAAGCTGAGCGTCTGGCCAGGGCTGAGGCGCAAGTGCTGGTGCTGCAGGAAGAAATGCTGCAGTCCACTCAGGTGATCAAAGAACTGGCTGCGCAAAATGCACAGCTTGTCAAGCAGGTGGAAGTCAATCGAAAAGCAGTCGCTGTGTTGGGCGTGGTGGTGGCTTTGCTGGCTGTCGGCCTGGTCACCCAGGCCGTTGCCTTGTTTGCGGTTTAACCGTCGCAGGGCGGCGCGTCAGTGCTGGGGGCCGCCATGCTGTTCGTCCAGCGCGTCGCGCGCCATGTTGTCGATCACGCCAGGCACAAAAGGCTTTAATTTCAGGCCAAGTCGCCCTTTGGCGGTCATGACCCACTCGCGTTTGCGGCTTTCCATGGCGGCAACCATCTCGGCCACGCACTGGTCCACCGTCATGGCCCCTTTTTCCCGCAGGCCAGACACCCCTGCGCGATGGCCTTTGGCATTCAGGCCGTTGCGGCGAATGTCGGTGTCCACCACCCCTGGGAAAATAGCACACACGTCCACACCTGTGCCCATCAGCTCAATGCGCAGCGCTTCCATGAACCCACTCATTGCAAACTTGCTTGTGCAGTAGGTGGTGCGAGCTGGCACACCAGTCTTTCCGGCAAGGCTGGATACGCCCACAATCAAGCCTTTGCTCTGTTTAACGTGCGGCAAGGCTTTGTGGGTAATCCACACCATGCTCATCACATTCACACGGAATAACTGCTCAAAGGTGCTCAAGTCTGTGATGTCTTCAAACCAAGCATGCATAGACACCCCTGCGTTGTTGACCACCGTGTCCAGCCGCCCATAGGTGCGCACAGCCTCGTCCACCAAGGCCTCGCACTGCGCCTGCTGTGTGACGTCGCAAGCCACGCAATGGGCTTGACCGCCGGCCGCTTGTACCTGTGCGGCCACCTCTTGAAGTTTTTCAATGCGCCGAGCCGCCAGCACCAGTTTGTTGCCGGGCGCCAGGGCAATTGCAAGGGCTGCGCCTATCCCTTCGGAGGCGCCTGTGATGAGAATCACTTGATTTTGAATGGCCATATTGCTTTGTCTCCATTTTTATAAGCCTGTGGCTTGGTGGTAGCATCCACCATCATTGTGTTGTGAAAAGAAGTATCGCATGCGCCGAACAGCCTCGGTGGAGCTTAGCGCTCCAAGACCCAGAAAACGAACCGATTGGGGCACTGTCCAGCAGTTACTGCCCTACCTGTGGCACTACAAATGGCGCGTGGTGTTCGCCATTGCCTGCTTGGTGCTGGCCAAGGTGGCCAACGTGGGGGTGCCCTTGCTGCTCAAAGAGCTGATTGATGACCTCACGCCCTTGCTCACTTCCAATGCATTGTTGGCGGCTGCCTCTATGCCTGTGGCTCTGTTGATCGCCTACGGCATTCTGAGGCTTTCCACCACAGTGTTCACCGAATTGCGAGAATTCCTTTTTGCCAGGGTCACCCAAAATGCGGTGCGCGCTATTGCCATTCAGGTGTTCGATTATCTGCACGCGCTCTCCCTCCGTTTTCACTTGAACCGCCAAACTGGCGGGGTAACGCGAGACATCGAGCGCGGCTCGCGCGCCATCTCGAGCTTGGTGAGTTACACGCTCTATAGCATTTTGCCCACACTCATTGAGATCACCCTGGTGGTGGGTTATTTGTTTTTGAATTACGACATTTGGTTTTCTGCCATCACGGCGGTGGCCCTCGCACTTTACATCTACTTCACGGTGCGTATCACCGAGTGGCGTTTGCATTTCCGTCGCACCATGAATGAGCTGGATTCCAAGGCCAATGTGCGTGCGGTGGATTCGCTCATCAATTACGAAACTGTGAAGTATTTTGGCAACGAAGCTTTTGAATCGGCCCGTTACAACAAGAGCATGGTGGCCTGGCAAGAGGCCGCCATTCGCTCACAAAAATCCCTGACCCTGCTCAACACCGGGCAGAGTGCCATCATTGCGTTGGCTGTGACAGCTGTGTTGTGGCGAGCCACCGCAGGAGTGCTGGATGGAAGCATGACTTTGGGGGACTTGGTGTTGGTCAATGCTTTCATGATTCAGCTTTACATTCCGTTAAATTTTTTGGGTGTGATTTATCGCGAGATTAAGCAAAGTTTGGCCGATATTGAGCGCATGTTTGGTTTGCTCGATGAACATCAAGAGGTGCAAGACAAACCCGGTGCACCAGACCTGAAAGTGCAGGGCGGCGCGATTGAGTTTTGTGGCGTGAATTTTTCGTACGATGAGCGTCGACCTGTGCTGAAGAACATGAGTTTCAGGGTGCCAGCGGGGCACACGGTGGCTGTGGTGGGCCACAGTGGTGCGGGCAAATCAACCCTGTCGCGTTTGTTATACCGCTTCTATGAAGTGAGCGATGGCTGCATCCGCATTGATGGACAAGATATTCGCGAGGTGTCGCAAATTTCATTGAGAAAAAGCATAGGAATTGTGCCGCAGGACACCGTGTTATTCAACGACACCATTGCATATAACATCGGTTATGGCAGACCCGACGCCAGCCAAGAAGACATTGAACGTGCCGCCAAGGCCGCGCACATTCACGATTTCATCGTGGCCCAACCCGACGGGTACAACACCCAGGTGGGTGAGCGGGGTTTGAAGCTGTCCGGCGGGGAAAAGCAGCGTGTGGCCATTGCCCGCACCATCCTTAAAAACCCGGCCATTCTGATTTTTGATGAGGCCACCTCGGCTCTGGATTCGCGGTCGGAACGCGCCATTCAGGCCGAACTTCGAGAGTTGTCAAAAAACCGCACCACCCTCATCATTGCCCATCGACTCAGCACTGTGGTGCACGCAGATCAAATCCTTGTGATTAATCAGGGTGAGGTTATCGAGGCGGGCACCCATGAGTCACTACTTGACAAGCAAGGCGAATACGCTCGAATGTGGACGATTCAACAGCATTCACAACCTGGCGCATCCAACCATGGAAACCAAATGGCTTGAAGACTTCATCACGCTGGCTCAAACCAAAAACTTTTCGAAGGCAGCCAGCCTTCGTTTCGTAACTCAGCCGGCGTTTTCCCGCCGCATCCAGGCCCTGGAGGCCTGGCTGGGTTGCGAGCTGATCGACCGTGGCAGTTACCCCACGCGCTTGAGTGCCCAGGGCGAGGTGTTCTACGAGCAAGCGCTCACCATGCTGGAACAGATTCGGCAGGCTCGCACAATCGTGCGTGGAGGCAGTCTGCAAAGCAAGCACCCCGTGCGCTTGGTGGTGCCCCATACCTTGGCCTGTAGCAAAATGCCGCAGTGGCTAAGTGCTCTACGCACCAAGCTGGCCGATAGGGTCCACGATCTTAGCTTTCAACTCACCGCCAGCAACGTCCATGATGCCGTGCTGCATTTCACCGATGGCGCCTGCGATTTTTTGATTTGTTACCACCACAGCCGAGAACCCATCGAGCTCGATCCCAGTCGCTTTGAGGCCCGCCTGCTAGGTACAGAGCGCTTTGCGCCGTTTAGCCTGCGGGATGCCAATGACCGGCCAATGTATGTCCTTGATCCCTTGGCGCCCTTGCCTGTGCCGCTTTTGTCTTATTCCAAGCATGCTTATCTTTCTAAGATGACTGATCTTGCCTTAGAAAACGGTGCCGCGTTTCTCAAGAAGACGGTGTATGAGACTGACATGTCCGAAAGCCTCAAAGCCATGTGCGAGGCCGGCATGGGCGTTGCCTGGTTGCCAGAGAGTGCCGTGGGTCCCGAGTCTCCTCTTTGCATTTTGCCCGGTCCCTATTTCACCGAAATGGAGGTGCGAATGTACCGCCGCTTGCAGCGCGGGAGAGAGGGTGGTCATGCGCAGGATCAAATGGACGTGGTGTGGCATTACTGGCCGGACTGATTATTCTGTTTGGCTTGTGTCACCGAGTTGGTATAACCCCTAATAGGGTTTGTTTGGATATGCAGACTTTGCATGGTTTAATGCTCATAATGAATTGGAGTGGTGGCCTGCATTGGGATTAGCATGGCCGGCATTCAAAATCCTTAGAGGATGGTCATGGTCAAGCACAGTGCCGAGTATCGCGTTGAAAAAGATCTTCTGGGCGAAAAGAAGATTCCTGTCGACGCCTACTGGGGCGTGCACACCAGCCGCGCGCTCGACAATTACCAGATCACCGGCTTTCCCCTTTTTCATGCTCCCGAGCTTGTCTCTGCCTTGGCAGCAGTCAAGTGGGCGGCGGCAAAGGCCAACGCGGATCTAGATTCACTGTCTCCTGAACTGGCAGAGGCCATCGTCAAAGCCTGCAAGGAAATTCGCAGTGGAAAATTGCACGACCAGTTTGTGGTTGATGTGATTCAAGGCGGTGCAGGCACATCCACCAACATGAACGCCAACGAGGTGATTGCCAACCGAGCCATTGAGATTCTCGGCGGAAAAAAAGGCGACTACAAGCTGGTGCACCCCATTGAGCATGTGAATGCTTCACAAAGCACCAACGATGTTTATCCCACCGCAGTGAAAATTGGCTTGATCAACGCCATCGCTGGTTTGCTCGACGCCATGGAAGCCCTGAAAGAAGCCTTTGGGGAAAAAGCGTTTGAGTTTCGGAAAATCCTTAAAATTGGCCGCACCCAGTTGCAAGATGCAGTGCCCATGACTCTGGGGCAGGAGTTCTCCGCGTTTTCGGTGATGATTGGTGAGGACATGGCTCGCCTACGAGAGGCCATCAACCTCATTCACGAAATCAACCTAGGCGCCACTGCGATCGGCACTGGCATCAACACCGACCCGGAGTATGCATCCCGTGCCCGCCACTACCTAGAAGAAATTACGCAGCTCGGATTGGTGACAGCGGCGGATCTGGTCGAGGCGACACAAGACACGGGTTCATTTGTACAGTTGTCTGGTGTGCTCAAGCGTGTGGCAGTTAAGTTGTCGAAGATGTGCAACGATTTGCGTCTGCTTTCTTCCGGACCGCAAGCTGGCTTAAACGAGATTAATTTGCCCCCACGTGCTGCTGGCTCTTCCATCATGCCGGGCAAGGTGAACCCCGTGATTCCTGAGGTTGTGAATCAGGTGGCCTTCGAGGTGATTGGCAACGATGTCACCGTCACCATGGCCGCCGAAGCGGGCCAACTCCAATTAAATGCGTTTGAACCCATCATTGCATGGAGCCTTTTCAAGAGCATTTACCACTTAACAGCAGCTTGCAAAACGCTGACCAAGAATTGCGTATTAGGGATTTCCGCAAATGAGTCACTTTTGCGGCAAAGGGTTGAAGAATCAGCCAGTTTGGCAACCTCTCTCAATCCATACATAGGCTATGATCAAGCTTCTGAGATCGCAAAGACTGCACTGAAAACCGGTCGGAAAGTATCCGAGTTGGTTCTCGAAAAAGGCTTGCTGTCAGAGCAGCAGTTGAACGAGATACTCAGACCCGAGGTTCTCACCCGTCCTCGGAGGATAAAACTGTAAGTGCCGGTTGCGTTTTGCGCGCCGGGGGGTGTGTGCACATTTCGTGCTTAATCTTTAATCAAGGAGCAAAAATGAAAAGGAATCTCCTCGCAGCAGCGTTGGCCGTGGCCAGTGTCGCCGCTGTACAGCCCGCAGTTGCCCAAGACCTCACGGGTACTCTCAAGAAGGCGGCCGAGACCAAAACCTTCGTGATTGGTTATCGTGAGTCGTCTGTTCCATTTTCATATCTGGATGACAAGCAAAAGCCCATTGGTTACCACATCGATGTGTGCAACAAAATTGTCGCTGCGGTAAAAACCAAGCTGAAAATGCCCGACCTGAAAGTTGACATGCAGCCTGTGACGTCAGCCAACCGCATTCCTTTGCTGCAAAACGGCACAGTGGATCTGGAGTGTGGTTCCACAACCAACTCCGTGAAGCGCCAAGAGCAAGTGTCTTTCGGCAATACCACGTTTGTGACCAGCGTGAAGGTCGTGGTTAAAAAATCCAGCGGCATTAAAAATCTTGCTGGCTTGAATGACCAGCCCATCGCGACAACCTCTGGCACCACGTCGGTTCAGCTGATCAAGCAGAATGAAAAGGGTGCGAACGTCAACTTCAAAGAAATCTACGGCAAAGATCACGCGGAGAGCTTTTTGTTGGTGGCCAACGATCGTGCCAAAGCATTCGTGATGGACGATATTCTGATTGCAGGATTGGTTGCCAACAGCGCCAACCCCAACGACTACACATTCCTGCCTGAGGTATTGCGCACCGAGCCCTACAGCGTGATGATCCGCAAGGATGATCCCCAGTTCAAAGCAGTGGTGGACGAGACCATCAATGGCATGATCAAGTCTGGCGAAATGGAAAAGCTTTACACCAAGTGGTTCCAGCAGGCCATTCCTCCAAAAAATGTCAACCTCAACTTCCCGATGTCCCCTGAGTTGAAAGCGGCATTTGCCAATCCAAATGACAAGGGCGTTGAATAAACCGCACCTGTAGTAACAAGGCCGGCGAGCGTGCATCGCGCAAGCCGGCCTTTTCCATGACTTAACCGAGAACTTCAACTCGGGAGCAAATCAAAATGAACATCGATCTGAATTGGCTGTTGTTTTTTCAGCCGATCTTCGAAGAAGCAGATGTGAAGTGGTGGGAGATGATTTTCTCCGGGCTGCTCTGGACGCTGGCCACCTCGGCAGTGGCTGGCATCATTGCCTTTTTCGTGGGTTCCCTGATGGGCGTGTTGCGCACCACCTCCAACAAATGGCTGGCCTTGCTTGGCAACACCTATGTGGAAATTTTTCGCAACATTCCGCTCATCGTTCAGTTTTTCCTCTGGTACTTCGTTGTACCCGAATTTGTACCAGCGTTAAAAGCGTGGTCCATTGAACAAGATCCAACCATCGTGCAGTTCCTCACCGCTGTGGTTTGCTTGGGCTTGTTCACGGCGTCTCGTGTTGCGGAACAGGTGAAATCTGGCATTTTGTCCTTGTCTCGCGGACAGCGCGCGGCAGGCTATGCTTTGGGACTGACTGAGCCGCAAACTTATCGGTTTGTACTTTTGCCCATGGCGTATCGAATCATTGTGCCACCCATGACCTCTGAGGCCATGAACCTCATTAAAAACTCTTCAGTGGCCCTCACCATTGGTTTGACGGAACTAACCTTCCGAACCCGCGAAATGGGCGAAAACACATTCGCATTTTTCGAGGCCTACATTGCAGCCACCGTGCTGTATGTGATTGTGGCCATGACCGTCAACCGCGTAATGGCCCTGATTGAAAGACGCACTGCGGTGCCCGGTTACATTTCGGGAGGCAAGTGATGGATAACTTCGATTTCAATGCAATCACTGGCTCATTGCCTTATTTGCTGACAGGCCTGGGCTACACCGTGCAGCTCACCGTGGTGGCCTGCCTCGGTGGTATTTTCTTTGGCACCTTGTTGGCATTGGCCCGCCTGTCTAGCATCAAGCCCCTGGCCATGCTGGCTGCCGGTTATGTCAACCTCATGCGCTCAATACCGCTGATTCTGGTCATTTTCTGGTTTTACTTTTTGGTGCCCATTGTGATTCAAGCCGTGACGGGTGCTGAGCGTCCGCCGCAGATCGGTCCAGATCGCTCTGCGTACATCACCTTCATCATGTTTGAGGCTGCATTTTTCTGCGAGATTATGCGGGCGGGTATCCAAAGTATTCCCAAAGGCCAAGTGGGCGCCGCTTACGCATTGGGTTTGAACTATCGCCAAGCCATGTGGTTGGTGGTATTGCCCCAAGCCTTCCGCAACATGCTGCCCGTGTTGCTTACACAAACCATCATTTTGTTCCAGGACACATCCCTGGTGTATGTTCTCTCCGTGACCGATTTCTTGGGCGCTGCGTCCAAGGTTGAACAGCGGGACAGCACCTTGGTAGAAATGTACACGTTCGTGGCCCTGGTCTATCTGGCGATTTGCTTTAGCCTCTCCATGTTGGTCAAAGCACTCCAGAGAAAAACTCAAATTATTCGATAGCAGGAGAGCACTGTGATTGAGATCAACAAAGTCAATAAGTGGTATGGCAGTTTTCAGGTGCTCACCGATTGCACAACCTCTGTCAAAAAAGGTGAGGTGGTGGTGGTGTGTGGCCCCTCCGGTTCAGGAAAATCCACGCTGATCAAATGCGTGAACATGTTGGAACCTTTCCAACAGGGAACCATCACTGTTGATGGCATTTCTGTGGGTGCCAAAGGCACCGACCTTCCAAAACTGCGGTCACGTGTGGGCATGGTGTTTCAGCATTTTGAGCTCTTTCCCCATCTGTCCATCACCGACAACCTCACGCTGGGGCAAATCAAAGTGCTTGGGCGTTCCAAAGAAGAGGCGGTGGCCAAGGGCATCGGCTTGTTGGACCGTGTTGGGCTGAAGGCCCACGCCAACAAGTTTCCAGGCCAGTTGTCCGGAGGTCAACAGCAGCGTGTGGCGATTGCTCGTGCGCTTTCCATGGACCCCATTTGCATGCTGTTTGACGAGCCCACCTCCGCGCTTGATCCTGAGATGATCAATGAAGTGCTGGACGTGATGGTTGAACTGGCCCATGAGGGAATGACCATGATGTGTGTAACCCACGAGATGGGATTTGCTCGCAAAGTGGCTGATCGTGTGATTTTCATGGATCAGGGTAAAATTGTGGAAGATTGTGGCAAGGAAGATTTCTTTGGCACACCGCGCTCTGAGCGTGCGCAGTTGTTCCTCTCCAAAATTCTCAACCACTGAAACCCACACCTTGTCTTTGAAAAAGCCGCTCTCTGGAGCGGCTTTAAAGCTTGTTCAGTCGGGTTTTTTTGTTGGGGGTTTGGTACGCATTAGTTCGCGAGTTTTGGCGTATTTCATGAAACTGTTGAAGCAGCCAATCGCAATGTGCACCAAACCAGGCCAACCGTCCCGAAAGCCTTGCCGAAGCAAATAAAATTTAATGAAGCGCACAATGGGCGACAGCACCAACTTGCCCAGCCCTGGCCATTTTCCCCGTTGAGCCAGCGCTTGCGCCTGCAGGGTGGTGTACCTGTTTTGTTTCTCCAGGTAGCGGTCTAGCGATTCCGCCGAGTCGTGCAGCAGGTCGCCTTTCAGGGGAAGAAAATGCAGGCCCTCTGCGATGGCCTCTACCTTCTCATGAACAGCGTCGTTGCTCCAGTTCGCGCGCAAGCGATGAAACAAACGGCGTGAGTAATCGGGGTAACCTTCACCATGACGAAGATAGCGCCCCAGAAAATAATTGCACCGGGGCATTTGGAAACCGGCCACCGCGTGGGGTATTGGGCTTGCGAGAGCCTGTTTCATGGCTTCTTGCAAAGCTGGCGTCACTCGTTCATCGGCGTCCAAACACAACACCCAGTCATGACTGGCTTGAGCCACTGCGAATTTCTTTTGAGGTCCAAATCCCATCCAAGCCTGTTGAATGACGCGTGCGCCATGGCGAATGGCCAGCTCGCAAGTGCCATCGGTGCTGCCGGAGTCCACGACCACAATCTCTGTGCACCATGAAACACTCTGGAGCGCTGCCTGCAGTTGATTGGCTGCATTCAGGGTGATGAATACCGCAGAGACGGGCATGTTCAGCGGGATGGGATGCTGTGAGGGTGTGCTCAAATCAAATGTTCCAGGTCTGTGTAAAATGATGCGTTTGCCACCCAGCGAGTGCGCTAGATGAAGCGTATCTTAATTGTTAAAACCACGTCCATGGGCGATGTTATTCATGCCCTCCCGGTTTTGAACGACATTCATGCCCACTTGCCCAGTGTCCAGATTGACTGGATGGTGGAAGAGCCCTTCGCCGATTTGGTGTTGGCCAATCCTCACGTGCATGCAGTGGTGCCTGTCAATCTACGTACCTGGCGAAAGCAAGGTGTGCGCCACACCTACCAGCAGTGGCGTGCCCTGAAGGCCCGTTTGAGTGGTCAACCCTATGACGCTGTGATTGACTTGCAAGGCCTTTTGAAAAGCGCATTGCTTGCCTGTGCTGCCAAGGGGCCACGCATGGGGCCTGGGTTTGGCTACGCCAAAGAGGGGCTTGCGGCTTTGTTTTATTCACGTCGGGCGGGCTGGGATCCCAAAGCCCATGCAGTGGAGCGACTGCGTGAGTTGAGTGCTTTGTTGTTGCGCTATACCCTGAAAGGCCCCCCTGTGTTCTACGGCAGCAAACCCCGGAGGGCGTTGTTGCCTGTGCCCCGTGAAGCGCAAATCTGGTTTTTGCATGCCACTGCGCGCGAGGAAAAAAAATGGCCCGTGGTGCGCTGGCGCGAGTTGGCACATCGTTTTTCTGATTTGGGTTATACAGTGTGTTTGCCTTGGGGCAGCGATGCCGAGCATGCCCAAGCCCAGGCCATTGCAGCCAACATTGAGCGTGTGTTGGTGTTGCCGCGCATGCCCTTGAGTGATTTGAGCAAGCAGATTTCTCAGGCGGGTTTGGTGGTAGGGGTGGACACGGGCATCACCCATTTGGCCGCAGCCCATTATTTGCCTATGGTGGCTTTGTTTTTTGCCACACCCGCCTGGCGGTTTGCACCCCGATTTAATCCACATGCCATCAGTTTGGGTGATCTGGACTGCATGCCCTCTGTGGGTGAGGTTTTTGAGGCGTCGTCCCGGCTTTTGAGAGGCAACAAACTTTGATTCTGTTCCTGCCCTTTTACAACCTGTTGATGCTGCTTTTGCAGCCTTTGCTTGCGCTTTATCTGCTCAAGAGAGGCATACGCCAGCCAGATTACCGCCAGGGCTGGAGCATGCGGTTTTTGGCAAAAGTACCCGACTTGAGGCAATTGCCCAAGCCCGCCCGCCGGATTTGGGTGCACGCGGTGTCGGTGGGGGAGGCGCATGCCGTGTCGCCTCTGGTGAAGCACTGGAACAAGGTGTTTCCCAGCGACCAATGGGTCTTCACTTGCACCACGCCCACGGGCATGGCCACATGTCAGCAGTTGTACGGCGATTTGCCTGGGGTTGGGTTTTCGTACCTGCCTTACGATTTGCCTTGGCTGGTGGACCGTTGCATTCGCCGTTTGGGCGCAGAGGCCTTGTGGGTGGTGGAAACCGAGTTGTGGCCCAATCTGCTTTTGAAGGCCCGTCGCCGTGGAGTGCATACCGCCTTGCTCAATGCGCGGGTGTCGCCCACCACTGGCAAGCGTTTGCGCCAATTGGGCGTGGTTGCTCGGCCTGTTGTCCAAAGTTTTGCATCCCTGATTGTGCAAACCCAAGCCGATGCGGAGGTGTTCATGGCATTGGGCCGTGCCCCAGACGCGGTGTGCGGCAATTTAAAATTTGATGTACCCCTTCGCCCCGAGTTGGCAACCTTGGGAAGACAGTGGCGAGCCGCGCTGGACATGCAGCAGGTGTTGGTCTTCGCAAGCAGTCGTGAGGGTGAAGAGCTTTTGTTGCTGGATGCTTTGAACCGCACACAGTTTTTCAAGCGCATGCCCAATGCCAGCGTGTGGATTGTGCCTCGTCACCCTCAGCGTTTTGATGAGGTGTTTGATCTGATGGCGCAGGCGACAACTCGCATGGGGGTTGCACGCCCCTTGCGCCGCAGTCAGTTGTTTGATGCGCAGGGGCAATGTACTTTACAAGGATTGAGCCAGGCGCGTTTGGTGCTGGGGGATTCCATGGGCGAAATGCCTGCCTATTACAGTGCCGCTGATTTGGCTTTTCTGGGGGGGTCTTGGATGCCTCTGGGGGGGCAAAATCTGATTGAGGCCTGCGCCTATGGTTGCCCGGTTTGGATGGGGCCGCACACGTTCAATTTTGCCAAAGCGGCGCAAGATGCGTTGGCTGCCGGTGCAGCTCGCCGCTTTGAGCATGTGCTCCAGGCTTGTGAAGCATATATGGCGCAATACGATGCGATCGATTCAAGCAAGAAGGCTGCGTTTGCCTATGCTCGTAGCCACAGAGGCGCTACCCAGCGAAGCTTCGACACGCTTAAGGCGCAGATGACTGGCCAATAAAGTTTTGCAGCTGCTCGGCGGTGAGTTGTCCCACCGTGGATTGCAATTGAAGCACGGCCAGCAGGCTGCGATATTTTGCTTGCGCCAGGTCTCTTTCAATGGCGGACAACTGTTGCTGTGCATTGAGCAAGTCGATGTTGGACCGAACCCCCACCTCATAGCCTGTGCGGTTGGCTTGCAACGCCAATGCACTGGATTGCTGTGCGGTTTGCAATGCCTTCACCTGTGCAACGCTGGTGCTGAGGTTGAGGAATGCAGTGTGTGCGTTTTGCTCTGCGATGCGCTGAGCAAAGTCTAAATCGCTGCGGCTTTTGTTCAGCAGGGCTGCTTGTTGTTTGACCAAAGCATGGGTTGCACCACCACTGAAAATGGGCACGTTCAGAAGCAGACCCAAAGTGGTGTTGTCCACACCAATGTCGAAAGGGCGTCCTGTCGCCGCGTCAAACACCTGTTGTTCCGTTTCCAGCATCTGCGCTGTGAAATCGAGCGTGGGCAGGTGACCGTAGCGGGATTTGTCCAGTTCGCGGCGCGCAATTTCATACCCAAGTTGGGCCAACTGTACTTCAATGGCTTGTTGGCGAGCCATGCCGACCCATGTTTGCGCGTCGGGTGGGGTGGGCCCGGCGGGTGCAAGGCTGGGGTTCACGCCTTGCAAATCACCCACGGGGCGACCAATCAGCGTTTGTAGCGCCAGGCGAGCCACAGCCAGCGCGTTTCGTGCGGCCAGGGCTTGCGAGGCAATGAGGTCGAAGCGGGCCTGGGCCTCTTGTTGGTCGGTGATGGTTGCATTGCCAACCTCGAAGTTCTTTTTGGCAAAGGCCAGTTGTTCTTCAATGGTGCTTTGTTGAACGGTCAGGTTTTGCAGATCGTCCTGCGCAGTGAGCACGGCGAAATAGGCTTCGCTGACCCGGATCACCAATTGCTGTGTGGCACTGCGAAAACGCAATTCAGCTTGCTCTGCCAGCAACTGGCTTTGCTTGAAACTCGCCCATGCCTGTGGTCGAAACAGAGGCTGATTCAGGATCAAGGCGTAAGTGCCTGGGTTGCGCTCCGCCTGAATTTGCTGACCAAAAGAGTCGTAGGTGTTGTCCTGCCGCTCTAGCTTGGCACTGGCCGACAGTTGGGGCAGCAGTGGGGCCCTGCCCAGTTCGGGCGCCACCTGGTCTGCCATTCGCTGTGCTTTTGCAGCCTGATATTTTGCATCTTGTTGCTCAGCCAGTCGGTAGGCCTCCACCAAGCTCAAGCTTTCAGCTTGTGCGTTGCCGGCATACGCCTGGGAGCAGGCTAAGCTGCCAATTAGGCAAACACTGAGGCTACCAGCGAGCAGGGTTTTGCGGCGGATTAGCGGGCGACCAAACAAGAAACTCTCCACGGGTTCAGTAGGTGGGGCATGTGGGGTCGACCTCGCGTGACCAGGCGTCTATCCCGCCGCTCAGATTGTAGAGTGGATTAAAGCCACGGCTTTTCAGGAAGAGCGCCACTTGTTGGCTGCGAATCCCATGGTGACAAACGCACACCACGGGGCGCTGGGTTGGAATCTGTTCAAGTGCACTGGGAATGCTGCCCATGGGCAGGTGCAAGCTGCCGGCAATGTGGGCAACCTCAAACTCCCAGGGTTCACGCACATCCAGCAGCAAGGGCGCTTCACTTTGGGCACTGTTCATCCATTTTGCCAGTTCAGTGGCAGACAGTTGAGTAATGCCCGGTGTCATGGCGCTGCGGCGGGTTTAAAACACAAAAGCGCTTGCTTTGGGCGCGTTTTGAAGTGTTTTTGCAAGGGTTTCAAACAGCGGTGTTGAAATGGCTTGCCCGTCACCGGATTTACGCGCCAACACCACTTGCATGACCGGTGCGCTGCCGATGATGGCCACCAGCCGGCCTCCGGGTTTGAGTGCCTCCAGCAGGTTGCTTGGCATCACGGGACTGGCACCGCTGAGAACGATCGCGTCGAATTGACCTAGGGTTGGGGCCAGTTCAAACCCACAGCCTTCCACAACTTTGATGCGTGTTGCGCCTTCTTTTTTCAAGTTGGCACGTGCAAGCTCGGCAATGGCTGGATTGATCTCCATGGTGGTGACATGGGCGGCTTGTTGGGCCATTAGGCAGGCCATGTAGCCTGTGCCCGTGCCAATCTCCAGCACTTTGTCCTGGGCTGTCAACTCCAGGTCTTGCAGCATGCGCGCCTCCATTTTGGGGCTCAGCATGGTCTCGCCGGTGTCTTGGCCGTTGATCCGTATGGGCAGATCGCAATCGGTGAAGGCCAGCTTCTGCAACTCTGCCGGAACAAAATGCTCGCGTTTGACCACATTCAGCAGATCCAGCACTTGCTGATTCAGAACGTTCCAGGGGCGGATTTGCTGTTCAATCATGTTGAAGCGGGCTTTTTCGAAGTCCATGTGAGTGCGCTCGAGCAAAGAGGGTTGGGGCGATGCCCTTGAAATAACTCGCCATTTTAGCAAATTTCGGGCTTGGCGTTGCGCACCGGTGGATGGATTACGGGCTCTGGTGTTGAGGGCAACTCAAACCATTGAGCACCATCTGGATGTGCGCCTCTATATAGCGCAGTGGATTGGTCTCCAGCCCGCAGCACACGTCCATGGTGCGTTTCCAGATGCCCAGTGTGACCAATGGGGCGCAAAGCACCTTGGCCGCGTATTCGGTGTCAATCTCAGCGAATTCTCCCCTGGCCACGCCGCGTTGGAGAATTGATTCCAAATAGTCCCACCAGGGTTTTACCACCTCGTCGTAAAAAAAACGTGCGAGTTCGGGAAAGGCGTTGGCTTCGGACAGCACAATTTTGGTGATCGCACTGAGTTTGGTAGAGCCGTACTTTAGCCACCACAGGTGGATGGCTTCGCGAATGAGGGTGGCCGAGCTTTTGTCAGGCTCTTGCAGGCGTTTGGCTTCTTGAACGATGGGCGAGACATGCTCTTTGACCACGGCCTTCAGGAGCTCTTCTTTGTTGGAGTAGTACAGGTACACGGTCCCTTTGCTGACGCCGGCGCTTTTGGCCACGTCCTCCAGGCGGGCTGCGGTGAATCCTTTCTCGCTAAAAATGGTCAGTGCCGCTTCCAGTAGTTCTTGAGGGCGCTCCTGTTTGCGTCGGGTCCAGCGCGGTTGAATCGTCTCCAGGCATTGCTTCATACGGCTTGTTGCACATCATTATTATTGGGTGAGCTTCACTATAGTGGCTCATTCTTGACCGAGTCAACGGTGGCAACCCCACTTAGATGGGCGTTGGGTTGTAGAATATGGCGATTTGGTTAATCCTGGAATTTCGGAGAATTCAGCATGTCTATGGCCGACCGCGATGGCTTCATTTGGTTTAACGGCAAACTGGTGCCGTGGCGAGAAGCCCAAATTCATGTGCTCACGCACAGCCTGCACTACGGCCTGTCGGTGTTTGAGGGCGAACGCGCTTACAAAACCGATAAGGGACCTGCGATTTTCCGCTTGAAAGAGCACACTGATCGCCTTTTCAATTCGGCCCATATTTACCGCATGGCCATGCCTTTTACCCGAGAGCAGGTGATGGAAGCCTGTTGTGAGGTGGTTCGTGCCAACAAGCTGGATTCCTGTTACATCCGTCCAATTGCCTTCTATGGCTCTGAAAAAATGGGTGTGTCGCCCAAGGGCGCTGCAACCCATGTGGCAATTGCTGCATGGCCATGGGGTGCTTATCTGGGTGAAGAAGGTTTGCAGAAAGGCATTCGGGTAAAAACATCGTCCTATGCTCGCCACCATGTGAATGTCACCATGGCACGTGCGAAGTTTGCTGCAACATACGCCAACTCAATTTTGGCAAACATGGAAGCGACTCAAGACGGATACGACGAGGCGCTGCTGCTGGACGTGGACGGTTTTGTGGCCGAGGGCGCTGGTGAAAACCTATTTATCGTGAAAGATGGTTGTATTTACGAGCCCGAAATCGCCTCGGCTTTGGTTGGGATCACCCGTTCTACGATCATCACCCTGGCGCGTGACATGGGGCTGGAGGTGAAATCCAAGCGCCTGACTCGCGACGATGTGTACATTGCCGACGAAGCCTTTTTCACAGGCACTGCCGCAGAGGTAACCCCTGTGCGTGAGCTGGACAATCGCACCATCGGGGTGGGCACGCGAGGCCCCATTACCGAAGAACTGCAACGACGCTATTTTGACGTGGTGTACGGTCGCAATGACAAATACGAACACTGGCTAACCCGGGTTTGAACATGATTACCGACAAACAAGCAAAAATTGAAACCGTGGAACTGGACGGAGATCAGCTGCCAGCGTTTTGTCCCAATCCAGCCATGCCCGTGTGGAACCACCACCCCAAAGTGTTTCTGGATGTAGCAAAGACTGGTAAAGCGGCATGCCCTTATTGTGGAACGATCTACAAGCTCAAGCCGGGCTCCAAAGTACACGCCCATTGATGTCAGAGTGAGGGGCGCATGAAGATTTTGCTGGTTGCGCCCAACTGGATTGGCGATGCCGTGATGAGCCTGTCTTTGGTGCAGGCGCTCCACAAAGAGCAGGCGGCCGCGTATCCGCTGCACCCCTGTGAAATTCACGTGTTGGCTCCACACGCCACGGCGCCTGTTTACCAGTTCACACCCCTCGTGCGCGCTGTGCAGGTGGAGCCGTTCGCGCATGGCAAGCTGCAGTGGGGTTTGCGCAAGCGGGTCGGTCTGGCGCTTCGCTCGCATGGGTTTGACCGAGCCATTGTGCTGCCCAATTCATTCAAGTCGGCATTGGTGCCCAAATTTGCTGGCATTCCTGAGCGCGTGGGCTACAGTGGCGAGCTTCGCCAGCTCTTGCTCACCACGGCCTTGTCCAAACCAGTCAAAACCAATAAACCGCCAATGATCGAGTGGTATGGTCGTTTGGGTGGTTTCGAGACCGCAAAGCTTGAAAACCCCGTATTGCATGTGGAGCCCGGTTTGTTACGCCAGGCGTGCAACGAATTTGGGTTACAGCCCGGTTTTCTGGCTTTGGCGCCAGGTGCAGAATTTGGGCCAGCCAAACGTTGGCCTGCGGAGCATTTTGCAGCGGTGGCTGAGCATTTTTTGCTCGCTCACCCCAAGCGTCAGGTTGTGTTGTTCGGTGGCCCCAAAGACCAGGATTTTTGCGGGCAAATTCTTGCTCATTTGCCGGTTGACCACCAGAGCCGCGTGATGCAGCTGGCTGGTCAAACCAGCCTCGCCCAAGCCATCGCCCTTCTGTCTGGCGCGAGCCAGCTTCTGACCAACGACTCTGGCCTGATGCACGTGGGTGCCGCCCTGGGTGTGCAGGTGCATGCTGTGTTTGGCTCCAGTAGCCCCCATCACACGCCGCCGTTGAACCCGTCGGCCAAGGTGTACTACCTGGGCCTGCCCTGCAGCCCGTGTTTTCAGCGTGAATGTCCTTTGGGTCACACCGACTGCTTGAACAAGCTACACCCTGAAATGGTTATCAAGCAATTGGTGAGCACGCCCGGCGGGGTATGATCTGGTTTAACAAATCATTAGCAAAGGCCCTTGGTCTGCCAATATGCGCGATTACATTCTGACCATTTCTTGCCCAGACACCACCGGTATTGTCTACAACGTCAGCAAGTTCTTGTTCGACCAGCAGTGCAATATTCTGGATTCTGCCCAGTTTGGGGACGAATCCACCAATCTGTTTTTTTTGCGGGTGCATTTTGCCTTGCCCGCCAACAGCACCCTCACCGAAAAAGATCTACAGACTTCCTTCCAGGCCGTGGCTCAGCCATTTGCCATGCGTTATCAATTTTTTGATGTGCGGGTCCAGCCACGCGTGTTGTTGATGGTGTCCAAATTTGGCCATTGTTTGAACGACCTGTTGTTCCGCTGGAAAAGCGGTCAACTCCCCTGCGAAATTCCTGCCATTGTGAGCAACCACCAAGACTTTGCCTTATTGGCGGCGTCTTATGGTGTACCGTTTTACCACTTGCCCGTGGACGCAAGCACCAAAGACAAACAAGAAATGCAGATCCGTCAAATCATCGAGCGAGAGCGGGTTGATCTGGTGGTGCTGGCGCGCTATATGCAGATTTTGTCGCCCACCTTGTGCAAAGAATTGCTGGGCCGAGTGATTAATATTCACCACAGTTTTTTGCCCAGTTTTAAGGGGGCAAAGCCCTACCAGCAAGCCTTTGACCGCGGGGTAAAGCTGATTGGTGCCACAGCGCACTACGTCACATCCGATCTGGATGAGGGGCCGATTATCGAGCAAGATGTGGCGCGTGTGGATCATTCCCTCACGCCAGAGGAGTTGACTGCCCGCGGGCGCGACACCGAGTGCATGGTGCTGGCGCGTGCCGTAAAATGGCACTGTGAGCACCGGGTGGTGCTCAACGGCAACAAGACCGTGGTCTTTCAATAGGGGATAAGGATGTCCAAGGTTATTCACACCTCGCCCCAAGACATTGAGCAGGCATTTTACGAGGCTCTAGAAGCCGCAGATTTGGATGCCTTGATGGACTTATGGGCTGACGACGAACACGTGGTGTGCATTCATCCTGGTGGCCCTCGGGTGGAGGGGTACCACGATGTGCGGGATTCCTGGAAAGAGATTTTGTCTGCCGGTGCTCTTCAAATTCGAGTGGTGCCGGTGCACCGTGTGGAGGGCGTGATGGTGGCTGTGCACAACATTGTGGAACAGGTCATGATGAGCTCTTCGCGTGGCGAGCCGCATGTGGTGCAGGTCAACGCCACCAATGTGTATCACAAAGGCCCCAGTGGATGGAAAATCGTAATGCATCATGCCAGTCCTGCCATGGACGTTGAAGAAATGGCTGACGACGATTTGTCCGATTTTGACCCGCAGCCTACGCTGCATTAATCCGCAGGCCAGGCAGCAATGGCTTACCGTCCTCCTTGGTGGTTGCCCGATGGGCACTCTCAAACCATCGTCTCCGCCCGTTGGGCCAACAAACCATCGATGCATTATCACCGTGTTCGTTGGGACACGCCGGATGGAGATTTTATTGACCTGGATTTCACCGAGGTGCCCAGCGCCTTGAATGCACATACGCAGCTGTGGGTGCTTTTCCACGGCTTGGAAGGGTGTTCACGCAGCCACTACAGTTTGGCCATCATGAACAAGGCCCGCCAATTGGGGGCTCTGGGGGTGGTTGTTCATTTCCGGGGGTGCTCTGGCGAAAACAACCGATTACCACGCGCCTACCACTCCGGTGACTCGGCTGAAATGGACTGGATTTTGCGCCGTTTGCGCGGCACGCTGCCTACGGTGCAGCGCATGCACGTCACAGGTGTGTCTTTGGGGGGCAATGTGCTGCTCAAATGGTTGGGCGAGCAAGGGGAGCAGGCTTGCCGCATTGTGGACTCGGCAGTGTCGGTGAGTGCACCTGTGGATTTGTTGGCTGGGGCCATCTCCCTGGCCAGAGGTTTTAATCTGGTGTATACCCGCATGTTTTTGTCCACGCTCATCCCAAAGTCATTGGACAAGTTGCGGCGGTTTCCAGGTTTGGGTGATGCGCAGGCCATCGCATCTTGCAAAAATTTTTTCGATTTTGACAACCGGGTGACAGCTCCCTGGCACGGTTTTAAAGATGCAGAGCACTATTACCAAACCTCGTCTGCCAAACCGCTGCTCAAGCAAATCGCTGTGCCCACCTTGATGATTCATGCCCACAACGATCCCTTCATGGGGGGGCAGCATTTGCCTTCGCAAGCCGAGGTTTCTCCATCCGTTCGTTGCCTTTTCACACCGCATGGTGGGCATGTGGGGTTTGCTCAAGGGCACGGACTAAAACCCGAGTTGGACTGGTTGCCCAAACAGTGTCAAAATTTTTTCAACGGCACAGACAGGGGCACACATGGATGACTTGGTTGAACAAGCCCTGGCCCGTTGGCCCAATGTGCCCTCCATCTCGGGTTGGTTGAAGCTGACAATGCAAGGGCAATGGTTGCTCACGGGGCCGGTGCCAACTGGGCTGACCATCAGCAACGCGCGCATTCTCAATTTCATTGCCAGAAATTACGCTTCCGAGACCGATGGCCGATATTACTTTCAGAATGGACCTCAAAAGGCCTACGTGGACCTGGAGTACACACCGTGGGTGTACCACATGCACGAATTGCCCGGTGAGGGGCTCATGTTGTGGGCGCACACAGGCCTCGTGTGCTGGCCCACGGGCTTGTATCAAGATGAAGAAGGGCGGGTGCTGATCCAAACCGAGTTGGGAATCGGCTTGCTGCACAGCGCTGACGTGCCGTTGTTGGTGGCGGGGCTTTGCGAATCACAAGGACAAACCCAGCACCAAGCCACTTGGTTTGTGCCCGAGGTGGATCCCTACACCCTGCTGGATACGCGTATTCGGCTTCGCAAGGGCAAAGGCTTGCCAACTGGGCATCGGTCTCTTGCGTTGAATTTGGGCATGGTGAATTCCGCAGAGGTGCATCGACTTTTTAGTTTTCAACCCAAACCATCAACTTGATCGTGAAAAATAAAACCTACCAACATGGGGCTTCCGCCACGGGTTTACTTGCATTTGTGCTGTTTGTGGCGCTTCTGTATGTGCTTTACAACCAGTCCAGCATCAGCAACTGGTTTTCTAGCGCAACCACGGACGCCACACCGCGGGTGGTACAGCCCCGTGGTGATTTGTCGGCCTCTGAAAAAAGCGTGGTGGAGTTGTTCGAAATATCGAAGGGCTCAGTGGCTTACATTTTTACCGAAAGTGTTCAGGGGCAGCTTTTTTTCAGGCGCATTGCCGAGGGCACAGGCTCTGGCTTTGTATGGGATGAACAAGGGCATATTGTGACCAATGCCCATGTGGTTCAAGGGGCCAGTCGCATTCGCGTGCAATTGGATGACTCGGAGCCTTTGCCAGCCCGTTTGGTGGGCATAGCCCCCTCATACGATTTGGCCGTGGTGCGTTTGGTGAGTGCACCAGCCAACTTGCGCCCAATTCCTGTGGGCACATCCAGCGATTTGAAAGTTGGGCAGTCTGTGTTTGCGATCGGCAATCCATTTGGTTTGTCCAAAACCCTCACCACCGGCATTGTGAGTGCTCTGGAGCGCACCTTGCCTGTGAGCAATGGGCGTGAAATTCCTGATGTGATTCAAACCGATGCGGCCATCAATCCGGGCAACTCAGGTGGTCCGTTGCTGGATTCGGCTGGCCGATTGATTGGCGTGAACACAGCGATTTTGTCTCAGAGCGGTGGCTCGGCCGGGGTTGGTTTTGCCATCCCTGTGGATTTGGTGAACCAGATTGTTCCCCAGTTGATTGAGCGGGGTACATTGCCCCGCCCAGGCATTGGCATTGCGGTGGCCGACGAGGCCATGGCGCGTCGCTTGGGTATTCGTGGCGTGGCTGTGATGGGCGTGGAGCCTGGGTCGCCAGCCGATCAGGCAGGTTTGTTGCCTTTCGATCTGCAAGCGGGTGTGGTGGGCGACATCATCATCGCCGTGGACCGCAAGCCAGTGGCCAATGTGCTTCAGCTTTCCAAAGCCCTGGAGGCCGTGGGGGTAGGCGGTACGGTGCAATTGCTGGTGATGCGTGGGGATAACACCCGCGAGGTGGCAGTGCGCGTGATTGATTTGGAGGCCCGTTGATCGTGGAGAGCCCGATGCATCAAGCCGATTGGTCTCGCCGTTTTGGTGGGATTGATCGCCTGTATGGCGAAGGTTTTCGGGATTATTTGCAGCGGCATGCGTCGGCCATGGTGGTCGGCGTAGGGGGGGTTGGATCCTGGGCCGCAGAGGCGCTTGCCCGCAGCGGGGTGGGGCGTATCACGCTGGTTGATATGGACCATGTGGCTGAGAGCAATATCAATCGGCAAATTCAGGCCCGGGATGCCACCCTAGGGCAAGAAAAAATCCGGGCTTTGGCTGACTGGATTGGGGGATATGCACCCAATTGCCAACTGACCCTGCGCGATATGTTTTTGGAGCCTGGCAACGCGGGGGTGTTGTTGGAAGAACTGCGGCAGGGGCAGGGCAACGCAGGTGCCCCCATGGTGTTGGACTGTTGTGATAACGCGCAAGCAAAAATCTCGTTGTGTGTATTGGGCCGTGCCATGAAGCTGCCCGTGCTGGTGGCTGGCAGTGCCGGAGGCAAGCGCCAGCCGTGGCTGGTTCAGCCAGCGGATTTGCGAGACTGCATCAGCGACCCCCTGTTGGCCAAATTGCGTTACCAGCTGCGCAGGCAGCACGCCTTCCCAAGAGACAAGCGCATGAAGGTGCAGGTGTTTTTTTCACCAGAGCAAATCACCCGCACAAACAATTGCGCAGCCGAAGCGGGTCTCAATTGCGCAGGGTACGGCTCAGTTGTGTCGGTCACCGCCACCATGGGCATGCAGATGGCCGCCTGGGCGATTAATCAATGGGCCACAGGCTGGCAAGCACAAACTCCTGGTTAATCGGGTCACTTGCGTTTGAATAGATCCCCAAAAAGGTCTTCAGCCTTCTCAACCTTTGGGGCAACCACGTACGCGCAGTAAGGCTGCATGGGGTTGTTCTCAAAGTATTCTTGGTGATACTTTTCTGCCGGGAAATAGTTGGTGAGCGGGGCTAGCTCGGTCACCACCTTGTCTCTGTATATTTTCCGGCTCTCCAGGTCTTCAATGAGCGCACGGGCAGTTTCGTGTTGCTCGGGATTGTGGAAATAAATCACTGACCGGTACTGTGGCCCGATGTCGTTGCCTTGGCGATTGGGCGTGGTGGGGTCATGAATGGCAAAAAACACCGCCAGAATTTTGCGGTAACTGATGATTTCCGGGTCGAATTCAAGTCGAACCACCTCGGCATGGCCACTTCGGCCAGAGCACACCTTGTCGTAATTGGGGGCTGGGTCGTGCCCTCCGCTGTAACCCGATTCACACTTGGAGATGCCCTTAAGCTGCGAATAAACTGCTTCCAAGCACCAGAAGCAACCCCCACCCAGTGTTGCCTGTTCTGTTTTTGCTGACATGGTTATGACCCATTGTTTGTATTCCCACAGCCATCAAGTGAAACGGGAAGTGGAACCCAAGTCAAGCCCCATGGTCTGAATTTGCTCGGTCAGGCGTTGTATACTCGGCGCGAACCCGTCACAACTTTAAGGAGATGAATGTGATTTCTACCGCGTTTGCGCAATCCGCAGCCGGCGGCGCTGAAAGCGGCCTGTTGAGCTTTTTGCCGCTTATTTTGATGTTTGGTGTGCTTTATTTTTTGGCGATTCGTCCCCAAATGAAGCGCCAGAAAGAACACAAGGCCATGGTGGAAGCGCTGCAAAAGGGCGATGAGGTGATTTCTTCAGGTGGTTTGCTGGGGCGAATCAGCAAAATCAACGATTCTTATATCACGCTCGAAGTGGCGGACTTGGCTGACAAGCCCGTTGAAGTGGTGGTGCAACGCGCCGCAGTTCAAAGTTTGTTGCCTCGCGGCACCCTGAAAGACATCCGTTAATTTTTGTCATGAACCGATACCCCCTCTGGAAGTACCTGCTGGTTGCCCTCACCTTGGTGTTGGGCGTGTTGTACACATTGCCAAATTTTTATGGCGAAGCGCCTGCGGTGCAGGTGTCCAGCGGCAAGTCCACGCTGAAGATAACGCCCGATTTGGCCGATCAGCTCGCCAGCATGTTGGGCAATCAAGGCGTTGCGCCAGATGGGGTGTTTTACGAACAAACGCTGGGGGGGGGCACCATCAAGCTGCGCTTTAACAGCCCGGAAGAGCAGTTAAAAGCCCGTGACATCATTCAGCAACGTCTAAATCCCAACGAAGCCGAGCCAGATTACATCGTGGCACTGAATTTGTTGTCCAAGTCCCCGGACTGGTTGACCAGCATCAACGCTTTGCCCATGTATCTGGGCCTGGATTTGCGTGGCGGGGTGCACTTTCTTCTGCAAGTGGACATGGAAGCCGCGCTAGAAAAGCGCAAAGACGCCTTGCTGACCGACGCCAAGCAAACCCTGCGTGAGGAGGACATTCGCTACGCCAGCGCGAACCGCAGTGCTGGTGGCTTTGCAATGACCTTCCGTGATGAGCAAACCCGCGCAAAGGCGCAGGCTCTCATTGCAAAAAACTCGCCGGACCTGGTCTTGAGTGTTCCTGAAAATGACACGCAGTTTGCGCTCAATGCATCGCTTTCGGACACGGTGGCGCAGCAGGCTCGGGAGTACGCCCTGCGCCAAAACATCACCACCTTGCACAACCGGATCAATGAGCTGGGTGTGGCCGAGCCTGTGATTCAGCGTCAGGGCGCAGACCGCATTGTGGTGCAATTGCCAGGGGTGCAAGACACTGCCAAGGCCAAAGATATTCTTGGGCGCACCGCAACATTGGAAGTTCGCTTGGTGGATGACAGCCCAGAAGCGGCCTCTGCGCTCAACAATGGTGTGGTGCCCTTCGGGCTGGAGCGTTTTACCGAGCGCGGTGGTCGCGATTTGCTGCTCAAGCCCGAAGTGATTTTGACCGGGGACAACCTCACGGATGCGCAGGCTGGTTTTGACAACCAGACGCAGGAGCCTGCTGTACACCTCACGTTGGACAGCCAGGGCGCACGCATCTTTCGCAACGTCACCGCCGAAAACATCGGCAAGCGCATGGCCATTTTGCTGATTGAGAAAGGCAAAGGCGAGGTGATCACGGCGCCTGTGATTCGCAGCGAAATTGGTGGCGGGCGCGTGCAGATTTCAGGCAGCATGAACACCGCAGAAGCGGCCGACTTGGCCTTGTTGCTGCGAGCGGGCTCACTGGCCGCTCCCATGGACATCATAGAAGAACGCACCATTGGACCAAGCCTGGGTGCGGATAACATCAGCAAGGGCATCAACTCTACCCTCTACGGCTTCATCGCCTTGGGTGTGTTCATGATGATTTACTACCTGTTGTTTGGTGTGTTCTCCGTGTTTGCCTTGGGGGTGAACGTGTTGCTGTTGTTTGCTTTGCTATCCGTATTGCAAGCCACGCTCACCTTGCCTGGTTTGGCAGCGGTTGCGCTCACCTTGGGCATGGCGATCGATGCGAACGTATTGATCAACGAGCGAATTCGGGAAGAACTGCGCGAAGGGGCCAATCCCCAGCAGGCCATTGCCACCGGCTACGACCGCGCTTGGGCGACCATTCTGGACTCCAACATCACCACGCTGATTGCCGGTTTGGCTTTGTTGATATTTGGCTCAGGCCCAGTGCGTGGGTTCGCTGTGGTGCATTGTCTGGGCATTCTGACTTCAATTTTCAGTGCTGTGGTGGTTTCCCGTGCGGTGGTTAACCTTTGGTATGGCCGCAAGAAAAAACTGGACTCCGTCAGCATCGGGCAAATTTGGCGTCCGGATTCTGATGTGGCTGCGGCCAAAAAGCCCTAAGCCAATCGCAAGAACATTTTACTGAGCAAGACATGGAACTGTTCCGAATTAAAAAAGATATCCCGTTCATGCGGCATGCCAAGATTTTTAACGTGATCTCGTTTCTCACATTTTTGGCAGCGGTTTTTTTTCTGTTTTCCAAAGGCCTGAACTTCAGTGTGGAGTTCACGGGTGGGGTGTTGGTGGAAGCTCGCTACACCGAGACAGCAGATCTGGAAAAAATCCGTAGCGCCTTGCAAAACAAAGGCATCGCCGAGCCACAGGTCCAGAACTTCGGCACATCCAGGGATGTGCTGGTTCGTTTGGCTGTGAAGGACCTGCAGGGTGGCGCTTTGGGCAGCGAAGGCAAACTCAATCAGCAAGCCATGACCGACGAGGTGTTGGCCGTGGGAGGGGCGGGCGTGCAGCTCATGCGTGTGGAGTTTGTGGGGCCACAGGTGGGGCGTGAATTGGCCGAAAATGGCTTGATTGCCTTGATCATCGTGATCGGCGGCATCATGATTTATCTGGCCATGCGATTTGAATGGAAATTCGCCGTTTCCGCCATCATCGCCAACTTACACGATGTTGTGATCATTCTTGGTTTTTTTGCGTTTTTTCAATGGGAGTTTTCTCTGGCTGTGTTGGCTGCTGTGCTTGCTGTGTTGGGTTACTCAGTCAACGAGTCGGTTGTGGTGTTTGACCGTATTCGGGAAACGTTCAAGCGTGTGCGAAAAATGACTGTGTCAGAAACCATCGACAACGCGATCACCCGGACCATCTCTCGAACCATCATCACCCATGGATCCACACAAATCATGGTGTGCTCCATGTTGTTTTTTGGTGGTCCCACCTTGCATGGCTTTGCTTTGGCGCTCACCATTGGTATTCTGTTTGGTATCTACTCTTCAGTGTTGGTCGCTAGCCCGCTGTTGATGTGGTTGGGCTTGACTCGTGAAGACCTTGTCAAGCCTGTCAAAAAAGACAAGGAATTCGAGACGCCCTGAATCATGGGAATGGGCCTTCTGGGTGAGGTGGTGTGGACAATCCGAAAGAGTTATCCCCGCTGGCCAAAGGCGAGATTGAATTGGGCAAACCATTGCCTTTTTCAATTTATGACAGCCAAGGAGTTTTGTTGCTCGCAGCTGGGCAAATCATTGCAAGCACCAAGCAGTTGGATGAGCTGTCTGGCAAAGGGCTGTATCACAACCCCAGGTGGGCCAAGTCTGCGGTGTCTAACCGTCAAAAATATGGTTCAGTAACGCCAGAAAAACAGTTCAAGTCAGGTACTGTCAAACTCACCCCAGAGGAACCTTCAGAGACTGGGAGTGTTCTAAAAATGGGGCTTCCGGGGAGTGCAGAAACTTTTCAGGTAAGACTCGTGGGTGCCCATGGTCACGAAGCGTTCGTGGTGACTCATCCGACTCGGGACGGGCAATGTATCTTCGTAAAAGAAGGGCAAGTTTGGGAGTTTCGCTCGTTTTACGGCCTTTCGGTTTATCACTTCACCGCAATGGTGGAGAAGGTTCTGCTATCACCTCACCCGATGTTGGTCATCTCTTGGCCGCATGCCCAGAATTTAGAGGCCAAGACTGTTCGATCTGCGCGGCGGGTCGCATGTGAACTTCCAACAACCATTCGTTGGAATGGGGGGCACGCAAACGGCATCATCACTAACATTTCAACAGGTGGGGCGGAGTTCCGATCTTCTGACTTGTCCAATCTTGCGGCTGGGCAAAAGGTGGGCATTGCGTTTCAGATTTCCCTGTTAGATCGCCGTTATCTGATGGAGTTGTCTGCAACCGTTGCCTCGGTGCATGCCGAGGAAGATCAGTTCATTTTCGGTGTTTCCTACACGCCGATTGATGATCGTTCATTTGCAGTCATCCACGGTTTTGTGTGTGATCGGCTCATCGCCAAACTGGGGTCTCCGCTCTACACCCAAAGTTAAATTCACCCCGCTTGTTTGTCGATTGGCGCGAGTTAATTCTTATGAATTAGCTGCTCAGGATTGACATGTGCGGGGTATAGGCGTGTTTTCCAATCTCAACAACAATCAAGGCGTTGATGTTGGAGAGGGGCTGGTATGGCACCCCACAGAAATTCAGTTTGGAGCCGCGGCGTGGGTTTGTTGGAACTCACCATTGTGATTTCCATTGTCGCCTTGGTTTCTGCGCTCTTTTTTGGCCATGCACAATCGGGTCTGGGCAGTTCAGGCCTTGCGGCTCAGGTTGAAGAAGTCCATTCAATTTTTGCAGCAGCGCGGGTGCATGCTGTGAAAACGAACACCAACGCTTGTGTGGTTTTAACACGCGCACCAGATTCATCCCATCCTGATAATCCCTGCACCACAGTTGTTGAGTATCACTATTCCTTGGATCGCACCCACGACGTGGGTTGTCAACCAGGCAACTCTGGTGGGGGCAATTCTCGCCGGGGGCAAGTGCAAAAGTTAAGGTTTTTGGATCTTGCATATTCCATGGATTCTGGTCCCTCCAGAGCGCACGGACAGTCATGCCCTTTGGGCGTTCAGGATTCGTTTCAGTTTTTGGCTGGCAGCGGATTCCTGAAAAGAAACGGCAATTCGCACGCGTCTACCTTGATCAGTTTTTACAACCCCCAAAACACGCACGCGGGCCGTTGGCAGTTTCGTGTCGAACAGTCTGGGGTGTTAATACTGACCGGGGATTGAAAATCATCGAGGTGTGCAAATGAAAAAGAGATCTCTTGGTTTCACGTTGGTTGAAATAAGCATTGCTGCAGCGCTGACGTTTTTGTCTGTGGCGCTGATGGTTAAGGTGCTGCCCATGTTTATTGTGAGTAGCGCACACAGAATTGATGAAAACAACTTGATGTCTGTACACGCGCTGATGGATGTTGTTCGATCAGATCTTTCGCAATCCAATGCAGGATCGGTAATTGACGATCGGCCTGCCTCTTTGTATGTGTGTGCTTACAACGCCGAGGGGGTCTGTATTCCGGTCAATGCCCAAACGCCGATGACCCAAAATTTTGAGCAAAAGTACTGTGTTGCCTCCTCATCGGCTGGTGATCTTTTGGGTCACAACAGGCAGGTCAATCGGTTTGTGATGTATAGGGGAAAAGGCTCGAGTTTTGAGTATTTTCAAGCGCAAAACAACATCAATGATTTTGCTGACACCGACCATGCAAACGAGTCGGACGATTCGCAGGCAGGAACTGTGATTCATCGTTTGCTAAAAGGGCTTTGCGATGCTGGCTATAACCAAACGCCGGCGGGGTTGCGCAATGGTTCTTGGGTGAAGCTAAACAATGAAAGAAACTTGCCTTTGAAGAGTTTTATGGCCTGTCAGGTTCGCAACGGAAGTTTTTCTGAGTTGTTGTCGAATGCTCCCCCCAAACAATGTTTTCCCCCAGTGAACCAGTTGGGTCGGGATGATGTGGATTGTCGTCCTGGAGAAAATGGTCTCAATTCTTTGGTGCTCCACTACAGCTTTGAACGCAAAGCCGGGGCTACACCTGACCAACAGTCGCCAGCGCAGGCAGGACCGCTATTTCGAGACATCGTGTTGGTAACCTTCCCGGGCAAACCGTGTATTTTGAGGTGAAATGATGCGCAAGCTTTTGAATGTCAAATCCGGGCGAGTCGCTCAAAAGGGCATGGGATCGATCTTAATCGTGTCTGGTATTCTGGGCCTGATTGTGTTCTTGTCCGTGTCTGGTTCTGGCAGTTTGTCTTTGCGAAAAGAAATTTCCGAAGACACATGGGACATTGCGCGTGCGCAGATGAACGCAAACGAGGGTGTGGCCCAGCTTCAAGCGTACTTTAATTCACTAGATCACAATCGCTTGTCGCTGATAACGGCAGCTTTTCCGCAGGTGAATCCCCAGTTTTGCAATTCTGTAGAAACAGGGCCTGCGGGTCATTCACAACCTTTGACCTTTCGCCTGACATTGCCCGCAGACCGCGTGGCGTCGGGTGATGGCATAGAAATATATGCAGCGATTAGTCACCGCGAAAATACATGCTTACCACCAGACCCAGTGCAGTGGAAGGTCAACTATCGCATTGTTGGTACACACCGGTGTGACGTTCAAGGCCAAGGGGCCTGCGCGCGGCATGAGTTATTGGGTGCCATGTTGCCCTCCGAGAATTTTTCGACAACCACCTGTGATTCAAATACCACTGAAATCTGCACACAGAAAGAAGTGACTGTTAATAGTCAGTCTGAAGAAGTCTCGGTCAAATCTTGTGGGCAAGATGATGCCTACGAATTCAAACCTCTTAACCTCAGGACTGTGGGCGGCTTTCTGATGGGGGATGTTTATTCTGGGGCTGTTGCAGCCAATCCCAATCGGATTAGGAATTTGAGCAAGTTGTGGAGAGCCCCAGTCACGGTGACTGGCAATATCGTAAACGGAAGCCCGTCTAGCCGAATGTTTGCCGAAGGATTTAAAACTCGGCTGAGCGTGTCTTTCGCTGAAAACCAGTTGTTCATTGGTGCGCACAACATGCCGCCATTGCCGTACTACAAACCCTTGGAGGTGGGGGGTGGAGTGGTTCCAAGGGCTGCCATTGGCGGGGGCTATGGCAGCAATGGGCGGGACTTGGAACTCAACGTGCTGGGTGTGACTCCTGCGGGAGAAAATGGGACACTGGGAGGTCCCGGGGGGCCCTTGCATTTGGATTATTCGTACCTGCCGCATCCAGCCAACCCTGGGCGGGAGCTTCGTCCAGATTTGCTTCACGAGACGCTGCTTAGCCAAACGGCCAACTTAAGAACGACCATCCAATCCAACTCGGTGTATTTGAACACCTCTCATTTGAGTTCTTTGCAGCAGAGCGCAGACAATTTGGTGAAGCATTATCTAGGCCTAAACATTTCTGATTTGAAGCGTGTGAGCCGCGCGGGTATTGACCAGGATTTGAATTCCTTGCTTCCAATCGAGCCCGCACAACGCGATGCCCAGCGTTTGTTTGCATCTGGCAACACCACAGCGGATCAGGAAGATTGGAGAAAGTTGGGGGTTGTTTATTACTACGTCGATGTGCGTTCTCAACCACGGCATGGAATCCAATATGAGCGCAATGGGCAGTTGGTGAATGCATCGCCAGTCTATTCGTCTGGTCAGGGGCTGGTGGGCAACGAATTTGCTCAAGTACCAACCATTGATTTTTGTGAAACCGAGGTGGCCAATGGTGCTAACCCAGATGCAGTTGATTTCAGGGAGTTGGTGCATCAATCGCGGCTGGCCGAGGGCAATCGATCGGCAGCGTTGTACGGTGGGGGCCAGCGAGACCCAACGGTGGGTTGCGAAGTGGCTTTGGAAAGTCAAAACCCGAGCGCATGGCGTGACATTTTGCAAGCACATGATGAGCTTGTACGCCGATTGAATGAGGCGGCTTCGATGCGCGCTGAAGAGCCCGAGAACAGCTCAGGGTATGGCGGTTTGTCATACGGAAGCCAGAGTAGCGAGGAGGAATCTGCGCGACGGCTTGCCGAAAGACGGAGAGAGGCAGAACTGAGTGCGTACGCCCAGTGGGAGGATTTTTTGCGCAACTCTCAGTCTAGAGAGAAGTATCGTCAAGCATTGACTGCCGAGAATTATCGGATGATCAAAACCGAACGTGCGATGGTAGATAGACCACGGTGGCAAAGCTATCAACAATATATTTCAGGTGCAACGCCCCGGTGGATTCGGGATCACTGGAACAATCCGCTGAATACCTCTTCAAACTCCTGTTTGAGTTGGGATTCGACCGCTCACCGGGTTGCATGCTCCGCACCTTACTCTGGTGCGCAGTCAACGCAAGACAATGCGGTGGTTGTGATTGATGCCCGTGGGACGGATGGTGTGTATTGGCGACATCTTCGCTACCCCGCTGCTCAACTCATCATCGTATTGGGAAATCTGTTTGTCGAAGACGTCATGTTGAATGCCAACGTTGTGGTGGGCGGTGACCTCATCTTAATGGGTCGAGGCTTGTCTGTGGCACCCAGACGCTGGTGGGGCATTCCACGGTACAAGCAGTGCAGTGCAAGACTGCCTGACAACGGTGCAATCACAACCAGTTCGGATCGTTTGAGTACAGATGCTCGCATGCGTGGCTTGTTCTACTTTTTCACTGACCGCACAGACCAAGTGCGCAGCTGTATTGTTCGCCGCAGCACAGGCAGTGTATCCACAAGGTTGGAATCGGTTTGTACGCCAGTTACACAGGAGTTTTGCTCCACAGAGACTCGTACAGCCATGTCTCGCCTCGAGCCCTCCATTCGTTTTTTTGAAAGGTAATCGTCATGCTGAAACGTTTGAATCGATGTGCAGGGGTTGGTTTGTTGGAGGCCGTGCTGGTGAGTGCGTTGGTTGCTGCAATGGTGCTTTCGGCCGTGGGTTTACAAACGCAGCAGAATGCTCAGTCCAGCAGTGTTGATTCTCGTGTGCAAATCACCAAGGCAGTCAAAGAGTATGCAGCCCTGTTGTCACAGGCTGGCACTGATCTGGATTTGGCGCGTGTGCTGACCTACGATGTTTGGAAAGAGCGCATGGTTGGCTATTGTATGGACATGGTTCGGGCATCTGGGGTGGCTCAAAGGAATGTCGAGCCGAACTCCAACCACCCTCAGACAAACTACAACATGTTGGATGTTTGGCACAGTAACTTCAGTGAGTCGGTTCGTTTTATGAAGTTTGAGCTAACCGGGTGCGCAGTACATTCTGCACCTCTGCCCGGTATGAATGTGGTGAGTCTGAGCGTGGGGTACCGCTGGCGTGAAGCGGTACAAACTGAGGTGGTTCAACCCGGGGCGTCCGAGGCGAACGGTTGCACCACGGGTTACCGTTGCGAGAAGTTTCACGTGGCTTTAGCCAAAGGCGTTTAAACCATGTGCACAAACGATTTGGGTTCAAGGTCGCACCGCGGTTTCACATTGTTGGAGTTGATGATTGCCTTGGCAGTATCGGCATTGCTTGCAACGCTCGCATTGGGGGGGTATGACAGTTTTCAGCGAAGGTCTCTTCGGCTGGAGGCCAATGAGTTGATTCAGGGAATAACGACGACCCAATTGCGTTATAGGGATCAAAACACCCAGTACGGGACAGAACAGGACCTTTTGCGGTTCAACCCTGCTTTGGCCTCTGAGCGTTTTACCTTTTCTGCCAGGCCTATCACTGGCTTTGAATATCAGCAATACGATGCAACGCTCACCTTGAGCTCGTCTTTTGCGCACATGGACACGGCGTGTTCCAGATATGACATCCAGGTGAGAGGTGGCGTCGTTCAGAGCAGTGCAAAAACGTCCTCGAACCAAGACAGCTCAAGGCAGTGCCTTAAGCGTTAGAGCCGACCGGTGCCCGTGAGGTCGGCTCTACCCGGTTCAAATTCGCCTTGCGAGTTCTGCAGCTTTGCCGATGTAGCTTGCTGGGGTCATTGCCAGCAGGCGGTCCTTTTCGGTTTGTGGCAAATTCAGCGTTGTGATGAAAGTTTGCAGTGCTTCCCGTGTGATTCCCTTGCCACGAGTGAGTTCTTTGAGTTGCTCATAAGGATTGGGCAAACCGTAGCGGCGCATCACCGTTTGAACGGGCTCGGCCAGCAGTTCCCAGGCGTCGTCAATGTCAGCGGCAATGGCTGCTTGATTCACTTCCAGTTTGCCTAGGCCACGCAGACAGCTTTCGTAGGCAAGCACTGTGTACCCGATGCCTACACCCAGGTTGCGTAGCACGGTGGAGTCGGTGAGGTCGCGCTGCCAGCGGGATATGGGCAGTTTCTCGGACAGGTGCTTGAGCACCGCATTGGCCATGCCCAGATTGCCTTCAGCGTTTTCAAAGTCGATGGGATTGACTTTGTGGGGCATGGTGGAGGAGCCCACTTCACCAGCCTTGAGTTTCTGTTTGAAGTAGCCCAAGGAGATATAGCCCCAAATGTCCCGGGACAGATCGATCACGATGGTGTTGGCGCGTGCAATGGCATCCATCAGTGCCGCAATCCCGTCGTGGGGCTCAATCTGGATGGTGTAGGGATTGAAGGTGAGTCCCAGGCTTTCAATCAGCTTCTTGCTTAGGTTCTCCCAGTCGTAATGGGGGTAAGCAGACAGGTGAGCGTTGTAGTTGCCCACGGCGCCATTCATTTTGGCCGGCAGCTCCACCGCTTCAATGGTGGCAATTGCCCGCTCCAGGCGGTGCACCACGTTGGCAAGCTCTTTGCCCAGCGTGCTGGGGCTTGCGGGTTGGCCGTGGGTGCGGCACATCATGGGAATGTGGGCAAATTGGTGCGCATAAGTGCGCAGTGTGGTCACCAATTTGTTGAGCGTGGGCACCACCACCTGCTCACGCGATGCTTTCAGCATCAGCGCATGGCTCATGTTGTTGATGTCTTCCGAGGTGCAGGCAAAGTGCACGAACTCGGCTGCTTTTTTTAGTTCTTCATCGGACTGAAACTTTTCTTTAATAAAGTATTCAACAGCTTTTACATCGTGATTTGTTGTCGCTTCAAACTCTTTGATTCGCTGTGCATCGGTTTCCGAAAAATTGTTTTTGATCGCTTCCAATGCCTCCAGGGCTCTCGTTGAAAACGCCGGAAGTTCGGTAAAGCCAGCGTTGGCCAAGGCTTTTAGCCACTCGATTTCAACAATCACACGGTGGTGCATGAAGCCAGCTTCGGAGAGAAGTGGGCGCAGGCTCGCCACTTTGGACTGGTAACGCCCATCCAGTGGGCTGAGGGCGTTGAGGGCGGTGAGAGTGTCGGAAGAAATCATTGTGGACTGTAAAAATCAAGATTTTTCAAAGCCTTGCATTATAACCGTTCTGAGGGGGCTGTGCTTGTGACCAAGGGAGCTCTGCCGGCAAATTTGGATTTCTGCTTGTTCAAAATCCAAATCTGTTAGACACTTTCCGATCGTAAAACAAGACGCAATCTCATCCAGGATTGTATTCAGGAGAACTGTGATGAAACTAGTGGGATCGACGACCAGCCCCTTCGTGCGCAAAATCCGCGTTCAGCTCCAAGAAAAAGAAATTCCTTACGAGTTTGTGATCGAAAAAGTGTGGGAGCCAGACACCCGCATTGCCGAATACAACCCTTTGGGCAAAGTGCCATGCCTCATTCTAGACGGCGGTCAGACTGTGTTTGATTCTTTGGTGATTTCAGGCACCCTGGAATACATGATGCCCACCGTGCCCTTGCTGCCCACCAACCCAAATATGCGTGCGCTGGTGCGAACCATGGAGTCTCTGGGGCAAGGCATGTGCCAGGCCGCAGTGGATATTATTCTTGAGAAAAAATTCCACGAGGGTGACAAAGTGAGTCAGGTCTGGATAGACCGGCAAATCCAGAAGATCCACAACGGATTGGCCTGGGTAACTCATCGAATTAAGACCACGCCAGGCTTTTATTTGACAGAGCAATTCAGCTTGGCAGACATCACAGTGGGGTGTGCTTTGTTCTATCTGGATTTCCGCATGCCAGAGCTGAAATGGCGCGACATGTATCCTGAGTTGAAGGATTATTCAGAGCGTTTGGCTTGCCGCCCTAGTTTTGAAGACACCAAACCTGAGTAACCGGTTCAGCGATGGGGGCTTCAGGCAATGATGCCCCCACCCAAGCAAACATCCCCCCGATACAACACTGCACTTTGGCCAGGTGTCACAGCAAACTGGCTTTGTACAAATCCAAGCTCAAAATGGTCGCCTTGCGCAGCGAATGTGCAGGCAGCATCCTCTTGCCGGTAGCGCGCCTTGCAAGCAAGCTCGCTCACGTCGGGCGCTTGCCCGGCAATGTAATGGGCCTGCTCGGCCCGCAAGGTGTTTTGGTGCAACCAGGGGTGGTCATGACCTTGAACCACATACAGGGTGTTGTTCTTCAGGTCTTTGCGGGCCACAAACCATGGCTCGCCGTTGCCGTCTTTTTGACCGCCAATCCCAATGCCCTTGCGTTGACCCAGGGTGTAAAAGCTCAAGCCAACATGCTCACCCACGTGTTGCCCTTGGTCGTTCAAGATGGGGCCAGGGGCCGTGGGCAGGTAGCGGTTCAAGAACTCCCGGAAGGGGCGTTCACCGATGAAGCAAATGCCCGTGGAGTCTTTTTTTGTAGCGTTGGCCAGACCTAAATTTTGTGCGATTTTGCGCACTTCGGATTTGTGTATCTCGCCCAAAGGGAACAGTGTTTTGCTCAGCTGCGCCTGGTTGAGCCGGTGCAAAAAGTAAGATTGGTCTTTGCTGGCATCCAGGGCTTTGAGGAGTTGAAACTCGCCATCCAACTCACGCACGCGGGCGTAGTGGCCCGTGGCGATATAGTCCGCACCCAGGCTATAGGCGTGGTCCAGAAACGCTTTGAACTTGATTTCGCTGTTGCACAGAATGTCTGGGTTGGGCGTGCGGCCAGCGGAGTATTCACTCAAGAAGACGGAGAACACTCGGTCTTTGTACTCGGTTGCAAAATTGACTGCCTCAATGTCCACACCCACCACATCGGCCACGCTGGCCGCGTCCAGCCAATCCTGGCGGCTCGAGCAGTACTCGGAGTCGTCATCGTCTTCCCAGTTTTTCATGAAAAGACCAATCACCTTGTAGCCTTGTTGCTTGAGCAGCCAGGCCGACACGGAGGAATCTACGCCACCGGACATGCCGATGACCACGGTTTTACTCATGGCAATGCTCTAACATGCGTCTTCAAGACATGCCTGGGGGCAGAGGGCCTTTTAGGACGCTTTCGTGGGTGTACACATGCTCAAGGGGCATGATGGGCTGTTTGCCGGCCCGCCAGTTGAGGAAATCTTCTACACAGCGCAGCACCAAAGGGCTTCGATGTTGGCTTTGCGTGGCACGCAACTCGTCTGGGGTCATCCACAGTGTGCGAATGATGCCCTCGTCCAGTGCCCGATCGGTGTGGTGCTTCACCGCGCTGGCTGCAAAAGCAAAGCGCAGGTAGGTCACGTCTTCGCCGGTGCGTGAACTGGTGTAACGGCTGAGGTAGATGCCCAGCAGGCCCAGGGGTTGAACTTCCCAGGCGGATTCTTCAAGTGCCTCGCGCGCAGCGCCACTGGCAGGCGTCTCACCGGGATCCAGGTGGCCTGCAGGTTGGTTGAGTTTGATGCCATCGGTGGTGTGTTCTTCCACAATCAGGAACTTGCCCTGATGCTCCACAATGGCGGCAACTGTAACGCTGGGTTTCCAGACTTCTGACATGGCAAAAGGGTTGCTT